>NZ_WYCT01000148.1 GCF_011008945.1 Streptomyces harenosi
GTATAAGAGACAGGGTGTGGGGGGCCGTCATGACCGTCATTGTCGGGCATGCTCCCCGGGGGCGGCCACGTCCCGGCCCGTGCCGCCCGCGCTCCGCCGCCCGCGGCCGGGCCCGGCGGCAGCGCGCCGCCGCAGGCGCGGTGACCAGCGGTTTTCCGGCAGTGCGACAGGTCCGGCGGGCACAGAAAAATGGCCACGGCTCGTGAGCCGTGGCCATCGGGGGTGCGGGTGCGGTCACGCGTGCTGGTAGGCCACCAGGGAGATCCCCACGTAGTGCGCGATGAACGCCGCCAGGGTGAAGGAGTGGAAGACCTCGTGGAAGCCGAACCAGCGCGGTGACGGGTTCGGGCGCTTGATGCCGTAGACCACCCCGCCCACGCTGTAGAGCACGCCGCCGACGATCACCAGGACCAGGACGGTGACGCCGCCGGTGCGCAGGAAGTCGGGGAGGTAGAAGACGGCCGCCCAGCCCATGGCGATGTAGCAGGGGGTGTAGAGCCAGCGGGGGGCGCCGACCCAGAAGACGCGGAAGGCGATGCCGGCCGCCGCGGCGCCCCAGATGCCCCACAGCAGCCACCGCCCCTTGGAGTCCGGCAGGAGCAGCATGGTCAGCGGGGTGTACGTGCCCGCGATGATCAGGAAGATGTTGGAGTGGTCCAGCCGGCGCAGGACGCCGTCCATGCGCGGGCTCCAGTCGCCCCGGTGGTACAGGGCGCTGACCCCGAAGAGCAGACAGGCCGTCAGGGCGTAGATTCCGCAGGCGATCCGGCCTCTGGTCGAGTCGGCCAGGGCGGTGAGCACCAGGCCCGCGACGAGGGCGGCCGGGAACATGCCGAGGTGCAGCCAGCCGCGCAGTTTCGGCTTGACCGGATGCGGCAGGGAGAGCGCGACGGGACCGCGGCCGGTGGCCTGCGTGTCCCTGGGCGCATCGAATGCGGACGCAGTCATGGGCGGCATCGTACCTACGGGACCGTAAGTTACATATCAGTCAGGCCACGGGGGGCCCGAGCGTGGTCATCGTCTCACGGGGTACCCGCGTCCGCATCCTTCTCACCTCCCCCCT
This sequence comes from Streptomyces harenosi, assembly GCF_011008945.1. GTDB lineage: Bacteria > Actinomycetota > Actinomycetes > Streptomycetales > Streptomycetaceae > Streptomyces > Streptomyces harenosi. The sequence continues at coordinate 1,064 of NZ_WYCT01000148.1, forward strand.
TCGGGCCGGGTCGCCTTCGCCGCTCCCGCCGGGCGCGTGCCGGTTCGCGGAGGTAAAAGAAGTTTCAGGCGAACCCAACGTGTACGCAAAGAAAAGGAGAGATTCCCCGTGGTACGTGGCGATCCTCACGCCGCTCAGGTGTGACGCCCCCTGGACAGATGGGCGCTCGCATCGGATGATCAAATGAGTGCGGTCGGCACCGGATGAGCGCCGAAGGGTTCACCGTGAAGCATCCGGGTCGCAGCCCCCACGGGGCCTCCAACACAAAAACCCTCATCTAGGAGCAATCGTGGCGCGCGACATCGCGGCTCCCCCCGTCGTCCCCACCCAGCACCAGGAGCTGATCTCGTGGGTGAACGAGATCGCGGAACTGACCCAGCCCGACAGCGTGGTCTGGTGTGACGGATCCGAGGCCGAGTACGAGCGGCTGTGCGAGGAGCTCGTCCGCAAGGGCACCTTCAGGAAGCTCGACCCGGTCAAGCGCCCCCACTCGTACTACGCCGCCTCCGACCCCACCGACGTCGCGCGCGTCGAGGACCGGACCTTCATCTGCTCCGAGAAGGAGGAGGACGCCGGTCCCACCAACCACTGGAAGGCCCCCGCCGAGATGCGGGAGATCTTCCAGGGCTCCGGCGGCGAAGGCGGTCTGTTCCGCGGCTCGATGCGGGGCCGGACCATGTACGTCGTGCCCTTCTGCATGGGGCCGCTGGGCTCGCCGCTGTCCGCGATCGGCGTCGAGATCACCGACTCGGCGTACGTCGCCGTCTCCATGCGCACGATGACCCGCATGGGGCAGGCCGTCCTGGACGAGCTCGGCGACGAGGGCTTTTTCGTCAAGGCCGTCCACACCCTCGGCGCCCCGCTGGAGCCGGGGCAGCAGGACGTCCCCTGGCCGTGCAACCGGACCAAGTACATCTCCCACTTCCCCGAGACCCGGGAGATCTGGTCCTACGGCTCCGGCTACGGCGGCAACGCCCTGCTGGGCAAGAAGTGCTACGCCCTGCGCATCGCCTCGGTCATGGCCCGCGACGAGGGCTGGCTCGCCGAGCACATGCTGGTGCTCAAGCTGACCCCGCCGCAGGGCGAGCCGAAGTACGTCGCCGCCGCCTTCCCCTCCGCGTGCGGCAAGACCAACCTCGCCATGCTGGAGCCCACCATCTCCGGGTGGACGGTCGAGACCATCGGCGACGACATCGCCTGGATGCGCTTCGGCGAGGACGGCCGCCTGTACGCCATCAACCCCGAGGCGGGCTTCTTCGGCGTCGCGCCCGGCACGGGCGAGCACACCAACGCCAACGCGATGAAGACGCTGTGGGGCAACGCGGTCTTCACCAACGTCGCCCTCACCGACGACGGCGACGTGTGGTGGGAGGGGATGACCGAGGAGCCGCCCGCCCACCTGACGGACTGGAAGGGCAACGACTGGACGCCGGCGTCCGACACCCCGGCCGCCCACCCCAACGCCCGCTTCACCGTCCCCGCCTCCCAGTGCCCGATCATCGCGCCGGAGTGGGAGGACCCCAAGGGCGTGCCCATCTCGGCGATCCTGTTCGGCGGGCGCCGCGCCACCGCCGTACCGCTGGTCACCGAGTCCTTCGACTGGAACCACGGCGTCTTCCTCGGCGCCAACGTGGCCTCCGAGAAGACGGCCGCGGCCGAGGGCAAGGTCGGCGAGCTGCGCCGCGACCCCTTCGCCATGCTGCCGTTCTGCGGCTACAACATGGGCGACTACATGGCCCACTGGATCGACGTGGCCAAGGACAAGGACCAGTCCAGGCTGCCGAAGATCTACTACGTCAACTGGTTCCGCAAGGACGACCAGGGCAGGTTCGTCTGGCCCGGCTTCGGCGAGAACAGCCGCGTCCTGAAGTGGATCGTGGAACGCCTGGAGGGCCGGGCCGAGGGCGTTAAGACCCCGATCGGCATCCTGCCGACCAAGGAGGCCCTGGACACCAGCGGGCTGGAACTGTCCGACGAGGAGCTGGACTTCCTGCTCACCGTCGACAAGGACGTGTGGCGCGAGGAGGCCGCCCTCGTCCCCGACCACCTGAACACCTTCGGCGACCACACCCCGAAGGAGCTGTGGGACGAGTACCACGCCCTGGTCAAGCGCCTGGACTGAACGGCGCACCTCTGCTCCGCGGCCGGTCCGACTAGCCCTGACCCGCGATGTCGTCACGAAGGCCGGCCGCGAGGGGGTCCCCTCCCGTTCCAGTAGCCGGGAGCGTGGGGGAGGCACCCCGTACGGGCCGGGTCCGCGCACAACGGCGTGCGGGGACCCGGCCCGTCAGTCGTACGGCCCGCTCCGGTGCGGGGCGCGTCCGGCCGTGCCGCCCGGCGCGCCGGGGCTCACCCGGGCCGCCCGGTCCCGCGCCCCCGGTCGGCCAGGACGACCAGGGCGCCGGTGACGGCGAGGGCGAACAGCGCCCCGCCGAACACGGTGGTCCCGGTGGTCAGGCCCACCGCGTCGCTGAGGTAGCCGGCACCGACCGGCAGCAGGCCCGCGGGAAGGTAACCGCCCACGTTGAGAGCGGCGTTGGCCTCGGCCAGCCGCCGGGCCGGCACGCCCGAGTTGAGCAGCGACACCCCGCCGAGCTGGCCCATGCCCTGCCCGGCGCCGGACAGCAGCGCGGCGGCGGTGAGGGCGGGCAGAAAGGCGGCGTGCACCGCGACGAGCAGCGCGGCCATCCCCGCGGCGGTGGCGGCGGCGCCCGCGAGCAGCACCGTGCGGTGGCCGAGCCGCCGCACCGCGAACTGCGCCCCGGCCGCCGTCAGGAACATCGCGAAGGCCAGGGCGCCGGCGACGGTCCCGCCGGTGGTGCCGAGCAGCCCGCCGAGCAGCGAGGGACCGAGCGAGAGCACGAACGACGTGGCGGTGATGCCGGGGGCGAAGACCGCGATGCCCAGGGCGAGCCGCCGCCCGCCGCCGCGCGGCACGCCGGGCACCCGCACCCAGGCGCCCCGGGCGGGCGCAGCCGGACGGCGCAGGGGCATCCGCAGGACCACGGCGACGGCCGTGGCCAGCAGCACCGCCTCGACGGCGAAGACGGTGACGGTCGGCGCGGGCAGCGTCTCGGACAGCACCCCCGCGAGCAGCGGGCCCAGGCCCGCGCCCAGGACCATGGCGCAGGAGGCGAGCAGCGCCGCCGGCCGCCCCCGGCCGGGACCGGCGACGTCGGCGACCGCGGCCATGCCCGCGGAGACGACGGCTCCGACCGCGACACCGGTGAACAGCCGGGCCGCCAGCAGCGCCGGTACGCCGCCCGCGGTGGCGAAGACGAGGCAGGCGGCCAGGGCCAGGCCCAGGGCGGGCAGCAGGACCGGTTTGCGCCCCAGCCGGTCGGAGGCCACCCCGCTGACCAGCAGCGAGCCGAGCAGCCCGGCGATGTAGCAGGCGAAGACCACCGTCAGCGTGCCCCGGGAGAAGCCGATCTCCCGCTGCCACCGCACATAGAGCGGAGTGGCCGCGTTCGACAGCACGAAGACGGCGGTCACCGGCCAGGCGGCCAGCCACATCCACCGGGCGGGCGCCGGCGGGTCCGCCGGCGGGGCGGGCCGCCGGCCCGGGTTCCTCACGGATGCCGTCCTGCTTTCCGGCATGGCTGCTCCTCCCGGCACGTCCAGTACGAGTCGAGTCGAACTTAGCATGCAGTACGATCTGAGTCGTACAAGGAGCCGGGACGGCGGCGGCGAGGAAGGAGCGCTCATGACTGCGACGGAGGGGGCCGGGGCGGCCTTCCGGACCGTTCCGGAACCGGACGGCCTGCCCGAGCCGCTGCCGGAACCGGCGGCGGGCGAACTGCGCCTGGAGGCGGTGCTGGCCGCCCTGAGCGACCCGCTGCGCCTGTTCATCGTGCGCAAGCTGCTGCTGGAGCGCGAGCGGTTCGACCACCCCTGCGGATGGTTCGGCATCGACCGCCCCAAGTCGTCGCTCACCCACCACTTCAAGGCGCTGCGCGCGGCGGGCGTCATCCGCCAGCGGCAGTACGGGCTGGAGCGCCGCAGCCACGTCCGCGTCGACGACCTGGAGGCGCGCTTTCCCGGCCTTGCGGGCACCGGCGGGGCTGGTGGCGCCCGGTCCGCGCGTCGCTGCGGGTGCACGCGGACCGGGGCCGTCGGGGGGAGCCCGGACGGGCTCAGCGGGGCGCGAGTTCGCGCGGTTCCACGGCCGCGGCGTGCGCGTCCATCCGCTCGGCGGCGAGGATGGCGGCCGCCGTGTCGGCGCGGGAGGCGGCCACGACCAGGGCGCGGCCCGCCAGGGTGTGCGCCTTGCGGTGCAGGGCCTCCGGGCGGGGCTCGCCCGGGGCGGCGGTCAGCGGTACGCGGACCGGCGTACGGCCTCCCCGCAACCGTGCGACCTGCTCGGCGAGCCGGTCGGCCGCGGTGTCCAGGTCGGCGGACGGCGCCAGCGCGCGGAGCTCGTCGGTGACGGCGAGCAGCGCCGCGAGATGACCCGCGAGCTGGATGTCCAGCTCTTCCTCGCGTGACCGGTGGGGGAAGTCCTGGGTACGGCCGGCCATCGTGCTGTGCACCGATTTACCGCGGATCGGTTCGTACATGGATGGCCTCCCTGACTGCTTACAGGAAGCCATCCTACATTGGATTCCGTCTAAAGTTGAGTCGTTCACAAGCCGGGACCCCGTGTACACGCCGGGTGAGGTCAGGGCTGGCTGTAGCTCTCCAGGAAGCGCGCGATCCGGCCCACCGCGTCCCGCAGGTCCGCCACCGTCGGCAGGGTCACGACCCGGAAGTGGTCCGGCTCGGGCCAGTTGAAGCCGGTGCCGTGCACCACCATGATCTTCTCCTGGCGCAGCAGGTCCAGGACCATCCGCCGGTCGTCCTTGATCTTGAAGACCCCGGGGTCCAGGCGCGGGAAGAGGTAGAGCGCGCCCTTGGGGCGGACGCAGCTCACCCCCGGGATCGAGGTCAGCAGCTCGTAGGCGACGTCCATCTGCTCCTTCAGCCGCCCGCCCGGCAGCACCAGGTCGTTGATCGTCTGCCGCCCGCTGAGCGCCGCGACCACGCCGTGCTGCCCCGGCATGTTGGCGCACAGGCGCATGTTGGCGAGGATCGTCAGGCCCTCGATGTAGGAGTCGGCGTGCGCGCGCGGACCGGAGACCGACATCCAGCCGACCCGGTAGCCGGCCACCCGGTACGCCTTCGACATGCCGTTGAAGGTGAGGGTGAGCAGGTCGGGGGCGACCGCGGCGGTCGGGGTGTGGACGGCGCCGTCGTAGAGGATCTTGTCGTAGATCTCGTCGGAGCAGACCAGCAGGTTGTGGCGGCGCGCGATGTCGGTGAGCCCGCGCAGGACCGCCTCGTCGTAGACCGCGCCCGTGGGGTTGTTGGGGTTGATGACGACGATCGCCTTGGTGCGGTCGGTGACCTTGCGCTCGACGTCCGCCAGGTCGGGCATCCAGTCGGACTGCTCGTCGCAGCGGTAGTGCACCGCGGTGCCGCCCGACAGGGTGACGGCGGCCGTCCACAGCGGGTAGTCCGGGGCCGGTACGAGGACCTCGTCGCCGTCGTCGAGCAGGCCCTGCATCGCCATCACGATCAGCTCGGAGACGCCGTTGCCGATGAAGACGTGCTCGACGTCGGTCTCGATGCCGAGGGTCTGGTTGTGCATGACGACCGCGCGGCGGGCGGCCAGCAGCCCCTTGGCGTCGCCGTAGCCGTGTGCCGTGGAGACGTTGCGGAGGATGTCCTCCAGGATCTCGGGCGGGCACTCGAAGCCGAACGCCGCCGGGTTGCCGGTGTTGAGCTTGAGGATGCGGTGACCGGCCGCTTCCAGCCGCATCGCCTCCTCGAGCACCGGGCCCCGGATCTCGTAACCGACGTTGGCGAGCTTGGTCGACTGGATCACCTGCATGCCCGTGAGCTTACGGGCCGCCCGTCCGCCCCGGGCCGTGTTTTCCGCCACGCGGGACGGCCGGTTTGTCCGGTGTGCCGCCCGCACTCGCCCCGTTCGTCCCGGCCGGCCCCGCGGTGACGTGGCGCTTCGTGCGCGCAGCCGCTGCCGGAAACGGTCTTGTCCCCCCGTCGGCAGGCGTTCACAATGCGCATGACAAGACGGCGGCCGGAAGATCTCCGGCCGCCGACGTCTGCAGAGGGGACCCCACATGAACAAGCCTCTCCTTGCCGCGCTCGCCACCCTGGTGATCACCGGGGCCGGCGCGGCACCGGCCGTGGCCGCCGCGCCCGCGCCGTCCGCCGCACCGGTGCTCTCCGGCGCGGCCCGCGACGCCGCCGTCTCCGCGCGGGACGCCGCCGCCCCCGCCGCCCGGGCCGTCACCTTCGCCGGCACCGTCGCGCTCAGCAACTGCTCGGGCTCGGTGGTCCGCTTCCCCGGCTCCGAGGACAACGACCCGGCGCTGGTGATGTCCAACGGCCACTGTCTGGAGACCGGCTTCCCGGCGCCCGGCCAGGTCGTCGTCGACCGGGCCTCCAGCCGCACCTTCGGTCTCCTCAACGCCTCCGGCACCCGCGTCGGCACCCTGCGCGCGAACAAGATCGCCTACGCCACCATGACCGACACGGACCTCGCCCTCTACCAGCTCACCACCACCTACGCGCAGATCCGCAGCTCCTACGGGATCAACGCGCTGACCCTCAACGACACCCGCCCGGCCGCGGGCACCGCCATCACCGTCGTCTCCGGCTACTGGAAGCGCACCTACGCCTGCACCATCGACGGGTTCGCGTACCGCCTCAAGGAGGGCGACTGGACCTGGAAGGACTCCATCCGCTACACCGCCGCCTGCGACACCATCGGCGGCACCTCCGGCTCGCCCGTCCTGGACACCGCCACCGGCAGGGTCGTCGCGGTCAACAACACCGGCAACGAGGACGGCCAGCGCTGCACGGTGAACAACCCCTGCGAGGTGGACGCGAGCGGCAACGTCACCGTCCGCCCGGGCATCAACTACGCCCAGCAGACCTACCAGATACCGGCCTGCTTCGGCCTGGACAACAAGCTGGACCTCAGCCGCGCCGGGTGCGTCCTGCCCAAGCCGTAGGCGCGGGCCGTACGGGGGCGGCGGTCACCGCGCAGTGCGGCGCACCGACCGCCCCGCCAGCACGTCGGTGCGGCGCCCGTCCTCGATGACGAACCGGCCGTCGACCAGGACGTACGGGATGCCCGTGGGCAGCGCGCGCGGCTCGGCGAAGGTGGAGCCCGCCGCGACCGTTCGCGGGTCGAAGAGGACCAGGTCGGCCCGGTGGCCCTCGCGCACCAGGCCCCGGTCCGGCAGCCGCAGCCGCGCCGCCGGACGGGAGGTGAGGTGGGCGACGCACTCCTCCAGGGACAGCACGCCCAGCTCCCGCACGTACCGGCCCAGGTAGTGCGGGAACGTGCCGTAGGCGCGCGGGTGCGGCTTGCTGCCCTGGAGGATGCCGTCCGAGCCGCCCGTGTGGACGCGGTGCCGCATGATCGCGCGGACGTTCTCCTCGTGGCCGACGTGCTGGAGGATGGTCGGCGCCAGCCGGTCGGCCAGCAGCAGGCGGCGGGCGACCGCCCACGGGGTCTCGCCCCGCAGCCGCGCCGACTCCAGGACCGTACGGCCCACGTACCCGGCCAGCGCCGGGTCGTTCACGCCGGAGATCTCGATGGTCTCCCACTCCACGGGCACGCCGTGGCAGCCGTCGGAGCCGACCACCTCCATGTGGTGCCGGATCCGCTCGGCCGTGCCGTCGTCGGCCAGCCGCCCCAGGACCGCCTCGGGCCCGCCCTCGCTCGCCCAGCCCGGCAGCAGTGCCGCGAGGGTGGTGCAGCCCGGGGTGTAGGGGTAGGTGTCCAGGGTGATGTCGGCACCGGCCGCCAGCGCCTCGTCGAGCAGCGTCAGCAGCTCGGGCGCGCGGCCCTTGTTCACGCCGAAGTTCATGGTGGCGTGGGCCAGGTGCAGGGGGCAGTCCGCCGCGCGGGCCAGCTCCACCATCTCCCGGTACGCCTCCAGCGCCCCGGCCCCGTAACTGCGGTGGTGGGGGCAGTAGTAGCCGCCGTAGCGCGCCACCACCCGGCACAGCTCGGTCAGTTCGGCGTCCTCGGCGTACATGCCGGGTGTGTAGGTCAGCCCCGACGACAGGCCGACCGCGCCCTGCTCCAGGCCCTCCGCGACGAGCTGCCGCATCCGGTCCAGCTCCGCCTCGGTGGCCGGGCGGTCCTCCCAGCCGACGGCGAGCGCGCGGACCGTGCCCTGCGGGACGAGGTAGGCGGCGTTGACCGCGATGCCCTCGTCCAGCCGGTCCAGGTACTCGCCCACCGAGCGCCAGCCGAAGTCGATGTCGTCACCGGGGCCGTTCCACCCGGCGATGGCGCGCCGCACCTCCTCCAGGGTGCGGTCGTCGACCGGCGCGTACGACAGTCCGTCCTGGCCGATGACCTCCAGGGTGACGCCCTGGGCGGCCTTCGCGCTGTGGTCGGGGTCGCGCAGCAGCGCCAGGTCGCTGTGGGCGTGCATGTCGATGAAGCCGGGGGAGAGGACCAGCCCCTCGGCGTCCAGCTCGCGGGTGGCCGACGGGCGCTGGCAGCCCGCCGCCGCGGCCTCCTTGACGATCGACACGATCCGGCCGCCGTCGACGACGACGTCCGCCCGGTAGGACGGGGCGCCGGAGCCGTCGACGACGTCCGCGTCCCGGATGACGAGGTCTTCCATGACCGGCTCCCCCTAGAAGAACGTGCGGATGTAGTCGACGACCGTGCCGTCCGCCTCGGCGACCGGGATGAGCTGCCACTTGTCGAAGGACGTGCACGGGTGGGACAGGCCGAGGCCGATCCAGTCGCCGACCTCCAGATCGGCCCCCGGTGCCGTGCGCAGCCAGGTGTGCTGGTCGGACAGGGCGCTGACCTCGATGCCGTCGGCCGGGCGCTCGGTGCCGTCGCGGCGGACCACCTGGGCGGCGGGCAGATGGAGGTCGTAGGCCGCGTCCCGCTTGCCCGCGTTGGCGAACGCCTGGTCGGCCGAGGGCCGGGAGACGACCTGCGTCCACAGGCGGAACGCGGGCTGGAGGGCGCCCTCCCCGGGGATCCGGTTGAAGGGGGTCACCTCGCGGTAGTGGCCGTCGTCGTGCGAGACGTACGCGCCCGAGCGCAGCACCTTCAGGACCGGACGGGACAGCTCCGGTATGTCGGCGAACACCTCGGCCACCGCGTCGAACCAGGCGCTGCCGCCCGCGCTCACCACGATCTCCGCCAGCCCGGCGAACCGCCCGGCCGCGTCCAGGTCCGCGGCGAGCGCGACCAGCCGCCGCAGCCAGGCGCGCACCCGCTCCGGGTCCGCCCCCGGCACCTCGCCCTCGTACCCGGCGACACCGGCCAGCCGCAGGGTGCCCGTGGCCGCCACCGCGTCGGCGACCTCCGCGCACGCGGCCTCCGTGCGCGCGCCGGTGCGGGCGCCCTCGCCGGCGGCGAGCTCCACCACGACCTCCAGCGGCCGGGAGACCCCCTTCAGGGCCTCGTCCATCAGCCGCACCGCGCGCACCGAGTCGACGTAGCAGATCAGGCGGAAGTCCGGGTCGGCGTCCAGCCGGGCGGCCACCCAGCGCAGGGCCGCCGCGTCGACCAGCTCGTTGGCGAGGAAGAGGCGCCGGAAGCCGTAGGCGTACGCCACCCGCACCTGGTGCGGCACGGCGAGGGTGATGCCCCAGGCGCCGTGCTCGATCTGGCGCCAAAAGAGCTGCGGGGCCATGGAGGTCTTGCCGTGCGGCGCGAAGGCGAGGCCGTGCCGGGCGGCGTAGGTCTCCATGACCTTCAGGTTGTGCTCCAGGCGCTCGGCGGACAGGGCCAGCACGGGCGTGGTGAAACCGCCGGTGAACAGATTGCGGCGCTGGGCGGCCAGCTCCTGCACGGTCAGGCCCTCGGCGTCCGGCGGGAGGCCCTTGAAGCGGTGGTCGACGCGTTCGCCGCCGAGCCGGGCGAGTGCTTCGGAACCGGTGTCGAGGGCCATGGAGCCTCCCTGATCGAATGCGTTGCATATCCTGCAACGCTCATTGCATATGTCGCTTACTGCTGTCTAACATCTCGGCCAACGCGGGGTCAACGGATCCGCCACCCCCCGATGCCGAGGAGCTGCGACGATCGTGACCGCCACCGGACCCAGCACCGCCCCCGACGTCGTGGACGTCGTCGCGCTCGGCGAGTCCATGGTCACGTTCCTGCCCTCCCGGCCGGGCCGCCTCGCCGACGTGCCGTCCTTCGACCGGGGCATCGGCGGCGCCGAGTCCAACGTGGCCTGCACGCTGGCCGCCGCCGGGCACTCGGCGCGCTGGGTGAGCCGGGTCGGCGCCGACGGCTTCGGCGACCACCTGGTCGAGGCGATCGGCGCCTACGGGGTCGACACCGCCCACGTCGCACGGGACACCGCCCGCCCGACCGGCGTCTACTTCCGCACCGCCGGGGACCGGGCCACCGACGCCCATGAGGTGGCGTACTACCGGGCCGGATCGGCCGCCTCCGCCATGTCCGCCGACGCCCTCGACCTGGACGCCGTCCGCGCCGGGCGGATCCTGCACCTGTCCGGCATCACCGCCGCGCTCTCCGCCGGCTGCCGGGAGCTGATGCGCGAGCTGACCGCCCGCCGCCCCGGGCGCCCCCTGCTCTCCTTCGACGTCAACCACCGGCCGGGACTGTGGCGGGACGCCGGCGACGCCCCCCGCGTCCTGCGGGAGCTGGCGCGCGGCGCGGACCTCGTCTTCGTCGGTGACGACGAGGCGCGGGACCTGTGGGGGCTGGGCGAGCCGCGGGCGGTGCGGGAGTGGCTGCCCGAGCCGGAGGTCCTGGTCGTCAAGCAGGGCGCGGGCGGGGCGGTCGTCCTCACCCACGGCACCGGCGGCACCCACGGGACGCCGGACGCCGGTGGCGCCCACGGCACCGGCGGCGCCCACGGCACCGGCGGCGCCCACGGGACGCCGGACGCCGGTGGCGCCCACGGCACCGGCGGCACCCACGGGACGCCGGACGCCGGCGGCACGGCCCTGCACGTCCCCGCCCCGCGCGTCGACGTCGTCGCCGCCGTCGGGGCCGGGGACGCCTTCGCCGCCGGGTTCCTCTCCGCCACCCTGCGCGGGCTGCCCGTCCGCGACCGGCTGCGCCACGGCCACCTGATGGCCGCCGCCGCCCTCACCGTCCCCGGCGACCTGGCCGTGCCCCCCGCCCGCGCCCTCGCCGACCGCCTGGCCGCACTCGACGACACCGCGTGGGGGAGACTGCGACTCGGCCCCGGCTGGACGCAAGCCGACGAAGGGGCCGAGGAGGAGGTACGCACGCCATGAGCCAGACCGTCGACCGCGCCCTGAGCATCCTGCCGCTGCTCGCCGAGGGCCCCGCCGACCTCGGGCAGGTCGCCGACCGCCTCGGCGTGCACAAGTCCACCGCCCTGCGCCTGCTGCGCACGCTCCACGAGCACGGCTTCGTCTACCGCCAGTCCGACCAGCGCTACCGCCTCGGCGCCCGCCTCATCGCCCTCGCCCAGGAGGCGATGGAGAACCTCGACGTCCGGGACATAGCCCACCCCCACCTCGTCCGCCTCAACGAGCACTGCGGCCACACCGTGCACCTGGCCGTGTACGAGGAGAACGAGGTCCTCTACATCGACAAGGTGGAGAGCCGCTACCCGGTGCGCATGTACTCCCGGATCGGCAAGCCCGTCGCCATCACCGTCGCGGCGGTGGCCAAGCTGCTCCTGGCCGACCTGCCCGAACCCGAGCGCCGCGCCCTCGCGGAGAAGCTCGACTACCCCCTGTACACGCCCCGTTCGACGCCCAACGCGGCCGCGTTCCTGCGCGAGCTGGAGAAGGTGCGCGAACAGGGCTGGGCCACCGACCTCGGTGGCCACGAGGAGTCCATCAACTGCGTCGCCGCGCCCATCCGGGGCGCCGACGGCCGGGTGGTCGCCGCGATGTCGGTCTCCGCGCCGAACGTCGTCGTCACCGCCGACGAACTCCTCACCCTGCTCCCGCTGGTCCGCCGTACCGCGGACGCCATCAGCGGCGAGTACTCCGGCAGGACCCCAGTCAAGGAAGTCAACGCATGACCGAGAAGATCGCGCTCACCCCGAAGACCCACACCGTCCCGCCCGCGAAGTTCTCGCACGGCGTGAAGAAGGGCAACATCCTCCAGGTCGCCGGCCAGGTCGGCTTCCTGCCCCACGAGGAGGGCAAGGCCCCGACCCCGGCCGGCCCGACCCTGCGCGAGCAGACCCTGCAGACCCTCGCCAACGTCAAGGCCATCCTCGAAGAGGGCGGCGCGACCTGGGACGACGTGATGATGATCCGCGTCTACCTCACGGACGTGGACCACTTCGCCGAGATGAACGAGATCTACAACGCCTACTTCGAGGAGCAGGGCCTGACCCAGCCCCCCGCGGCGCGCACCACCGTCTACGTCGGCCTGCCCGCCGGCCTCCTCATCGAGATCGACGCCCTGGCCGTCCTCGGCTGACGCCGGGCCCTCTCCACCCCCTCTCCCCCTCCGCGTGCCATCGCGGCACGGCGCCCTCCCCCTTCCGGGCGCCGTGCCGCGATTCCCCCTGCCCGAAAGCTGCATGTCTTCACCCAGAGGACCCCCGCATGTCCCATCTGTCCTCCCTCTCCCTCGCCGCCCCGGCACCCGCCGGGACCCCGTCCCACACCGGCGGCCTCCTCCTGCTGATCGACGGCACCGCCGGACTGCTGACCGTCGCCGCCCTCGGGATCGCCCTCCTCCTCTTCCTGATCATCAAGGTCCGGCTCCAGCCGTTCGTCGCGCTGCTCGCCGTCTCCATAGCCGTCGGCCTGCTCGCCGGACTGTCGGTCACCGAACTCTTCGGCACCGTCCAGAAGTCCGACGCCGTCTCCACCATCGAGTCCGGCATGGGCGGCATCCTCGGCCATGTCGCGATCATCATCGGCCTGGGCACCATGCTCGGCGCGATCCTCGAGGTCAGCGGCGGCGCGGAGGTGCTGGCCTCGCGGCTGCTGGGCCTGTTCGGTGAGAAGCGGGCCCCGCTCGCCATGGGCCTGACCGGACTGATCTTCGGCATCCCGGTCTTCTTCGACGTCGGCATCTTCGTCCTCGCGCCGATCGTCTACGCCGCCGCCAAGCGCTCGGGCAGGTCCGTCCTGCTGTACTGCCTGCCGCTGCTGGCCGGCCTGTCCATGACCCACGCCTTCCTGCCGCCGCACCCCGGCCCGGTGGCCGCCGCCGGCCTGCTCCACGTGGACCTCGGCTGGGTGATCCTCATGGGCATCGCCTGCGGTGTCCCCGCCGTGCTCGCCGCCTGGGCCTACTCCGCCTGGATCGGCCGCCGCGTCTTCGTCGCCGTCCCCCAGGACATGGTGGAGGCGGCCGAGGAGGCCAGGCGCGCGGTGGTCGAGGAGCAGCGCGCCGCGGGCGCCGAGCCGCGCGAGACGCCGGTCCCGCTGGGCACGGTCCTCGGCATCATCGGCACCCCGCTGGTGCTGATCCTCGCCGCGACCTTCTCCTCCATCGCCCTGGACCCCTCCACCACCCGCTCGGTCGTCGAGTTCTTCGGCAGCCCCTTCGTCGCCCTGACCATCGCCCTGCTCCTCGCCTACTACCTGCTGGGCATCCGGCGCGGCTGGTCCCGCAAGTCCCTGGAGACCGTCTCCACGGCCTCCCTGAAGCCGGTCGGCAACATCCTGCTCGTCGTCGGCGCGGGCGGCGTCTTCGGCGCGGTCCTCAAGGCCAGCGGTGTCGCCCAGGCGCTCTCCGACACCTTCAACGACGTCGGCCTGCCGGTGATCGCCCTGTCCTACCTGATCTCCCTGGTGCTGCGGGTCGCCCAGGGCTCGGCGACGGTCGCGATCGTGACCACGGCGGGCATCGTCACCCCGCTGCTGGCCGGGGGCGACCACTCCCAGGCGTTCCTCGCCCTGGTCATCATGGCCATCTCGGCGGGCTCCATCTTCGCCTCGCACGTCAACGACGGCGGTTTCTGGATGGTCGCCAAGTACTTCGGCATCAGCGAGCGGGACACCCTGAAGTCGTGGACCGTGCTGGAGAGCGTGCTCTCCCTCGGCGGGTTCGCGGTCGCCGCGGTGCTGAGCCTGTTCGTCTGAGCGATGTCCGCGTCGTATAACGAAGTTGGGGCGATGCCGGGGTCGGCTGTCCGCGGCACAGGTTTGTCGACCATACTGCTCCGCTGTGGAGCAGCGCATAGGTTCGAGCAGTCAGCCCCTGGAAGGGGAGCCCGTGGTGAAGGGCGCCGGATTCGACCCGGCCTTCATCCCCGGGCTGACGTCCCCGGCGTCCGGTGAGCCGGAGGACGCCGAGCCCGCGGAGCCGGCGGTGCCGGGGACCGAGGAGGAACCCGCGGCGGCCGCGCCCGCCGGCGAGGCCGCGGGGGACGCCGGACCGGAGGTCCCCGACGGCCCCGTCTTCGAGGCGTCCGACCGCCGTGCCCGCATCGTCGCCGACCACCGGGGCGTCCGGCTGAGCCTGGACGACCAGGAGTGCGAGTTCCGCTGGGACGAGGTCGCGGCGGTCGAGACGGAGACGGCCCGCTTCGGCAAGCGGTTCACCGTCACCGTGCACACCCCCGACCGCCGCTGGTACCCCATCGAGATCGACGCCCCGTCCCGGGGCGTCTTCGCGGAGTGGGACGCGCGCCTGGACGAGGTCCTGGACGCGTACTTCGAGGACGGCGACGGCGACGGCGGGGACGGCGGGGACACCGGAGAGCCCGGGGACGCGAAGGACACCCGGAAGGCCGAGGAGCCCGGGGACAGCCGGGCGGCCGGGACCGGCGGGGCCGGCGAGGACCCGAAGGACGCCTGAGCCGCCGGGGCCCCGGGGCCGGCGAGGACCGTCCGGGCCGGCCCGGCCACCCGAACGGGGGCCGCACATGCGGTGAAGATCCACGCACGCCCTCTTGTCCCGCGGGCGGCGATGGGCTTACTTGACCTGCATGGCGGACACCACGGGACACACCAAGGACACCGGCGCCCCACCCGATGCGGACACGGCGCCCCGCAAGTCGAGCTGGCGGTACATCGGCCCCGGCATCGTCGTCGCCGCGACCGGGGTCGGGGCCGGCGACCTCGTGGCCACCCTCATCGCGGGCAGCAACTTCGGCTACACCCTCCTGTGGGCCGCGATCCTCGGCTGCCTGGTGAAGATCTCCCTCGCGGAGGCGGCCGGGCGCTGGCACCTGTCCACCGGGCGCACCCTGTTCGACGGCTGGGCGAGCCTCGGCCGCTGGACGACGTGGTTCTTCGTCGCCTACGCGGTGATCTGGGGCTTCGTCTACGGCGCGGCGGCGATGTCGTCCAGCGCCCTGCCGCTGCAGGCGCTGTTCCCGGACGTGATGGACCTGAAGTGGTGGGGCGCGGCCTGCGGCGTGGTGGGCCTGGTCTTCGTCTGGTTCAACAAGTACGCCGTCTTCGAGAAGGTCATGACGGTCCTGGTGGGCGTCATGTTCGTGGTGACCGTCTACCTCGCCGTCCGGGTCGCGCCCAACCTGGGCGACGCCTTCGCCGGCCTGCTCCCCGTCCTCCCGGACGAGAAGGACTCCATCCTCAACACCCTCGGCCTGATCGGCGGCGTCGGCGGCACCATCACGCTGGCCGCCTACGGCTACTGGGTCAACGCCAAGGGCTGGACCAACACGGGCTGGATGAAGGTGATGCGACTGGACAACCGCGTCGCCTACGCCACGACCGGCGTCTTCGTCATCGCCATGCTGTTCGTCGGCGCCGAGCTGCTGCACTCGGCGAACGTCGCCATCGCCGGCGGCGACAAGGGGCTGGTCCAGCTCGGTGACATCCTGGCGGACGAGTACGGCACGGCCACGGCCAAGTTCTTCCTGATCGGCTTCTTCGCCACGTCCTTCACCTCGCTGATCGGCGTGTGGCACGGCGTGAGCCTGATGTTCGCCGACTTCGTGGCCCGCTACCGCACGCGCGGCGAGCTGAAGGGCGAGGAGGTCGCCGCCGGGGACCGCGAACGCTCCTGGCCCTTCCGCGCCTACCTGCTGTGGCTGACCTTCCCGCCCATCGTCCTGCTCTTCCAGGGCCAGCCCTTCCGCCTGATCATCATCTACGGCGTCCTGGGCGCGGCCTTCATGCCCTTCCTCGCCCTGACCCTGGTCTGGCTGCTCAACTCCTCCCGCACGCCCCGCGAGTGGCGCAACGGCCCGCTGAGCAACGCCATGCTCGCCGTCGCCGGGCTGCTGTTCCTGGTGCTGTGCGTGAAGCAGATCTGGGACCAGCCGTGGTCGGAGTTCTTCTAGGGCCCGCCCGGCCCCTTCCGCCCGCCCTCCCCCGGCGGGGCGGGCGGAAGGGGCC
>NZ_WYCT01000149.1 GCF_011008945.1 Streptomyces harenosi
TGTTTTTTGTGAATCTGACAACGTCAAACTATTTTAGTGTGTGTTTTTTTTTTTTCAAGCAGAAGACGGCATACGAGTTTAGCGAGTGTCTCGTGGGCTCGGAGAGGTGTATAAGAGACAGCACCCGCTGCGCCCCCACGGAGCCCGGCCGGAGGGGCCCTGACCCGGAAGTGCCCCCGCCCCAGGAGGAGCCCTGACCCGGGAAGGGCCTGCCCGGGAGGGGTCTGACCCGGGAAGGGCTGCCCGGCGGGGCCCTGCCCCGGGAGGAACCATCCCCAGGCAGGTCAGGGCCCTTCACCGGGCGGGGCCCTGCCTCGCCAGGGGCCGTACCGGGTCAAGGCCGGAAGGCCACCGGTCCCGCCGGAGGCGGAAGGTCACACGGCCGCGGCCCGCGCCGTCCGCGCCGCTCTGGTTTCCGCCACCGCGAGCCCGGCGACCGAGCCGAGCATCAGCAGGGTGCCGGCCAGGGTCGCCGCCGTGAGGCGCTCGCCGAGCAGGAGCACCGCGAGCACCGCCGCGGCGACCGGCTCCAGCAGCATGATCACGGACACGGTGGCCGACCGGACGACGGCGGCGCCCGCGAAGTACAGGCCGTAGGCGAGGGCCGTCGGGACCGCCGCCACGTAGGCCAGCAGCCACAGCAGCCGGACGGGGTGCCCGGTGTGCGGCACCAGCCCCTCGGCAAGGGCGAAGGGCAGCAGGAACAGGCTGGTGGCGGCGAACGCCCCGACGGACGCGCTCGCGGCGTCCGCCCCGCCGTCCCGGCCCCAGCGCCGGGTCAGCAGCGTCATCACCGAGTAGCCGGCCGCGGACAGCAGCGCCCAGGCCACGCCCCAGGGGCGCACGGAGGCGTCGCCGCCGCCGAGGACCAGCACGGCCAGGCCGGTCAGCGCCCCGGCGACGGCGGCCGCCCCGCCCCGGCCCAGACGTTCGCCGAGGGTCAGCCGCGCGCCGATCGCGATCAGGACCGGACCGGCGCCGAGGGTGACGACGGTCGCCACGGCGAGTCCGGTGGACCGCACCGCGGCGAAGTACGCCGTCTGGAACACCGCGAGGCCCAGCCCGGTGACCGTGGCGCGCAGCAGGGTACGGCCGAGCGGCGCGGTCCCGGCGGACCGGCCGGACCGGGCACGGGGGCGCAGCAGCGGGCGGGCGGCGAGCAGCAGCACCAGCCCGAAGGCGCAGCGCCAGAACGAGAGGGCGACGGGCCCCATGTCACTGGCCCGGTAGACCAGCGAGGCGGCGGCGCCCGCGGTGCCCCAGGCGGCACCGGCGACGATCAGGTAGAGCAGGCCACGCCCGACGGGCAGGCCACAGACGGCATTCGACACGAGTTCTCTCCGCAGACGCGCACGAAGCGCGGACGTTGGGAAAGGACCCCGGGCTCATCGGGCCGCGCGGGGTCCACGGACCACGTCTGCGGGCAGCACGGTTCGGCCCGGCGACCTGCCGGGCTGCTTCCGGGGGCCCGCCTCAGGCGGCCGGAGGCGGAAGAACGCGTGCGTCCGAATGCATGATCAGCACCTTAGGCGGCAGCACGGCCGTTTTCCACTGCCGCCGCCGAACCGGCCGGGGACCGGTCGCCGGAAGGGCCACCGCCGAGGGCCGCGCCGGCCCCGCGCCGCGTCAGGTGGCGGTGCCCCGGGTGGACAGCTCCCGTTCCGGGCCGCCGCTCGCCGCGGGGTCCGCGCCCGCCGTCGCGGGTGCCGACGACTGGGCGATGAAGGCGCCCGCCAGGACCACCGCGCCGCCCACGAGCTGCGGCAACGAGAGGTGCTCGCCGAGCAGCACCCAGGCCAGGACGGTGGCGATGACCGCCTCCAGACACGCCACGACACCGGCGACCTGCGGCGACAGCCGGCGCACGGAGAGCACCCCGGTGACGTACGCGGCGACCGTGGCGACGAGCACGATCCAGGCCAGCAGCACGACGGCGGCGACGGAGGTGCCGTTCATGGAGGCGGTGCCCCCGAGCACGGACCAGTCCATGGTCCAGGGGCGGGCGACGGCGGTGAGCACCACGGCGCCGACGAGCAGGCCGTAGGCGATGACGCCGAGCGGGTCGGGCGCCTCGTCGCCGGCGTCGCTGCCCTGGTCGGACAGGACGAAGTAACCGACCTGGCAGCAGGCGGCGCCGAGGGCCAGGAGCAGGCCGAGGGCGTCGAAGCTCAGCCCCGACCAGACCTGGACGACGCAGGCGAGCCCGCCCACCGCCAGGACCACCCCGAGCGCCGCGGCCCGCGTCACCGGGCGCCGCTGCACGAACCGGACCCAGCCGAGCACGAGGGCGGGTGCCAGGTACTCGACGAGCAGGGCGACGCCCACGGGGATGCGGGAGATCGCGGCGAAGTAGCAGGCCTGCACTCCGGCCACGGCGAGCAGCCCGAACCCGGCCAGCAGACCGGGGCGCCGCCGCAGCAGGCCGCGGTGGCGCACGGCCAGCGGCAGCATCACCAGCGCCGCGCCCGCCACCCGCAGCCACACCACGTGGAGGGGGTCGAGACCCGCCTCGATCAGCGGTTTGGCTGCGACGCCGGAGCCTCCGAAGGCGACGGCGGACACGAGCGCGAGGCCGATCCCGGCGCCCTTGCCGTGGCTGCTGCGACTGCTGTCAGACGTATGCACCGGCACATGATGACAGGCAAGGTCATGAGCGTCACCCCTCATCACACCTGTCTCACCCGCTGGACGTGCCGAGTGCCGCCCGATGCCCCGTCAGGGGTGCGGTCCGGCGTGCGCCGCGGCCCGCGCGAACACCGTCCGGGGATCGATCCCGGCGCGGTCCAGCACCTCGACGGCGCGGGCCTGGGGGTCGGCGACGATCGCCGCGAGCAGGTCGACGCCGCGCGCCCTGCCGCCGCCCCGGCGGGCCGCGCGTGCACCGGCGTACTCCATGGCGGCGGCGGCCAGCGGCGAGAAGCCCGCGGCCTCGGTCACGACGGGGACGGCGCCCGAGTCCTCGACGGTGCTCTGCCAGCGCAGGCCGTAGCCGATGCTGCGCTGCACGAGGTATCCCAGCAGCCGGGCGAGATGGGGTCCCTCGCCGAGCACGGCCCGCGTCTCGGGGTCGCACTCCAGCAGCGAGTGCAGCAGATGGGCGGTGTCGACGTGCCGGTCCCCGTCCCGGACCGCACGGCGGCGCGCGGCGGAGACCACCGATGCCAGCTCGGCGCCGGCCCGGTCACCGTGACCGATGCCGTCCGGGCGCCGGTCGCCTTGCTCACCGGCCGACTGCCGGGGGATACGGGATTGCACATCTCCCAGCTCATCAGCCGCTTACGGCCAGGTCATCCCCAACGGGAAGCATCTGCGCGTCCCGCCCGGAGTGGACATCACGGGCCGGTATCTCCTCCTCAGGGATGAGATCACCTCATCGGCCACGGGCAGGCGCGCACCCGGCGCCCGCGCGCCCCCCCGGGGCAAGCCGGGCGGGGCGGATCGTCGGTTCGCTCCACGAGCACCACGGCGGCCGTGCCCCGGGCCCCGGGGCGTTCCGTCCTCGTCGGCCAGGAGCAGGTACCGTCACCGGACGGCAGCCCTCCGCCGGCGGCGCGCACCGGCCCGCACCGCCGGCCGGCCCCGGAGGGTGCGAGGCCGGTGCGCCGTCCCACCCCGTCACCTCCGGTGTCACGCGCCCCGTCCGGCGTCCCGCGCCGCGCGCTCCAGCCGGCTGCGGTGGTTCTCCCACCACTCGGGGCCGCCCACGGCCATCCCGTCGTCGCCCTCCTTCACCCCGACGGCACCGTCGATGAGTTCCCGGACGATGTCGGCGTGCCCGGCGTGCCGTTGCGTGTCGGCGATCACACGCACCACGGCGTGATGCAGCGTCACCTCGCTCCGGTCCTCCGGCCACCACGGCACCGTGCCGACCGTGTCCAGCGCCAGCGCGTCGATCGTCGCGTCCGAGTGCGCCCACGCCCGCCGGTACAGGTCCACGATGAAGGCGCGTGACTCCCCGGCGGTGGCCCACATGTCGGCGTTGGGTTCGGCGCCGTCCGCCAGCCAGGGAAGCGGTTCGCCGGACGGCCGTCCGAAGACGTCCCCCAGATAGCCCAGTTCCATGGTGGCCACATGCTTGACCAGGCCCAGGAGATTGGTGCCCGTCGGCGTCAGCGGGCGGCGGACGTCGTACTCGCAGAGCCCGTCCAGCTTCCACAGCAGGGCGTCGCGGGCGGACTGAAGGGAGGAACAGAGGTCGCTCTTGGCATTCGTCGCGGTCATCGCGCCAGTCTGCCGCCCGCGCCCGCCGCCGTGGGCGCCGCGGGCGTCCGCCGGCCCGCCGACCGGTCCAGTCGTCGCCGATTGGCCTTGGTCCCGGCCTTCGCCCAGCCCTTAGCGTCCTGCCATGCGCATCCGAATCGTCGACGCCTTCACCGACCGCCCCTTCGCCGGCAACCCGGCCGGGGTCCTGCTCCTCGACGCCTTCCCGGACGACGACCGGCTCCAGAAGATCGCCCTGGAGGTGAACCACGCCGAGACGGCGTTCGCCCACCCCCTGCCCGAGGGCGGCGACGCCGACTGGGCCCTGCGCTGGTTCACGCCCGCCACCGAGGTGGCGATGTGCGGCCACGCGACGCTCGCCACGGCCCACGTCCTGCGCACCACCGGCGCCCACGAAGGCCCGGTCCGGTTCGCCACCCGCAGCGGCGTCCTCACCGCCACGCCGCGCGAGGACGGCTCGGTCACGCTCGACTTCCCCACCGCTCCCCTCACCCCGGTCGCGGCGCCGCGGGGCGTCGCCGAGGCCCCGGGCGCCGAGCCGGGCGCCGTCCTCGACACCGGCCCGAACCTCGGCGACCTGCTGGTCGAGGTCGCCGACGAGAAGACCGTGCACGGCCTCGCGCCCGACCTGAAGGCCCTCGCCGCCCACTCCGAGCGCGGCATCATCGCCACCGCCCGGGCCGAGGACCCCGCCCGCGGGTACGACTTCGTCTCCCGGTGCTTCTTCCCCAACGTCGGCATCGACGAGGACCCGGTCACCGGCAGCGCGCACACCGCCCTCGCCCCGTTCTGGTCCGAGCGCCTGGGCCGCCCGGACCTCACCGGCCTCCAGGCGTCTTTCCGCTCCGGCCTCGTCCGCACCGGACTGCGCGGCGACCGCACGCTGCTGAGCGGGCACGCGGTGACGGTGATCGAGGGCGAGCTGCTCGCCTGACCACCCGGAAGGACCCGGCCGGGACAGAGGAAGAACAGAGGGGTCGTAAGAGGAGAGACGAAGAAGAGGGGCGTACGTGAACGCGTGCGCCCCGCTTTCGGCGCCGGCGTGCCCTCGCGCGGCCTCACGCCGTCGGCAGCCAGCCCACCTTCCCCGCCAGCAGCGCGTACCCGACGAACGCCCCGATGTCGAGCAGGGAGTGCGCCACGACCAGGGGCCCCACCCGGCCCCAGCGGCGGTACAGGAAGACGAAGACCACGCCCATGGCGAGGTTGCCGACGAAGCCGCCGATGCCCTGGTACAGGTGGTACGACCCGCGCAGCACCGAACTGCCCGCCAGCGCCGCCCCCGGTGACCAGCCGAGCTGGTCCAGCCGCCGCAGCAGATAGCCGACGACGAGCACCTCCTCCAGGACGGCGTTCTGCACCGCCGACAGCACCAGCACGGGGTACTTCCACCACACCTCGGGCAGCGCCTCGGGCACCACGGTGAGGTTGAAGCCCAGCCCCCGGGCGGCCAGGTAGAAGGCGATGCCGGTGCTGCCGATGACGGCCGCGATCACGGCCCCGCGGCCGAGGTCCGGCCAGGGCCGGGTGCGGTCGAAGCCCAGGGTGCGCAGGCTCGCTCCCTCACGGAGCAGGAAGTGGGCGGCGAGGGCGACCGGCACCAGTGCCGTGGCGATCCCGAAGAGCTGCCAGGCCAGGTCAAGCCACGGGCGCCCCGGCGCGGCCGAGGCGTTGAGGGTGGCCGCCTGGTCCTTGAGCCCGCCCGGCCTGGTGACCGAGCCGGCAAAGCTGATCAGGGCGGAGACGCCGCTCGCGCCGAGCGACAGGGCGAACACCAGCAGGGTCTCGTCGCGCAGGGTCCGCCGCGCGCCCCGTTCGTGAACAATGGTCTCGGCCAACGCCGCCCGCCTCCGCCCGCACACTGCCTTCAGGGCACACCGTCATGGGTGTCACAGCTTGCCCCATCCGTATCGGGCGGGTCCGGGCGGCCCTCGCTCAGCCCAGCGGCACCGGCTCCGGCAGGCCCACCGGCCACAGGTGGACCGGCTCGCCCTG
The DNA here is from genome assembly GCF_011008945.1 of Streptomyces harenosi. GTDB lineage: Bacteria > Actinomycetota > Actinomycetes > Streptomycetales > Streptomycetaceae > Streptomyces > Streptomyces harenosi. The sequence goes on from NZ_WYCT01000149.1 coordinate 6,217, forward strand.
GCGCATGAGCTCGTGGTAGCGCCGGGTCGTGGCGGCCAGCGCGTCCTGCCGCGACAGGCCCGACTCCAGCGCCCGGTGGAACGTGGCGGACTGCCAGGACGCCCCGTTGACCCGGCGCCGGCAGCGCTCGTCGATCACGCCCAGGTACAGGTCCCGGTCGGCCGGCTCGATCCCCCAGGCGTCCAGCCCGGCCTCGGCCAGCGGCAGCAGTTCCTCACGGACGAGGGTGACGGCATCGACCTCCGTGGTGCCGCCGTAGCGGCCGCCCCGCGGCCAGGTGAAACGGGCGTCGATGCCGTGGCGGCAGGCGGCCTCGAAGTTGGCGGCCGCCGCCTCGAACGGCAGCCTGGTCCACACCGGCCGCGACTCCTCGGCCAGGGCGCGGACGACGCCGTAGTAGAAGGCCGCGTTGGCGATGACGTCGGTGACGGTGGGACCGGCGGGCAGCACCCGGTTCTCCACCCGCAGGTGCGGCACGCCGTCGGCGATGTCGTAGACGGGACGGTTCCACCGGTAGACGGTCCCGTTGTGCAGGACCAGTTCGGCCAGCTTGGGGACGCCGCCCGCGTCCAGCACCTCCAGCGGGTCCTCGTCGTCGCAGATCGGCAGCAGCGCCGGGAAGTAGCGCAGGTTCTCCTCGAAGAGGTCGTACGCCGAGGAGATCCACCGCTCCCCGAACCAGGTGCGCGGCCGCACGCCCTGCGCCTGGAGCTCGGGCGGGCGGGTGTCGGTGGCCTGCTGGAACAGCGGGGGCCGCGACTCGCGCCACAGCTCGCGGCCGAACAGGAAGGGCGCGTTGGCGCCGACGGCGATCTGCGCGGCCGCGACCGCCTGCGCGGCGTTCCACACCCCCGCGAAGCGGTCCGGCGTCACCTGGAGGTGGAGCTGCACGGAGGTGCAGGCGGCCTCCGGGGCGATCGACCTCGACGTGCACGACAGGTGCTCGACACCGTCGATGTCGAGCCTGAAGTCCTCCCCGCGGGCGGCCACGATCTGGTCGTTGAGCAGGGTGTAGCGGTCGACCTCCGAGAGGTTGGAGGAGACCAGGTCGTCACGGTCCAGGGTGGGCAGGATGCCGATCATCACGATCCCCGCGGCCAGCTCGCCGGCCTTCCGGTCGGCATATGCCAAAGAGGTGCGGATTTCCTCGGACAGCCGGTCGAATACCCGTCCCCCCAGCCGGTGGGGAGCTATGTTGACCTCCAGGTTGAACATCGCGAGTTCGGTTTGGAAGTCGCGGCTCGCGATACGTTCCAGGACTTGCCCATTCATCATCCTGGGCATGCCGTCGGAGCCGACGAGATTCAATTCGATCTCCAGCCCCATCAGGTTCTTCGGTCGATCGAACCGCTGCTCCGCCAGGAGTCGCTCCAGGCCCGTCAGGCACTGACGGAGCTTGCCCCGGTAGCGCTGGCGATCGGACAGGTCGAACTGACCCGCCACGACCTTCTCTCCCATCGAAGCTTCCCTTCCTCGGAGTCGGCGCGCCCACGGCCGTACGCCGTTGTCGCGGTCACGTGGGATGATGCCCCGCCGAAGCGATCGATAACGTCTCCACGGCACCCCGCCACCCGCTACGCTGGGCCGATGTGACCGGTGGCACATTCACGAGGCATGCCGCAGACCGCAGTTTCCGGGCCTCGGCAACTCGTGAAAAACGCCGATGACAATTGGCCGACCGGCCGGTACGCCTTTATCGAGGTCACGACCGTACACCCGTCCGGAAATCCGGATGATTCCCGCATATCGTCGGCCGAGAGTACCCTTGTTCTGCTTGCCGGGAACGGCTAGATGAAACACAGGCTGAACGCATGTCGTATAAACTCCGCGACACCGGCAGAAGGTTGGCGCCCACGGTCGAAGGATCCGGCCCCTCGACGTGACGAGCGGCAGGCATCGCCTCCCTCGCATTCTCAGAGTTCTCAGAGCCCAGACCCGGCCCCTGCCTCTCTGTCCCTCGTGAGCTGACAGCGTCGTCCGCCCCGCCCACGTACGCCCTCGCGCCACCGTGCCTTCGAAATGAGAGGCGACCCATCATGCCGCTGCATGTCCCCCCGGCTCCCGTGCCCGCCCTTCGCTCCGTCCTCACCGCACTCTCCTCGCCCACCGCGGTCCGCGAAGCCCGAACGCCCTCCCTGCTGGCCGCGCAGGGGCCCACGACACCCGAGTTGCCGCTGCCGGTGCACGTACTCGACCGGATTTCCGCCGACGGCACACCGGTGACCCGGCTGGCCGGATGGCGCTTCCTGATCCGCTGCGGCGATCGCGCGGTGGCCGCGGCCGAGACGATGCTGACCCCCGACGGCTGGGCCTTCTCGCACTTCTTCGAGGGCCCCTACGTCGCCTCCACCGAGCGCGCCCTGCGGCAGGCGGAGACGGTGCCGCAGCCCTACCAGCCGCGGCTGCTGTCCGTTCCGGGCCTGTACATGCTGACCCTGTGGCTGCACGGCGACTGCGCCGCGGACGCCGCCACCGGCCACCCGGCCGCCGCCGACGTACTGGTTCCGCTGGCACCGGCGCCGCCCGGCATCGCCGCCCACCTCCCCGTACGGGTCGCCGAGCTGCTGCCCGTACTGACCCACCGGGTGCCGCCGACACCGCTGCTCGGCTCACCCGCCTGACACCCGCCCCGCCTGCTGCGGCCCGCTCGTCCCGGCCCCCGGGCGAGCGGGCCCGCGCCTCCGCGTCGCCTCCCGTGCCTCCGCGGCGTCCGCCGGGCGTCCACCCCCTGCCGGGCTAGCCCCATTCGGCTACGTCAAACCACCCGGAAGGGTGTCCCGGCGAGCTGAACCGTCCGGGCGGGTGACGCGTCCTGAACCTGTGAGAAGCGGCGCTGCGAAATCCCTGCGGACGGACGCCCGTAGGGCAACACTGGGTTCGGACCGACTACACGACGGGGGCGGCCATGAACGACGCTTCACAGCACGGGACAGACACCACAGCGGTCCCGGACTCCACGACAGAGCGAAAGATCCCTGCCATGTGCCAGCACCAGCCACCGTGCCCCTCAGCCGCCTCCGCCGACCGGGAGTCCGCCCGCCTCGTGGCGCACCACCCGGAGCAGGGCTGGAGCCTGCTGTGCAACGGCGTCCTCCTCTTCGAGGACACCGGTGAGCTCCTGCCGGACGGCCGGGTCATCGCTCCCCACCGACCGGTGGGCCCCAACCAGGTGATGTCGGCGGCCTGATCGCCGCCCGGGCGGCACCCCCGCCGGGACGGCCCGCGGCCCGTCGCGCACCGGTGTCCCGGCGACGGCCCGCCGCCCGCAGTCCGGCACCACGGCGCGCGCGGGCGGAGCGACCCGCCCGGCGTGCCGGAGCCCCGCATCCGCCGCCGGCCGCCGGCCGCCTATCGTGACCGGCATGCAGTCCTACACCATCGGCCAGGCGGCGCGGCTGCTCGGCGTCAGCCCCGACACCGCGCGGCGCTGGGCCGACGCGGGCCGGATCACCACCCACCGCGACGACAGCGGCCGGCGGCTCGTCGACGGCCGCGACCTGGCCGCCTTCTCGGTGGAACTGGCGCGCTCCGGCGACGGCGCGGAGGACCTCTCCCACACCTCCGTGCGCAACGCCTTCCCGGGGATCGTCACCGCGATCAAGCTCGGCGACGTCGCGGCACAGGTCGAGATCCAGGCGGGCCCCCACCGGCTCGTCTCCCTGCTGACCCGGGAGGCCGTGGAGGAACTCGGCCTGGAGGTGGGCATGGAGGCCACCGCCCGCGTGAAGTCGACCAACGTCCACATCGACCGCGCCTGACCTCTCGGCCACCCGCCCACCCCCTTCCGTACGAACGCACATACCAGCCTCTCGCCCGCCTCCGTCTTGCTCATGCGATATGACAGCAGACGTTCGCCTCGCAGATGCGGAATTATGATCGGCGCATCGGTGGAGCACCGAAGGCACCGTGTCCCGGGCCGGCCCGTCGTGCCCGCCCGGGAGGACAGAGGGAGAGTGGCCCCGTGACGACCCGATCCGCGCCCCGTACCCGCCGGACCCTGCGGACGGCCGGTGCCGGAGTCGCCGCGCTGCTGGCGCTGAGCGGCTGCTCCTCCGCCGGCTCCGGCGACGCGGGGTCCTCGTCGGAACCGTCCGGCACCCTCACCGTCTTCGCCGCGGCCTCCCTCCAGGAGAGCTTCACCAAGCTCGGAAAGACGTTCGAGAAGCAGCACCCGGGCACCGAGGTGACCTTCAACTTCGGCGGCAGCGACACGCTCGCCGCCAGCATCACCAGCGGCGCCCCGGCGGACGTGTTCGCCGCGGCCAGCACCAGGACGATGCGGACCGTCACCGACCGGGACGCCACGGCGGGCCCGCCCCGGACGTTCGTCCGCAACCGGCTGGAGATCGCGACCCTCCCCGGCAACCCGGACCGGATCGACTCGCTGGAGGACCTCACCCGGCCGGGCCTGAAGGTGGTGCTCTGCGACAGGACGGTGCCGTGCGGCGCCGCCGCGCAGTCCGCTCTGCGCACCGGCGGCCTCCGGCTCACCCCGGTGTCGTACGAGGAGGACGTCAAGAGCGCCCTGACCAAGGTCGTCCTGAAGGAGGCCGACGCGGCCGTCGTCTACCGCACGGATGTGCGGGCGGCCGGTGACAAGGTGGAGGGCGTGGAGTTCCCCGAAGCGGTCGAGGCCGTCAACGACTATCCGATCGCCCTGCTCAGGGACGCCCCCAACCCCGGCGCGGCCGGCGCCTTCATCGATCTGGTGAAGTCGGCCGAGGGGCGCAAGGTGCTGACCGCCGCCGGGTTCCTCGCCCCGTGACCGGGGCCCGCGCGCAGGGGCCCGCCCCCGCCGGGCCGGGTCCGGGCCCGCACGCGCCACCGCGCCGCCCGGCCCGGCGGACCGCCGGGCGGCGGGCTCCCCTGCCCCTGCTGATCCCCGCGGCGGCGGGACTGGCGTTCCTCCTGCTGCCCCTGCTCGCCCTGCTGGTACGGGCCCCGTGGCGCAGCCTCCCGGAGCAGCTGACCAGCGCGGAGGTGTGGCAGGCGCTGCGGCTGTCCCTGGTGTGCGCCACGGCGGCGACCGTGCTGAGCCTGCTCATCGGCGTGCCCCTGGCCTGGCTGCTGGCCCGCACCGACTTCCCCGGCCGGGGCCTGGTCCGCGCCCTGGTGACGCTGCCGCTGGTGCTGCCCCCGGTGGTGGGCGGCGTGGCGCTGCTGCTCGCCTTCGGCCGCAACGGCGTCGTCGGGCAGTGGCTGGACGCCTGGTTCGGGATCACGCTGCCGTTCACCACCACGGGCGTCGTCCTCGCGGAGACGTTCGTGGCGATGCCGTTCCTCGTCATCAGCGTCGAAGGCACGCTGCGGGCCGCCGACCCGCGTTACGAGGAGGCCGCCATGACGCTGGGGGCCTCCCGTTTCACCGCCTTCCGCCGGGTCACCCTGCCGCTGATCGCCCCCGGTGTCGCGGCGGGCTCGGTCCTGGCCTGGGCCCGCGCGCTGGGCGAGTTCGGGGCGACGATCACCTTCGCCGGGAACTTCCCCGGCCGTACCCAGACGATGCCGCTCGCGGTCTACCTGGCCCTCCAGAACGACCCGGCGGCCGCGGTCGCCCTGAGCCTGGTCCTGCTGGCCGTCTCCATCGCGGTGCTCGCCGGACTGCGGGACCGCTGGATGACAGCGTCCTGAACCGGCGTGGCGTGGCCAGGCGCCCGGCGGCCGACGCGAGGCGAGACGGACGGCGACGATGCCGGTGCGGACGAGACGGAGCGAGACGGAGAAGGACGAGGAGAAGGACGGCGCAGACGATGACCACGACGGCCACCACGGCCACCACCACGGCGACGGCCACCACGGCCGTCACGGGGACGACGGCGATCCCCACGCGCGCGAGGGCGGGCGATCCGGCATGACCGCTCCCGGCGACGCCGCCCCCGGCCCCGCCCCCGCTCCCGCACGCGGCGAGGGGCTCGACGCCCGTCTCGTGGTCGACCGCGGCGCCTTCCGACTCGACATCGCACTGACCGCGGCCCCCGGGGAGGTCGTGGCCCTGCTCGGCCCCAACGGCGCCGGGAAGACCACCGCCCTGCGGGCGCTCGCCGGTCTCGTCCCCCTCACCGACGGCCATCTGCGCCTGGACGGCACCGCCCTGGACCGCACGCCGCCCGAGTCCCGCCCGGTCGGCGTGGTCTTCCAGGACTACCTGCTCTTCCCCCATCTGAGCGCCCTGGACAACGTCGCCTTCGGGCCGCGCTGCCGGGGCGCCGGCAAGGCGGAGGCCCGCGCCCGGGCCGCCGAGTGGCTGGAGCGCATGGGCCTGTCCGAGTACGCCGGCGTCAAGCCGCGCCGCCTGTCCGGCGGCCAGGCCCAGCGGGTGGCCCTCGCCCGCGCGCTGGCCACCCGGCCCCGGCTGCTGCTCCTGGACGAGCCGCTGGCCGCGCTGGACGCCCGTACCCGGCTGGAGGTGCGCGCCCAGCTCCGCCGCCACCTGGCGCGGTTCGAGGCCGTCGCCGTACTGGTGACCCACGATCCGCTGGACGCCATGGTGCTGGCCGACCGCCTGATCGTCGTCGAGCACGGCCGGGTCGTCCAGGAGGGCGCCCCCTCCGACATCGCCCGCCACCCCCGCACCGACTACATCGCCCGGCTCGTCGGCCTGAACCTCTACCGCGGCCGCGCCGAGGGCCACACCGTCCGGCTCGAGGCCGGCCCGGCCGTGACCACCACCGAGGACCTCACCGGCCCCGTCTTCGTCGCCTTCCCGCCCGGCGCGGTCACCCTCCACCGGGAGCGCCCCACCGGTGCCAGCGCCCGCAACCTGTGGCGCTGCGAGGTCGCCGGGCTGGAGACCCACGGCGACCAGATCCGCGCCGACCTCACCGGCGAGCTGCCCCTGACCGCCGACCTGACCACGGTCGCCGCGGCCGAGCTCGGCCTCCATCCGGGCACCCCGGTCTGGGCGGCGGTCAAAGCGGCTCAGACCCACGCCTACCCGGCCTGACCCACCGGCTGCGCACCGGAGAAGCGCCGGGGCTCCGCCCGGCCGCGGTGTGCGGCCGGGCGGAGCCCCGGGCGAGGACCGGCGGGCGTACCGCCGGCCGGCGGCCGTCAGTCCTCGTACGCGTCCAGCGGCGGGCAGGAGCAGACGAGGTTCCGGTCGCCGAAGGCCTGGTCGATCCGGCGCACCGGCGGCCAGTACTTGTCGGCGGTGGACACCCCGCCCGGGAAGACGGCCTCCTCGCGGCTGTAGGCGTGCTCCCACGTCCCGCCGAGCGCGGCGGCCGTGTGCGGCGCGCCCCGCAGCGGGTTGTCGTCCGCGGGCCACTCGCCGGACCCGACCTTCTCGATCTCCGCACGGATGGCGATCATCGCCTCGCAGAACCGGTCCAGCTCGGTCAGGTCCTCCGACTCGGTCGGCTCGATCATGAGCGTTCCGGCCACGGGGAACGACATCGTCGGCGCGTGGAAGCCGTAGTCGATCAGCCGCTTGGCGACGTCGTCGACGCTCACACCGGTCGCCTTGGTCAGCGGCCGCAGGTCGATGATGCACTCGTGCGCCACCAGCCCGCCGGGGCCGGTGTACAGCACCGGGTAGTGCGGCTCCAGCCGCTTGGCGATGTAGTTGGCCGACAGCACGGCCACCTGCGTGGCCCGCTTGAGGCCCTCGCCGCCCATGAGCCGCACGTACGCCCACGAGATCGGCAGGATGCCCGCCGAACCCCACGGGGCGGCCGAGATCGGGCCCACGCCGGTCGCCGGGCCGGCCGCGGGCTGCAGCGGGTGGTTGGGCAGGTAGGGCGCCAGGTGCGACCGTACGGCCACGGGGCCGACGCCGGGACCGCCGCCGCCGTGCGGGATGCAGAACGTCTTGTGCAGGTTCAGGTGGGAGACGTCGCCGCCGAAGTGGCCCGGCTTGGCGAGGCCCACCAGCGCGTTGAGGTTGGCGCCGTCGACGTACACCTGGCCGCCCGCCTCGTGCACCTGCGCGCAGATGTCGGCGACGTGCTCCTCGAACACGCCGTGCGTGGACGGGTAGGTGATCATCAGTACCGCGAGTTCGTCGCGGTGCTGCTCGATCTTGGCCCGCAGGTCCTCGACGTCGATCTCGCCGTCCCCGGCGGTCTTGACGACGACGACCTTCATCCCGGCCATGACGGCGCTGGCGGCGTTGGTGCCGTGCGCCGAGGACGGGATGAGGCACACGGTCCGCTGCTCGTCGCCGTTGGCGCGGTGGTAGCCGCGCACGGCCAGCAGGCCGGCCAGCTCGCCCTGGGAACCGGCGTTCGGCTGGAGCGAGACCTTGTCGTAGCCGGTGACCTCGGCCAGCCGCTCCTCCAGCTCGCGGATGAGCGTCAGGTAGCCCTGCGCCTGCTCGGCGGGGGCGAAGGGGTGCAGTTGCCCGAACTCCGGCCAGGTCACCGGCTCCATCTCGGTGGTGGCGTTGAGCTTCATGGTGCAGGAGCCGAGCGGGATCATGCCGCGGTCCAGCGCGTAGTCACGGTCGGCCAGCCGGCGCAGGTAGCGCAGCATCGCGGTCTCGGATCGGTGCTGGTGGAAGACCGGGTGGGTCAGGTAGTCGTCGGTGCGCAGCAGCCCCTCGGGCAGCGCGTCCGCGGTCGCCGCGTCCAGCGCGTCGATGTCGCCCTCGACCCCGAAGGCCGCCCAGACCACGCCCAGCCGGCCGCGCGTGGTGGTCTCGTCGCAGGCGGCCGAGACATGGTCGGCGTCCACGAGCCGCAGGTTGACGCCGTTCTCGCGGGCCGCGGCGACGACCTCGGCGGCCCGGCCGGGCACCCGCGCGGTGACCGTGTCGAAGTAGCTGCCGTGCACCACCTCGACGCCCCCGGCCGCCAGCCCGGCGGCGAGGATCGCGGCGTAGCGGTGCGTGCGCCGCGCGATGCCCTGCAGGCCGTCGGGCCCGTGGTAGACGGCGTACATCCCGGCCATGACGGCCAGCAGCACCTGCGCGGTGCAGATGTTGCTGGTCGCCTTCTCCCGGCGGATGTGCTGCTCGCGCGTCTGCAGCGCCAGCCGGTAGGCCCTGTTGCCGTCCGCGTCCACGGACACGCCCACCAGCCGCCCGGGCAGGCTGCGCGCCATCTTCTCCTGGACGGCCATGTAGCCGGCGTGCGGGCCGCCGAAGCCCATCGGCACGCCGAAACGCTGGGTGGTCCCGACCGCGATGTCCGCGCCGAGCTCCCCGGGGGACTTCAGCAGGGTCAGCGCGAGCAGATCGGCGGCGACGGTGACCAGCGCGCCCAGTGCGTGCGCCTGGTCGATGACCGGCTTGATGTCGCGTACGGCACCCGAGGCTCCGGGGTACTGGATCAGGACGCCGTTGATCTCGCGCTCGGCGACGTCGGCCGGGATGCCCTCGCTCAGGTCGGCGACGACGACCTCGACGCCGGTCGGCTCCGCGCGGGTCCGGATCACGGCGATGGTCTGCGGCAGCGCGTCCGCGTCGACCAGGAACAGGCCCTTCTTGTTCTTGCCCATGCGCCGGGACAGCGCCATCGCCTCGGCGGCGGCGGTGCCCTCGTCCAGCAGCGAGGCGCCGGAGGTCGGCAGGCCGGTCAGGTCGGCGACCATGGTCTGGAAGTTCAGCAGGGCCTCCAGGCGGCCCTGGGAGATCTCCGGCTGGTACGGCGTGTAGGCCGTGTACCAGGCGGGGTTCTCCATGACGTTGCGCAGGATGACGGGCGGGGTGAAGGTGCCGTAGTAGCCCAGACCGATCATCGAGTCCAGGACCTGGTTGCGGTCGGCGAGGGACCGCAGCTCGGCCAGCACCTCGGCCTCGCCGCGCGCCCCCGGCAGGTCCAGCGCGTCGGCGTTCTTGATCACATCCGGCACCGCGGCGGCCGTCAGCTCGTCGAGCGAGCCGTAGCCGACCTGCGCGAGCATCTTGGCGCGGGCCTCGTGGTCGGGGCCGATGTGGCGCTGCTCGAAGGGCGTTGCCTGTTCGAGCTCGGAGAGCGGAATGCGATGGGCGGTCATTGCGGAGGCCTCCTGGTCTGACACGACCTTCGAGGGGCACCACGGCGCGGGTACCCGGACGGCCTCCCCCTCTGTCATCTCAACCTGAGAGCTTCACCGGGCCACCCGCGGGCTCCCGGCTTTCACCGTCGGTGAGGACGGACGCCGCCGGCACCCGCCCTGCTTTCCAGAGTGACCTCGTCCGTGCGGTACAGGGGCCTGAGAGATTCCGGGGAGGATTTGCTCCTTCGGCGCCTCCGATGACGTCTGGAGGACTCTCCCGCACGGGGTCAGCAGCCGTTTGTCAGCCTACCAGCGAGGTCAACGCCCGGACGTTCGAGTGGCCGCCTCCACGATTGTGCTCTTTCGTGGTGCTTACGGATGACTCGCCGGATGCGACCCAGTGGAGGGCCCGTGCGTACCGACATCGATCCGCGCAACCTGATCGGCCGCAAGGCGTTCGACCGCGACGGCAACAAGATCGGCACCATCGACGAGGTCTACCTCGACGACGCCACCGGCCTGCCCGAGTGGGCGGCCATCCGCACGGGCCTGTTCAGCAGGGACGCCTTCGTGCCCCTGGAACCCAGCGAGCTGGTCGACGGCATCCTGCGCGTGCCCTTCGGCCGTGCCCTGATCAAGGAGGCCCCCGACTTCGGGGTCGGCCGCCACCTCTCACCGGAGCAGGAGCTCCAGCTCTACCACCACTACGGTCTCGACGTCGCCCCACCGCCCGCGCTCCCCGAGCACGACCTCGGCAGGCTGGCCGGCTCGGAGGAGGGCTGACGGCAGGCCCGTCTCAGCCCGCCGCGCCCCGGCCGGCGGCCCGGGGTCTTCGCGGCGCCGCCGGCGGCAGCGGCACCAGCGGCAGCGGATCCGCCGGCTCCAGGTCCGGGTCGTCGACCCGGAAGGTCCGCACCCGCCCGGGTGCGGAACCGGGCGTCTCGAACCGCACGGTGACCCGCCCGAGCCCGCTGCCCTGCACCCATCCGTGCCCGTACCCCGCGTGCCGCACGTCGTGCCCGGCGGGCCAGCGGCGCTCCGCGGCGGACGCCTGCCGCTCCTCGGCCGGTTCCTCCCGCTCGGGCTCCTCGGCCGGCAGCTCCGCTCGCTCCCCCGCCGCCTGCGCGAACAGGTCCTCCTGCGTGTAGTCGGCGAGCCCGCTGACCCCCACCCCGAGCAGCCGCAC
>NZ_WYCT01000014.1 GCF_011008945.1 Streptomyces harenosi
GCCGAGGAAGGCGGGGCGGGTGCCGAGCGGGTCGAGGAGGAGCGCCCGTATCGCTTCCCGCCAGGTCATGCCGGTGATTTCTTCGATCAGCCGGCCGGCGGCCGTGTAGCCGGCGTTGGAGTAGGAGAAGCCGGTGCCGGGTGCGAACAGCACGTCGCGGGGGGCGCAGACCGACGCGAGGTAGCGGGCGGTGGTCAGGCCGGCGGCGGTGTCGGAGTCGGGGCCGCTCGGCAGTCCGGCCGTGTGGCTCAGCAGGTGACGTATGGTCACCTCCGGTAACGCGCGCAGCTCCGGGAGGATCGCGGCGGCGGGCTCGTCGAGGTCCAGGTCGCCGTCGTCGGCGAGGAGCAGGACGGCGGCGGCCGTGTAGAGCTTGGTGACCGAGCCGAGCGGGACGGCGGTGTCCGCGGTGAAGGCGCTGCCGGTGGCGGCGTCCGCCGTGCCGGTGTGCACGCTGATCACCTGGGTACCCGTGTGCACGGCGAGCTGGGCGCCGGGCACCCCGTGGGCGCGGGCGAGGTCGTCCAGACGGTTCTGGAGTGTGCGGCGGTCGGGGGACGGCCGCCGTTCGGCGACCGGAGCGGCGGTGGGGTACGGCATGGGAAAGGGACTCCTGGTGACTGCGGCTCTGACGGGGGACGCGGTGGCCCGGTGGGGGGAGCGGTACGGGCCGGGTGGTGCGGGGGGCTAGGTCCGGGTGACCTCGACGGGCAGGTGGCGTACGCCGACGATGACGGCGGGGTTCTGGTAGGCGACGTCGTCGTAGGAGGGGACGCCCAGACTGCGGAAACGTTCAAGCAGCAGGCGCGTTCCGATGCGTGCCTCCAGCCGGGCGAGGTGTGCGCCGAAGCAGAAGTGGATGCCGTGCCCGAACGTGAGGTGGGGATTGGGGGCGCGGGTGATGTCGAAGGTGTCCGGTTCGGGGAAGCGGGCCGGGTCGCGGTTGGCGGCGCCCAGGTGGGCCATGACCAGCGTGTCGGCCGGGATCTCGTGGCCGCCGAGGACGACCGGGCGCGTGGTGCGGCGGCCGAGTTCGGGGAAGGGCGGCAGCCAGCGCAGCACCTCCTCCAGCGCGTCCGGGATCCGGCCGGGGTCGGCGCGCAGCGCGTCGAGGGTGCCGGGCCGCCGGTCGAAGGCGACGACGGCGTTGCCGAGCAGCGCGGTGGTGGTGATGTGCCCGGCGACCAGCAGCAGGGCGACGAACCCGACGATCTCCTGGTCGGTCAGGCGGACGCCGTCGACCTCGGCGCCGAGCAGGCGGCTGGTGAGGTCGTCACCGGGGTCGGCGCGCCGGCGGCGGATGTGGTCCAGGACATAGCCGTTCATCTCCCGCACGGTGGGGGCGATGGCCTCCAGCGCGCGTTCCAGGTCGGCCATGTCGGGACTCTCCCCGAGCTGTTCGCCGCCGAAGAGGGTGCTCGCCCACTCCTGGAAGAGCGGGTGGTCCTCGGCCGGTACGCCGAGCAGTTCGGCGATGACGATGATGGGGAGCGGGTAGGCGAGGGTGTCGACCAGGTCGAAGCGGCCCCGGTCGGCGACGCCGTCGAGAAGACGGGTGGCCACGGCCTCGATGCGCGGGGCGAGTCCCTGGACGACCCTGGGGGTGAACGCCTGGCTCACCAGCGTGCGCAGCTTGCGGTGCTGCGGCGGGTCCATGCCGACGAAGTTGCCCTGCCGGAAGGCGTCGAAGTCCTCCTGGGCGGGGGCGATCGGGGACATGTCGGAGGAGAAGGTGGCCGGATCGCCGAGCACGGTGCTCACGCCGTGGTGGTCCACGATCTGCCACACTCCCTGCCGCTCGTCGTGGCGCACGGGACCGGCCTCGCGCAGGGAACGCCACCGGTCGGCCAGCGCGTCGAAGGGTGAGCGCGGCTCGGTCAGTTGGTTGCTGGTCACCTTTTCTCCCTCGGGTGGCGCGCGGGCACGTCGCCGTCCCGGTCGGGGCGGCCGCGATGCCGTTGGGCGCGCGGGGCAGCGCGCCACCGGGCGGCCATGGCCGTCCGGAGGCGCGGTTCGGCACTGTGGGGGGTGCGGTGGACTCGGCGGATGCCCCCGCCCTCGTGGGCGCGGGCCCGGGCGGCGCGGTCCCGGGTGCGGCACCGGGGCCGTACGGCCGTCCGCCGTGCGGGGTCGTCCGGGGTGGCTCAGGGCCGCGTCAACAGGCCCACGGCGTCGCCCTTGCGGACCGTACCCGTCCACGGACAAGCGGTGGCTGCTGCTGCATGGCCCGAACCGACATCATCACTCCCCCAGTGCACCTCCGCGCAGCGCCTGCGCGGTACCCGACCCCGGCACCTGCATACACATGGCCGGCCGTGCCGGCCGTACGCCCGGGCCAGAGCAGAGATTACGCGCAACTTCCGCATGACGTCCGGAACTTGGCGAAACTTACCCGTGCGTACCCATAACCCCCGCCCCCGGTCGAACCGGCCACAGTCTTCACCCTGGGTCACCTGTTGGCAACCCAGCGAAGCTCAACGGCGGGTGCCATTGTGGCCCGTTCCGGTGACCGTCGCGCGACTTTCGGTGGGGCTCCTGCGTGCGCGGCACGCCGTCCGGCCTGCCGCCCCGTCGTGTGCCCCCGGTTTTCCGCTCCAAACACCCGGTGGCGCGATCTGTTTCGCCGGCGCCGCCGTCCGGGCCCGCACCGGGCCCTCGCCCCCGCCCGCCGCCCGCCGGCCGAGGCGGTGGAATGTTCGGCGCCCGCCCGTGGTTCCCGTGGTCTCCCCCCAGGAAAGGAGGCCGCGAAGTGGACAGCACGTACTACGGCCACGGGAGCCCGGCCGAGCGCTGGGAACGGGCGCGGATGTTCTTCGACGCCAAGGACTACACCGCCGCCGCCCGTGTCCTGACCGGGCTGGTCGAGGAGGTGCCGGAGCAGACCGGACCGCGGCTGCTGCTGGCGCGCGCCTACTACCACTCGGCCCAGCTGCGTCGGGCGGAGGCGGAGCTGCGCGTCATCGTCGAACGCGATCCGGTGGAGCACTACGCACGGCTGATGCTGGGCCGCACCCTGCAACGGCAGGGGCGGCAGGAGGAGGCGGAGTCGCACCTGCGCATCGCCTCCGCGCTCGCGGGCGACTTCGGGCCGGCGTGAAGCCCGGGGCCCGGGGGCCCGGCCCCGTCCGGGGCCGGGCCCCCGGCCGCGCGGGTCCGCCCGCGACGGGCGGACGGCGGGCTCGCGACGGGGCGGGCGGCGGGCTCGGCCGAAGCGCCCGGGCGGGGCCGGGCGCCGTGGCATGCTGGCCCGATGGGAACTGCACGTGAACGCGCCCCGGTTGCCGAACAGGTGGAGGAACTCCTCGCCGGTGGCGTCCCGTTGCCCATCGTCACGGCCGGCGACCCGGTCCTGCGGCGGGGCACCGAACCCTTCGACGGCCAGTTGGAACCGGCGCTGCTGGCGCGGTTCGCCGAGGCGCTGCGCGTCACGATGCGCGCGGCCCCCGGGGTGGGGCTGGCGGCGCCGCAGGTCGGCGTGGCCCTGCGGATCGCGGTGCTCGAGGACCCGGCGCCGGTCCCCGAGGAGGTGCGGGTGGTGCGCGGGCGGGTGCCGCAGCCGTTCCGGGTGCTGGTCAACCCGTCGTACGAGCCCGTGGGCACGGCCCGGGCCGCGTTCTTCGAGGGCTGTCTGAGCGTGCCGGGCTGGCAGGCCGTGGTGGCGCGGCACACCCGGGTGCGGCTGCGCGCGCGGGACGAGCACGGCACGGCGGTGGACGAGGTCTTCTCCGGCTGGCCCGCGCGGATCGTGCAGCACGAGACCGACCATCTCGACGGCACGCTCTACCTGGACCGGGCCGAACTGCGCTCCCTGTCGTCGCACACGGCGATGGCGGAGCGCTGGGCGCAGCCCACACCGGCCCGGGCCGCGGCGGAACTGGGGTTCGACCTGCCCGGGGGCGCGGGGAGCCGGTAGCGGCGGGCGGTGTCAGTTGTCCCGGTACGCCTCCAGCAGCCGCAGCCAGACCTCGCTGATGGTCGGGTAGGAGGGCACGGCGTGCCACAGGCGGTCAACCGGGACCTGCCCGGCGACCGCGATCGTCGCCGAGTGGATGAGCTCGCCGACGCCGGGGCCGACGAGGGTCAGGCCGCGTACGATCTCGTCCTCCAGGTCGACCACCATGCGGGCCCGGCCCCGGTAGCCGTCGCCGTACAGGCCGGCCCCGGCCACCGACGACAGGTCCACGTCGACGGCGCGGACGCGGTGGCCCGCCTGTTCCGCCTCGGCCAGGGACAGGCCCACGGACGCCGCCTCCGGATCGGTGAACACCACCTGCGGGACGGCGACGTGGTCGGCGGTCGCCGTGTGCGCGCCCCAGGGGTGGGACTCCAGCCCGGCCGTGCCGGCGGCGCGGGCGGCGATCGCGGCGCCGGCGATCCGCGCCTGGTACTTGCCCTGGTGGGTCAGCAGGGCACGCCGGTTGACGTCGCCGACGGCGTACAGCCAGTCGTGGCCGTGCACCCGCAGGCTGTCGTCGACCTCCAGCCAGGAGCCCGGCTCCAGGCCGATGCTCTCCAGGCCGAGGTCGTCGGTGCGCGGCGCGCGGCCGGTGGCGAAGAGGATCTCGTCGGCCTCGATGCGGTCGCCGCGGTCGGTGACGGCCACGACCGTGCCGTTCTCCCGGGCCACCGAGGTGACGGAGGTGCCCGTGCGGATGTCGGCCCCCGCCTCGGTGAGCGCCTCGGCGACCAGTTCGCCGGCGAACGGCTCCATCCGGGGCAGCAGGCCCTTGCCGCGCACCAGGAGGGTGACCCGGGAGCCGAGGGCCTGCCAGGCGGTGGCCATCTCGGTGGCGACCACGCCGCCGCCCACCACGATCAGCCGGCCGGGCACGGTCTTGGCGCTGGTGGCCTCGCGGCTGGTCCAGGGGCGTACGGCGTCGAGTCCCGGCAGGTCGGGCAGGGCGGCGCGGCTGCCGGTGCAGACGGCGACGGCGTGCCGGGCGGTCAGGACGCGCCGCTCGCCCCCGGGGCCGGTCACGGTGACCGTGCGCGGGCCGCTGAGCCGGCCCCGGCCGCGGTACAGGTCGACACCGACGCCCTCCAGCCACCGCACCTGGCCGTCGTCCTTCCAGTGGGAGGTGTACGCGTCGCGGTGGGCGAGCACGGCGGGCGCGTCGAGGGGGCCCCGCACCGACTGGCGCAGTCCGGGCACCCGGCGGGCCTCGGCGCGGGCGATGACCGGGCGGAGCAGCGCCTTGCTGGGCATGCACGCCCAGTAGGAGCATTCGCCGCCCACCAGCTCGTCCTCCACGATGGCCGTGGTCAGCCCGGCGGCGCGGGTGCGGTCGGCGACGTTCTCGCCGACCGGGCCCGCGCCGATCACCACGATGTCGTACGCGTTGGTTTCCGTATCCGTCATGGGGCCAGTCTGGTGGGTGGTGTGCGTGGTGGCCACAGGGGTACGCGCGCGGAATACCCGCCCGGACGGCCGTGTTGTGCCGACGGCTTCGCCCCCGACACCAGGAAGAGGGAACACCCCATGAGCAGCACCGTGGAGCTCACCAAGGAGAACTTCGACCAGACGGTCACGGACAACGAGTTCGTGCTGATCGACTTCTGGGCGGAGTGGTGCGGTCCGTGCCGTCAGTTCGCGCCGGTCTACGAGAAGGCGGCCGAGGCCAACCCCGACCTGGTGTTCGGCAAGGTCGACACCGAGGCCCAGCCGGAGCTCGCCGCGGCCTTCGGCATCCAGTCCATCCCCACGCTGATGATCGTGCGCGACCAGGTCGCGGTGTTCGCGCAGCCGGGGGCGCTGCCCGAGGCGGCTCTGGCGGACGTCATCGGGCAGGCCCGCAAGCTGGACATGGACGAGGTCCGCAGGTCGATCGCCCAGCAGCAGGGGCAGGCCGGACCGGACGAGTCCGGTCAGGGCGCGTAAGGGCCCCGGCGCTCCGCGGGGCGGGGGCCGGCGGCCGGCCCGGGGTGGGCGGCTCCGGTCCGGTCGGCGGTGTCCGGGGGCCTCAGGTGGATTCGCGGTGCACCGGCGCCGCGTCCAGCACCGTGCGCCTCTCGGGCGCGGCGGCCGGGTCGCGGACGGCCCGGTCGACCAGCTCGGCCAGTCGGGGGCCCGACGGCAGCCGGATGCGGACCGTGCTCAGGCGCGGTCGCAGCAGCCGGCCGAGCATGAGGTCGTCGGCGCCGATGACGGCCGTCTCCTCCGGGATGCCGATCCCCTCGTCCTGGAGGGCCCGCATCAGGAGCATGGCGTACTCGTCGTTGTAGGCGAAGACGGCGTCGAGGCGGAGCGAGCGCCAGCGGGCGGCGAGCGCGGCGGCGGCCCGCTCGTCGTAGGCGAGGGGCAGTTCGGTGACGGTGGCCCGCGTGCCGCGCACGGCGCGGCGGACGCCGTCGAGCCGGGGCCCGGCGAACGCCTCCAGGCCCGCCTCCTCGGGCACGACCACGCCGATGCGGCGGCGGCCGCGCTCGTACAGGTGACGGCCGGCGCAGTGGCCGACCGTCCGGTGGTCCATGAGCAGCGCGTGCGCGCCCTCGACCGTCTCGGGGCCGAGGGTGACCACGGCCCGCGCGCCGGACCGCTTGAGCAGGGCGACGCCCCGCGGGCCGAGATCGGCTCCGGGGACGAGTACGGCGACCGGCCGCAGTTCGGCCCAGGCGCGGGCGGCCTCCTCGCCCCGCAGGCCGACGCTGCCGTACTGCACGACCGTGTAGTCCAGGTGGCCGAGCGCCTTCTGGAGTTCGCTGACGAACCGGCTGTAGAGCGGGCCGGCGGGGATGTCCGGCGCGGGCATCAGGACCATGCGGCTGTGGCCGGCGCGCAGGCTGCGGGCCGCCGCGTGCGGGACGTAGCCCAGCTCGCGGGCGGCCTCGTGGACGCGGCGGCGGGTGGGCTCGCTGATCCGGACGGCGCCGGTGTTGTTGAGGACGTACGAGACGGTCGCGCGTGAGACGCCGGCCAGTCGGGCCACATCGGTGCTCGTGGGCGCGGAGCGCGGCGCGCGGGACGCGGCGGGCGTTTTCGGTATCTGCACCATGACGTACCGCATCTTGGCAGAAGCGGACGGCGACGCCTCGGGCGGGGCGGCCCGGCGGGCGGGCCCCGCGACGGGCGGCGGGCCGCCGGGCTACCGGGGCGGGCCGGTGTGCGTCACCCGGGCGACCAGGTCGAGCCAGCCCTGCTCCAGCCGGGCCGGGGGCATCTGGCACTGCCGGGTGAGGTGGTGGACCAGGACGGGGTCGAGATAGGCCATCAGCGCGTGGGCGAGCAGCTCCACGTCGGCGCCGGGCAGTAGCTGCCTCAGCAGCAGGACCACGTGCCCGCGCAGGAAGCGGCGGGGCGGGGCGGTGAAGCGGCGCTCGGCGCCGGGCTCGGCCGCCAGCTGCAGATCGAGTTCGTCGGCGGTGCGGCGCAGCACCGCGCAGCCGAACGCCCGCAGCCGCTCCAGCGGCGGCGCCCCCGGGCCCAGCGGCGGGGGGCCGCCCAGGAGCGCGGCCTGGAACTTCTTCTCCGAGTGGTCCAGCAGCGCCAGGAGCAGCCCGGTGCGGTCGCCGAAGCGGCGGAACACCGTGCCCTTGCCCACGGAGGCCGCCGCGGCCACCGCCTCCATCGTGACCCCCGCCGCGCCGTGTTCCGCCACCAGCCGCGCGGCGGCCTCCAGCAGCCGGGCCCGGTTGCGCGCGGCGTCGGCCCGCAGACCGCACTCGGTGTCGTCGGCGCCCAACTGGAGCAACTCAGCCTGTTCCGCGTCCTGTTGCGGCTTCGGGAAGGGGGGCAGCGCGGCTGACATGAAAACAGCGTAAAGCATCGGGAACAGAACTGGACCGCGGTCCGCTTTGGATGGTAGAAACTTAAACGGACCACGGTCCGGATTGTCGCAGCAGTGTTTCCGCATACCTGGGAGTTCTCATGTCCGTCCGCATCCTCGCTCTCGTCGGCAGCGTCCGCGCCGGCTCGCACAACCGCCAGCTCGCCGAGGCCGCCGTGAAGCTCGCCCCGGCGGGCACCGAGGTGAAGCTCTTCGAGGGCCTGGCGGAGATCCCCTTCTACAACGAGGACATCGACGTCGAGGGCGGCGTCCCCGCCGCCGCGCTGCGGCTGCGCGAGGCCGCCGGTGAGGCCGACGCCCTGCTGCTGTTCACGCCGGAGTACAACGGCACGATCCCGGCCGTGCTGAAGAACGCCATCGACTGGCTGTCCCGCCCGTACGGCGCCGGCGCCATCAGCGGCAAGCCGGTCGCCGTGGTCGGCACCGCCCTCGGCCAGTACGGCGGCGTCTGGGCGCACGACGACACCCGCAAGTCCGTGGGCGTCGCCGGCGGCAAGGTGGTCGAGGACATCAAGCTCTCCATCCCGGGCTCCGCCACCCGCTTCGGCGCGACCCACCCGGCCGACGACGCCGAGGTCGCCGCGCAGCTCACCGAGGTCATCACCGTGCTCCAGGGCCAGGTCGGCGAGGCCACGGCCGCCTGACCGGTGCCGCACGGCCCGCACGGCAAGGGGCCGCACCGGGGAGCCGCCACGGCCGCCGGGAGGGCCGGAAGTCCGCGACGGACTTCCGGCCCTCCCGCGTTCCCGGAGCAGCGCCGGCACCCGGTTCGGGCGGTCTTCCTCCCGGGCCGTCCGGTCCGCCCGCCGCCCTCCGGCCTCACGCCACTGCCGCCCGCGCCAGCGCGCGCAGTTCCTCCAGCGCCGCCGCGACCGCCGGGCGCCGGTGCCCGCCCCGGCGCGTACAGGTCAGCAGCTTGCGGTGCGGACGGCCCGCGCAGGGCACCCGCGCGATCGGCAGGTGCGGGGCGGTACGGGCGAGGCGCGGGATCAGGGCGACGCCCAGCCGGTGGGCGACGAGAGCGGCGGTGACGTTCCAGTCCAGCGCGTGGTGGACCACGTCCGGGGTGAAGCCGGCACCTCCGCACGCCGACATCACATGCGGCAGGCAGGGACTGTCGGGCACGGGCGCGATCCACGCCTCGCGCGCCGCCTCCGCCAGATCGACGCGGTCGCGCCCGGCGAGCGGGTGGTCCGCGGGGACGACGAGGTCGAAGGGATCGTCCAGCAAGGGGCGCTGGTCGAAGCGGGCGTCGCCGGGCGGCGGATTGCGCGGCGTGGCCTCCACCACGGCCAGATCCGCCTCTCCCTCGAACAGCAGGTCGAAGCTGTCCGGCACGCCCGCCTCCCGGATCCGGACCGACAGGCGCGGATGGCGTGCGCGCAACCGGGCCGCCATCGGCGCCAGCAGCACCGAGACGGCCACCGGGAACCCGGTCACGCGCAGCGGTCCGCCGGGGGTGGCCTGACCGGCCCGCAGATCGAGTTCGGCCTGCTCCCACCGGGCCTGGATCGCGTCGGCGTGTGCGAGGAGGCTCTCGGCGGCCGGGGTCAGCCGCACCCCGCGGCCCTGCGGCTCCAGCAGGTCCACGCCCAGGTCACGGGCGAGCTGCCGGATCTGCTGGGAGGCGGCGGACGGCGTGACGTGCAGGGCGCGGGCGGCGGCCGTAACCGTGCCGTAGTGGGAGACCGCCCGCAGGACGTGGAGCCGGCGCAGGTCAATCATGAAGGTCAGGCTTCACGGTCGGGTCCACGAAGTCAACCTGGACGTGTACGGTCCCGGAGGCGCACCCTGGCTGGGTGGTGACGGCCGCTCAGGGGCCGGGTGCCACTGCGACCCGCGGAAGGAGCGCCATGCCCAGCGAGACCGGTGCCGTCGTCTGCCCGTACTGCGGCTGGCCGGACGGCGCCGAACCCTTCAAGGTGGTGTCCGGGCACCACACGGCCGCGGGCCGCACGGTGTGGACCCGGTGCGGCTGCGGCTCGCTCCAGGTCCGGGTCGTCGACGCCCGCGGCACGCGCGTGGTCTCCCGCAGCCGCCCCGCGCCGGACCACCACAGCCCCGCCGGGCGGTGAACGGACCGCGGGTCCGCCGCCCCGGGCGAAGGCCCGGGTGATGGACGGGACGCACCGTTGACAGGCGTTCGGCCGGGGCCGTACAAATCAGCGGACACGGTCCGCCGGGCACCACCGGCGGGCGTCCCCCGGCCCGGGCAGGAGGCGTGAGCGTGCGGCGGCTTCCCCTGTCCGGCGTGACGGTGGTCAGCGTGGAGCAGGCCGTGGCGGCGCCCTACGCCACCCGGCAGCTCGCCGACCTCGGCGCCCGGGTCATCAAGGTGGAGCGGCCGGGCGGGGGCGACTTCGCCCGCCGCTACGACACGGCCGTGCACGGCCACTCCAGCTACTTCGTGTGGCTCAACCGGTCCAAGGAGTCCCTCACCCTCGACCTGAAGGACGGCAGGGCCCGCGAGATCCTCCACGACCTGCTGCGCGGCGCCGACGTGTTCGTCCAGAACCTCGCCCCGGGCGCCGCCGGACGCCTCGGCCTGGACGCGGCCGCCCTCACGCGCCGCCACCCCCGGCTGATCCCCTGCACGATCTCCGGTTACGGCACCACGGGCCCCTGGGCCGGCCGCAAGGCCTACGACCTGCTGGTGCAGTGCCAGACGGGTCTGGTGTCCCTGACCGGCACCCCGGAGTCGACGGCCCGCGTCGGCATCTCCGTCGCGGACATCGCCGCGGGGATGTACGCCTACAGCGGCGTCCTCACCGCCCTGTACACCCGGGCCACCGCCGGCACGGTCCACCCGGTGGAGGTGTCGCTGTTCGAGGCGCTGGCCGAGTGGATGGGCCAGCCCGCCTACTACACCCGCTACGGCGGCGCGCAGCCCCCGCGCCTGGGGACGCGGCACGCCACCATCGCCCCGTACGGCGCCTACCGCGCCGCCGACGGCGAGGAGGTGCTGTTCTCCGTCCAGAACGAGCGCGAGTGGGCCGCCCTGTGCGCGGACTTCCTCGGGCGGCCGGAGCTGACCGGCGATCCCCGGTTCGCCACCGGCTCCGACCGGGTCGCCCACCGCGAGGAGCTCGACGCGATCGTCGCGCGGCGCTGCGCCCGCTCCGGCAGCCGGGAGATCCTGGAGGAGCTGGAGGGCATCGGCATCGCCTGCGCCGGGGTGAACGACGTGGCCGCCTTCCTCGGCCACCCCGTGCTGGCGGCCCGCGACCGCTGGCGGGAGGTGACCGTGCCGGGCGGGGCGGCGGTGGGTGCCCTGCTGCCGCCGGCCGACCTCGCGGGCGTACCCGCCCGCATGGACCCCGTCCCCGCCGTCGGGGAGCACACCGACGCCATCCTCGCCGAACTCGGCCGCGGTCCCGGCGACATCGCGGCCCTGCGCGCGGACGCCGTCGTCTGAGGGTGGCGCGCCGCGCCCCGGCTCACTCCCCCGGGCGGTGCGCCGGCCGCTCGCCGTGCAGCGCGTCCAGCACATCACCGTCGGTCAGTTGTTCGAAGTCGTCGTACCAGAGGCCGACGGCCTGGAACGCGGCCGGCCGGTGCAGGCAGACCACCTCGTCGGCCTCGGCCCGCATCAGCTCCGCCGCCTCCGGCGCGCCGACCGGCACGGCCAGCACCAGCCGTCCCGGGTCGCGGCGGCGCAGGGCGCGCAGGGCCGCACGCGCCGTCGAGCCGGTGGCCAGGCCGTCGTCGACGACGATCACGGTGCGGCCGCGCACCTCGGGGGCGGGGCGGCCCCGCCGGTAGCGCTCCTCGCGGCGGCGGAGTTCGGCGCGCTCCCGCTCCACCACGGGGGCCAGCTCGTCCTCGGTGAGGCCCAGCCGGCGCAGGGCGCGCTCGTCGTAGAGCGGCTCGTCGTCACCGGCGATCGCCCCGATGCCGTACTCCTCGTGGAAGGGCGCCCCGATCTTCCGTACGACCAGCACGTCGAGCGGCGCCCGCAGCTCCCGGGCGACCTCGCGCGCCACGGCGACACCACCGCGGGGCAGGGCGAGGACGACGGGATCCGGCAGGGCGCCCTCCTCGCGCAGGGTCCGCAACCTCTCGGCCAGCGCCCGTCCGGCCTGGCGACGGTCCTGGAACCGCATGGCCGCTGTCCCTCCTTCCCCGGCTTCCCCCCTTCCCCGGGGCCTTCTCCCCCGGGCTCCTTTCCGGCGTACCCGCCGGGGCGGCGGCCGATGCGGAGGCCCGGCCGCCGGGCCCGGGCGGCGTTCACCCACGGGGAGCAGGGAGTGTTTCCAACCGGCCGGCGCAGGCAACCCGGCACGCGGCGCGAACCACGACCGCCTCGCATCCCGGCCGGCCGCCCGGCCGTCTCCGCACGTGACGGGAGTTTCCGGATGACCACTGCCCCCTCGCCTGCGCTGCCCGCCCGCCCGGGCCCGCGCATCGGTGTGCTCGGTTCGTACGGCGGTTTCAACATCGGCGACGAGTCGATCCTGACCTGCATCCTGAACTGTCTGCGCGCGCAGCGGCCGGACGCCCACTTCGTCGTCCTCAGCCGCAACGCGGAGCACACCCGCGCGCACCATCCCGACGTCCAGGACGTCCTGGACTGGGAAGGCGTCAGCCGCAACCACATCTCGGAGGCGCTGACCGGGCTGGACCTGCTGGTGCTGGGCGGCGGCGGCATCCTCTACGACAGCGAGGCCCGCCGCTATCTGCGGCTGGTCCGCGCCGCGCAGGGCCGGGGCGTGCCCACCTTCGCCTACGCCGTCGGCGCCGGCCCGCTGCGCGAGGCGGAGGACCGGGAGGCGGTGCGCGGCGTGCTGGCGGACATGGACGACATCGTGGTGCGGGACCAGGAGTCCAAGCTGGTCCTGGAGGAGGTCGGCCTGGAGCGCGAGATCACCGTCACCGCCGATCCGGCGCTGCTGCTGGAGCCCGAGCCGTTCACCGACGCGATGATGCGCGGCGAGGGCCTGCCCACCGGCGCCCGGCTGGTGGGGATGTCGGTGCGGGAACCGGGCCGGGCCGCCGAGAAGCTGGACGAGGGCGACTACCACGCGCTGCTGGCCGACGTCGCGGACTTCCTCGTCCGGCGGCTCGACGCGCACGTGGTGTTCCTGCCGATGGAGCGGCACGACGTGCGGCACGCGCACGCCGTGCTGTCCCACATGACCGCGCCGGACAAGGGCCGCATCCTGCACGGCGCCTACAGCCCCGGGCAGGTCCTGGGCTTCATGCGCCATCTGGACCTGGCCGTCGGCATGCGGCTGCACTTCGTGATCTTCGCGGCGCTGTCCGGGGTGCCGGTCCTGCCGCTGCCGTACTCCGGCAAGGTGTTCGACTTCGCGCGCCGGCTCGGCGCCCCCGCCCTGGTGGGCGTCGCGCGGGAGCAGGCCGGGCTGCTGCTGGCGGAGGTGGACCGGCTGTGGGACGAGTATCCGCAGCGGCGGGAGGACCTGCGCGGCCGGATGCGGGAGCTGACCACGCTCGCCCGGGAGACCTGCGTGCGCTGCGGCGCCCTGCTCGACGAGATCGACGCCGGGCGGCGGGGCGCGACCACGGAGGCGGCCGCCGGGGCGGAGGCGCCGGGCGGCATGGCGCAGGCGGAACCGGCCCGCCCCGCCGAGCCCCGCCCGCTGATCGCCTGACGCCCGGCCCGCCCGGGGGCCGGCAGCGGCCGTGACGCGAGCCCGCCGACGAGCCCCGACCGCCCGAGGAGACCGATGCCGATCCTGGAAGAGCCCCACGAGCCCCGCACGGTCACCCTGCCCCCGCGTCCGGCCCGGCACGGGGGCCGGTGCGACGTCCTCGTGGTCGGCGGCGGACCGTCCGGGTTCGCCGCCGCGGTCGCCGCGGCCGACGCCGGAGCCGACGTGGTCCTCGTGGAGCGCTACGGGTTCCTCGGCGGCAACGCGACCGTGGCGCTGGTGATGCCGCTGATGTCGTTCCACAACGAGCACAAGCAGGCCGCCTTCAGCGAGTCCGGGGACAACTCCCGGCTGCTGCCCACCGACCACGGCGAGGGGGAGCCGGTGGTCGCGGGCGTCCTGTGGCAGCTGCTGGACCGGCTCATGGGGCGCGGCGGCTGCCTGCCGCCCTCCCCGAAGACCGGGTACACCGTTCCCTTCGACCCGGAGCTGTTCAAGCTGGCGCTGCTGGAGATGCTGGACGAGGCGGGGGTGCGGATGCTGTTCCACGCCTTCGCCTCCACCGCCCTGCCCCGGGAGGACGGCCCCGGCTGGCGGGTGGTGTTCGAGACGAAGTCCGGTCCGGTGGTGATCGACGCCGGGGCGGTCGTGGACGGCACCGGCGACGGCGACGTCGCGGCGGCCTGCGGGGCGTCGTACGAGATCGGCCGCCCCGAGGACGGGCTGGTCCAGCCGATGACGCTGATGTTCCGCGTGGCGGACTTCGCCCGGCCCGACTTCGCCGACTACGTGCGCGCCCATCCCGACCAGTGGCGCGGGGTGCACGGACTGTGGGACCTGATCGAGGAGGCCCGGGCCGCCGGGGAGCTGCGGCTGCCGCGCGAGGACATCCTGCTGTTCGCGACGCCGCACCCGCGTGAGGTCGCCGTCAACAGCACCCGGGTGACCCGTGTGCTGGGCACCAGCGTGTGGGACCTCACCCGGGCGGAGTACACGGCGCGCCGCCAGCTCGCCCAGATCGACCGCTTCCTGCGCACCCGCGTGCCCGGTTTCGAGGAGTCGTACGTGGTGCAGAGCGGCACCCACATCGGGGTGCGCGAGACCCGGCGCGTGGTCGGCGACTACCAGCTCACCGGACACGACATCCTGGCCGCCCGCCCGTTCCCGGACGTCGTCGCGCACGGCGCCTACCCGATCGACATCCACAACCCGCGCGGTACCGGCACCGTGCTGAAGCGGGTGCCCATGGGCCGCTTCTACGACATCCCGCTGCGCTGCCTCGTCCCGAAGGGGACCGACCGGCTGCTGGTGGCGGGGCGGTGCATCTCGGGGACGCACGTGGCGCACTCCTCGTACCGGGTGATGCCGATCGCCATGGCGACCGGGCAGGCCGCGGGCGTGGCCGCCGCGCTGACCGTCCGCCACGGCCAGGGGCCGCGGGGCGTGCCCTACCGGATGGTCCAGCGCGAGCTGCTGCGGCAGGGCGCCCGGCTGCGCACCGATCCGGGCACGCCGGCCTGACAGCGCCGCCCGCGCGGCGGAACCGGGCGCCCCGGACGGCGCCGCCCGCCTCGGCGCCCACGCGCGAGCGCGGTGCCGGGCCGGGGCGCCCCTGACGGCCCCGGGTCAGCCGGAGACGGCGCGCAAGTGCTCGTCGCACCACTGCCGGGCGGCGTCGGCGACCCGGTCGAGGGCGCCGGGCTCCTCGAACAGATGGGTGGCGCCGGGAACGATCCGCAGATCGTGCGGCGCGCGCAGGCGCCGGGCCGCCTCCTGGTTCAGCCGCAGCACCTGCTCGTCGCGGCCGCCCACGACGAGCAGCACCGGCGCCCGTACGGCGGGCAGGGCGTCGCCGGCCAGGTCGGGCCGTCCGCCGCGCGAGACGACGGTGAACACCCGGCCGGGCCGCTCGGCGGCGGCCACCAGGGCCGCCGCGGCACCGGTGCTGGCCCCGAAGAGGGCGACCGGCAGCCCGCGCGTGCCGGGCCCGCTCTCCAGCCAGTCGACGGCGGCCACCAGGCGGTGGCCCAGCAGGGGGATGTCGAAGCGGTGCTCGGCGGTGCGCAGGTCCCGCCTCTCCTCGTCCTCGGTGAGCAGGTCCATCAGCAGCGTGCCGAGCCCGGCGGCGCACAGGGCCTCGGCCACCTTGCGATTGCGCGGGCTGTGCCGGGAGCTGCCGCTGCCGTGTGCGAAGAGCACGACGGCCCGGGCGGCCTCCGGTACGGCGAGGTCTCCCGCCAGGGTGGCGTCGGCGGCGGGTACCGCGACCGGTTGGGAGATCATCGGCGGCCTCCTCCCGTCGGGGGGTCCCCTCGGGCCCTCGCGGGCCTCCCCGGACCCTTCGGGATCTCCTCGGGATCTTCCGAACTTCCACGGATTCTTCCGGACACCCTCGATTCCTGCCGGGCGTCCTCGGGTCCTGCTGACTTTCCGCCGTGCGGCGCGGCCTCCACGACGTGTGACGCCGGGCACACCGGCAACTCCATAGTCGTGCACGGCGGTACGGCGGTACAGCGGTACGGCGAGACGGCAGCAGGGCGGAGTGTGCGCGTCGCACGAGGGCGCGGTGACGGGACAGGCGGTGGACATGCTCGGGGACACGGGCGACGACAGGCTGGCGCGGGAGCGGGGCGAGAGCGGCCACCGGGCGGTACCGCACACCGCCGACATCCGTATCGAAGCCTGGGCGTCGAGCCGGGAACGGTGTCTGGCGGAGGCGGTGCTGGCGATGGTGGAGTGCTTCGCGGACGTCTCCGGGGTGCGGCCCACGGCCGTGGACCGCGTGCGGCTGGCCGAGGGCTGCGACGAGGACCTGCTGGCCACGCTGCTGGACGAGGTCATCTTCCGGCTGGAGGTCCACGGCCAGGTGCCGGTGGACGTGGAGGCGGACGAGGACGACGGCGGCCTCGACGTCAGGCTCGCGGTGGCCGGGCTGACGGAGGTCGAGATCACCGGGGCCGCGCCGAAGGCCGTGGCCTGGCACGAGCTGCGGATCGGACCGGACGCGTACGGGTGGTCGTGCGCGGTGACGGTCGACGCGTGAGCCACGCCCGCGGTGCCCCGGGCGCCGCGGGACGGCCGTCGCGCGGACGGCCGTCGCGCGGACGGTGGCCGTACGGACGGTGGCCGCGCGGACCGGCGGCACCGGACGCGGACCGGGACGCGGTCAGCCCTTGACCACTCCCAGCGGCACCAGCCGGGCCACCACGCGGCACAGCCCGGCACGCTCGCTCGCGGCCACCACCGCGCTCACGTCCTTGTACGCCTCGGGCGTCTCCTCGGCCAGGCCGCGCCAGGAACGCGGGCGCACCGCGATGCCGGCCGCGTCGAGCCTGGCCCGCACCTCCTTGCCGGTGACCGCGCGGGCGGCCTGGTGGCGGCTGAGCACCCGGCCCGCGCCGTGGCAGGTGGAGTAGAAGGCGTCGCCGCCGAGGACCCCGGTCAGCACGTAGGAGGCGGTGCCCATGGTGCCGGGGATCAGCACCGGCTGCCCGGACCGGCGCAGGTCGGGCGGCAGCTCCGGGTGGCCCGGCGGGAACGCCCGGGTGGCCCCCTTGCGGTGCACGCAGAGCCGGCGGGGCCGGCCGGCCACGTCGTGCGTCTCGGTCTTGGCGAGGTTGTGGGACACGTCGTACACCAGCGACAGCCGCGCGCCCGCCGCCCGCCGGAACACCTCCCGGGCCGCGTGGGTGAGGAGCTGGCGGTTGGCGCGGCCGTAGTTGGCGGCGGCGGCCATCGCGCCCAGGTACGCCTCGCCCTCGGGCGAGCCGACCGGGGCGCAGGCCAACTGCCGGTCGGGGACGGTGATGCCGTACCGGGCCATGGCGCGGTCCATCGCCCGGACGTGGTCGGTGCAGATCTGGTGTCCCAGGCCCCGCGAGCCGCAGTGGATCATGACGCACACCTGTCCGTCGGCGAGCCCGAACGCCCCGGCGACCGCCGTGTCGTAGACCTCGGCGACCTGCTGGACCTCCAGGAAGTGGTTCCCGGACCCGAGGCTGCCCACCTGGGCCAGGCCGCGTTGCCGGGCCCGCTCGCCGACCTGGGCGGCGTCGGCACCGGCGACCGCGCCGCCGTCCTCGCAGCGGACGAGGTCGCGTTCCTCGCCGTACCCCTCCTCGACCGCGTACCGGGAGCCGTCGGCGAGGATCCGCTCCAGCGGTCCGGAGCCGGAAGGCCGCCACACGCCGCCGGGGCCCGCGCCGCGCGGGATCGCCCGGTCCAGGCCGTCCATGACGGCGGGCAGCGCCCGCCGCAGCTCCGCGCCCCGGGCGTCGGCCGCCAGCAGCCGCACCCCGCAGGAGATGTCGAAGCCGACCCCGCCGGGCGAGACGACGCCGCCCTCGTCGACGTCGGTGGCCGCCACCCCGCCGATCGGGAAGCCGTAGCCCCAGTGGATGTCCGGCATGGCGTACGAGGCGCCCACGATGCCCGGCACCGTGGCCACGTTGACGACCTGCGCCAAGGACTTCTCGGCGTCGGCCAGGAGATCACGGGAGGCGAACACCACCCCGGGCACCCGCATCGCGCCGTGCGGCTCGATGCGGTAGCGGCAGGGGCGTTCCCGGACCAGTCCGGCCAGTTCCATCGCGACCTCCGGCGGCTCGCGTCCCCCACGCCTGTGCGGTACCCACGCCCGGGACCGCCATGTCGGGCGGGATGCGGCAATCGGGCACGTCCATGGACCGGCCGCCCGCGGACGCGGGCGCCGGTCAGCGGGGGCGCGGGCGCCCGGTCAGAGGGCGGAGACGGCGCTTTCCACGACGCCGAGCAGGGCGTTCCGGTCCTTCTGGACCCGGGCGAGCACGCGCAGTCCGTAGTACGTGCTGAGGACCTGGCGGGCGAGTGTCGCGGCGCTGCGCTGCGGGGAGATCTCGCCGGAGCGCTGCCCCCGCGCGATGGTCTCGGTCAGCGCCCGCTCCACCGTGGCGAAGTGCCGGCGGACCTCCTCCCTGACGTCGTCGTCCGCGTGGGCCCTCTCGACCGACGCGTTGATGGAGAAGCATCCGCAGGCGTCGGGACCCGCCAGGTCGGCGTCGAGGGCGTGGACCATCAGGTCCCGCAGCCGCTCCTTGACCGGGCCGGGCCGGTCGAGGAAGGCGGTCTGCTCGGCGGTGTGCGTCTCGTAGTAGTGGCGCAGGGCCCGCAGGTACAACTCGTGCTTGTCGCCGAAGGCGTTGTACAGGCTGGACTGGCCGAGGCCGGTCGCGTCGGACAGGTCCCGGGTCGAGGTGGCCTCGTACCCCCGCCGCCAGAAGGTCTCCATGGCGGCGGTGAGCGCGTGCGTCTCGTCGAACTTCCTGGGCCTGGCCATACCCGCATCCTACGGATGCCGGAGCGCTCGCTCCGGAATCCGGGGGCTCACCCCGCCACCGCGACCGCCTCGATCTCGATCAGCCAGTCCGGATCGGCGAGGGAGGAGACCTCGACGAAGGACTCGGCGAACGTGTGCGGGACGAAGTACTCGGCCCGGAGCCGCGCGAAGGCTTCCTGGTCCCGGGCGATGTCGGTGACGAACACGGTCGCCTTGACGACCCGGTCGAGACCGGACCCGGCGTTCTCCAGGACGAGGGCGAGGTTGGCCAGCGCCTGCCGGGCCTGGGCCTCGAAGTCTCCCCCGCCGACCGTCGTGCCGTGCTCGCCGATCGGCCCCTGGCCCGAGGTGAAGACGAGGTCGCCGACGCGGACGCCGAGCGCGATGCCGGCCGGGGCGTACCAGTCGGGTTCGGCGGTGACGCGGACGCGCTGCGGGGCGCCGGACGTGTCGGTCATGGGACTCCTCCTTGGGACGGGGGAAGCGGGGGGAGCGCAGCGGCAGCGGTGCGCACCGCGCTGTCTCCGCGGCGGCCGGACGCTCCTTGCGGTCGGCGCGACGGCGCTGCCGCTCGGGGACGCTCCGCACCGCCACCGGGGTTTTGAAGCAACTGCTCCGAAACATGTTAGCGTGCTCCCGAGGGCGCCCCTTCCGCTCGTGACCGGAGTCGACACCGGTCGACGTCCCCGCACTTGGAGGCAGGCCATGCCCCTTGCCGTCTACGTCCTCGGCCTGGGAATCTTCACCCAGGGCACATCGGAGTTCATGCTCTCCGGCCTGCTCCCCGACATCGCCGGTGACCTGGGTGTCTCCGTCCCCGATGCCGGGCTGCTGATCTCGGCGTTCGCCATCGGCATGGTCGTCGGCGCACCGCTCCTCGCGGTCGCCACGCTGAGATGGCCCCGCCGCACGGCCCTGGTCGCGCTGCAGGCCGTCTTCATCGCCGCGCACATCGCCGGCGCCCTGGCCCCGGACTACGAAGTCCTGTTCGCCACCCGCGTCGTCAGCGCCCTCGCCTACGCGGGCTTCTGGGGCGTCGCCGTGGCCACCGCCGTCGCCCTCGTCCCGGCGAACGCCAAGGGCAGGGCGGTGGCGGTCGTCGCCGCCGGACTCACCCTCGCCACCATCATCGGCGTCCCCGCGGGTACGGTGCTCAGCCAGTTCGCCGGATGGCGCGCCGCGTTCTGGGGCGTGGCCGCGCTCACCCTCGCCGGCCTCCTCTGCTCGGTGTTCGCCATTCCCGGCGGGCGGGGCTCCGCGCAGGAGAGGCCCACCGTCCGCGCCGAGCTGCGGGCGATGGCCCGGCCCCAGCTGTGGCTGTCGTACGCGGTGACGGCGTTCTCCTTCGGCGCCGTCATCGTCACCTTCAGCTACCTCGCCTCCCTGCTCACCGACGTCACCGGACTGGCCGACGGCTGGGTGCCCGTCCTGCTGGCGCTGTTCGGCACCGGCGGCCTGCTCGGCATGGCCGTCGGCGGCAGGGCGGCGCAGGCGTACCCGATCCGCACGCTCGCGCTCGGCACCGGCGTCCTCGCCGCGGCTTCCGCTCTCCTCGCCGTCCTGGCGGAGAACACCGTCGTCACGGTGTCCCTGATCTTCGTCCTCGGCGTGGCGGGGTACGTGACCAACCCGGTCCTGCAGTCCCGGGTCTTCGTGGTGGCGCCCGGCGCACCGACCCTGGTGGGCGCCGCCAACACCTCCGCCTTCAACGTCGGCAACACGCTCGCGCCGGCCCTCGGCGGCATGGCCGTCGACGCCGGGTTCGGCTTCGCCTCGGTGGCCTGGATCGGGGCCGCGCTCGCCGCCGCCGGCCTCCTGGGCACCCTGTGGGCCGGGCACCTCCAGTACCGCTCCCGCCCCGTCGGGGGCGGCGTGGCCGCGGGAGGCGGCGGCACGCGGCACGGCCAGGAGCGGACCGGGACCCCCGTGTGAAGCGGCCCCTGTGGAGGTCCGCGGCCGGCTCACCGCCCCTTCTGGCGCACCTGCGCGCCACACCCCTACCGTGAAAGACGTGGGCGGCGGCACAGTGACGCTGTTCCTGTGCGGTGACGTGATGCTCGGGCGCGGCGTCGACCAGATCCTCGCGCACCCCGGTGATCCGGAGCTGCGCGAGGAGTACGTGCGCGACGCGCGGACCTACGTCCGTCTGGCGGAGGCGGCGAGCGGTCCCGTGCCCGCGCCGGTGCCGCCCGGGTGGCCGTGGGGCGAGGCGCTGGACCTGCTGGAGGAGGCCGCCCCGGACGCCCGGATCGTCAACCTGGAGACGGCGGTCACGCGCGGCGGGACCTTCGCGCCCGGCAAGGCCGTCCACTACCGCATGCACCCGGCCAACCTGCCCGCGCTGAGCGTGGCCCGGCCGGACGTGTGCGTCCTGGCCAACAACCACGTCCTGGACTTCGGCCGCGCGGGCCTGGCGGAGACGCTCGGCGCACTGGCGGGCGCGGGGCTGCGCACGGCGGGCGCGGGGCGGGACGCGGCCGAGGCGTACGCGCCCGCGGTGGTCCCGCTGGGCAACGGCGGACGCCTGCTCGTCTTCGCCCTCGGCATGGGCTCCAGCGGCATCCCCGCCGGGTGGGCGGCGTCCGCCGGCCGGTCCGGCGTCGCCTATGCCGCCGAGCCGGCGCCCGGCGCGGCCGAGGCCGTCGTCCGGCGCGTACGGCGGGCCGGACGGGCCGGCGATCTCGTGGTGGTCTCCGTGCACTGGGGGTCGAACTGGGGGTACCGGGTGCCCGCGGAGCAGGTCCGGTTCGCGCACGCCCTGGTGGACGGCGGGGTGGACATCGTGCACGGGCACTCCTCGCACCACCCGCGCCCGCTGGAGGTCTACCGGGGCCGGCCGGTGTTCTACGGCTGCGGCGACTTCGTCGACGACTACGAGGGCATAACGGGCCACGAGCGGTACCGGGACGATCTGCGGCTGGCCCATCTGGTGACGGTCGCGGCGGACACCGGGCGGCTGTGCGCGCTGCGCATGGTGCCGCTGCGGGTGCGCCGGATGCGGCTGGAACCGGCGGGCGACGAGGACCGCTCCTGGCTCCGGGCGACGCTGGAGCGGGTGAGCCCCGGGGTGCGCGTGACCCTGACGGGCGACGGCGCGCTGGCCGCCGCATGGCAGGGCGGGCACCCCGGGGGATGAGCCGAGCGGCCGCGGCAGCCGCCGGGAGGGCCCGGGGCAGGGCTTGCGGCGGAGGGCTCAGCCCGCCCAGGCCACGAGGCGCTCCCGGGTCTCCGGTGCCCGCAGCCGGGCGAGCGACGCCTTCTCCAGTTGGCGTACGCGCTCCCGGGTCAGGCCCACGTGCCGGGCCACCTGCTCCAGGGTGCGCGGCCGCCCGTCGTGCAGGCCGTAGCGCAGGCTGAGGATCAACGCCTCACGGGGCGCCAGGGTGCCCACGGCCTCGCGCAGTTCCTCGGCGAGCGCCTGGTACTCGGCGACCTCCGGGGCCTGGAGCACGTCGGTGTCGGGGATGAGGTCGCCGACGACGGTGTCGCCGGTCTCGTCCACGGGGGTGTCCAGGCTGATCGCGTCCCGTCCGACCCGTCGCAGCCAGACCACCTTGTCCGGCGCGAGTCCGCTCTCCCCGGCCACCTCCTCGGCGGTCGGTTCACGTTCCCGTTCGAGCCGGAGACGCCGCTCGATCCTGGCCAGCTTGTGCAGTTGCTCGACCACGTGCATGGGCAGCCGCACCGTCCGCGCGTGCGTCGCCAGGCCGCGTTCGATCGCCTGGCGGATCCACCAGGTGGCGTAGGTGGAGAACTTGAACCCCTTGGTGTGGTCGAACTTCTCCACCGCGCGGATCAGACCCAGGTTCCCCTCCTGGATGACGTCCAGCAGGGGCAGGCCGCGGTGAGCGTGCCGCTTGGCCATGGCGACCACCAGCCGGAGGTTGGCCCGCACCATGTGGTCCTTGGCCGCCAGGCCGTCGCGCACGGCCCGCTCCAGTTCCCGGCGCCGCTCGGGCGTCGGCGCGGGTTCGCCGGCATCGGCCTGTTCCAGCTCCTCCAGCGCGCGTGTCCCGGCCTCCATGCGCCGGGCCAGCCGCACCTCGTCCTCCGCGCTGAGCAGGGGCGTGGCCCCGATCTGGGCCAGGTACTGGCCGAGGAGATCGGGTTCCTCGTACGGCTCGGGGACCCGGTTGCGCAGCCGCGCGGCGTGGGGGGTCGTACGGCGGGGCCCGCCGGTCCGCGCCTCCGCGGCGGTCTCTGACTGGGGAGACATCTCCTGCTCCTCCGTCTCCTCCTGCGTCGGAGGGTCACGGGTACCCGGCACCTTCCGGTTCCAACCGCGCGACGCGTGGAAGGGGGCACCGCCCGCGCCGCTCGCCCGCCCGATATGCCCGAATCATCCGGGGTACTCCGGGCCCATGGCAGGTATCGAGCTCAGCAGCGGCGCCTTCGGCGACCACTCCTTCATCGACCGGCGGTACGCCTACGAGGGGGAGAACGTCTCCCCTCCCCTGACCTGGTCGGGCGTGCCGGACGAAGCGGTGGAACTGGTCCTGTTGTGCGAGGACCCGGACGCGCCGTCCGGTACCTTCGCGCACTGGATCGTGGTCGGCATCGATCCCCGCAGCGACGGTGTCGCCGCGGGGATGTCCCCGCCCGGCGGCACCGAGCTCGTCAACGGGTACGGCGAACGGGGCTGGGGCGGCCCACACCCCCCGCCCGGGGACGAGGCGCACCGCTACTTCTTCCGGCTCTACGCCCTGCGGGAGCCGTGCGTGCTGCCCGACGCGCCCAGCGCCGGCCAGGTGCACCAGGTGGTGGACGAACGGCAGCTCGCGAGCGGCACCCTGGTGGGGCTGTACCGGCGCTGACCGGCCACCCACCGGACGGGCCACCAGCCGGGACACCGCCCACGGGAAGGCGCCCCCGTCCGCGCCCGGCCGGTTCTCCGCGCGCCGCCCCGTCCCGGCACCGGGCCGGGAGCGGGGCCGGGCGTCGTGCTCAGACGGAGGCCTGGTCGCTGTCCTTCAACGCCCCCCAGGCGTGCCAGCGTTCGACCTCGACCCAGGCGCTGACCCGGGCGCGGACCCGGTCCGGGTAGGGCTTGCCGGTGTAGTGGCGCGAGATGCGGTCGATGTCGGCGCGGCCCTCGTCCTCGTGCAGCGCGGTGACGCGGCCGATGAGCGTCACGTGCGTGTACCAGTCGTCCTTGTCCAGGACGGTGAGGGTCACGCGCGGGTCGCGGCGCAGGTGCTTCAGCCGTACCCGGCCCTCGTCGAGGTTGACCAGCACCCGGCCGTCCTCCCACAGATACCAGGTGGGGGTGGAGACGGGGGTGCCGTCCGAGCGCAGGGTGGCCATCACGCACGGGTTGGCCCGGCGCAGCAGGTCGACGGCCTCGGGCGGCAGCGGGGGCTTGGACATGCGGAATCCTTTCTGTCACGTGCCTGTCATGCCGTGTCCGTCATGACGGCCTGTCCTGTGGACCGGCGCGGCGCTCTGCCACGCCCGCCCCGGGAGATCCCGGCGGGGGCTCCCGGCGGGGGCTCCCGGCGGGGTTCACCGCCGGGGGTCCCGGAGGGGGTTCCCCGCCGGGGGACCGCAAGGCTTCTCCGGTGGGGTACCAGGAGGGATTCCCCGCCGGGTCCCGTCCGCCGGGCCCTCCCGTCCCGGTTCCCCCTCCGGGGCGTCCTGTGCGCTCTGTCCCGTCGGGGTCTCCTGTGTCGGCCTTCCCCGTCCCGGCCTTCGTGCCGGCCTTTCCGGCGGGTGTCACCCGGCCGGACCCGTGCCCCCGGCGGTGCGCGCCCTCAGGGCGAGGGCTTCTCCCCGAAGCTCGCGAAGTAGGCCGCGGCCATGTCCTCGTCGCCGTGCCCCCGTGCGGCGGCGCGGGCGAGCCGCCGCGCGCTCGCGTCCGCCACGTCGAGCCGGACGCCGTGCCGCTCACCGGCCTCGACGATGAGCCGGGCGTCCTTCTCGGCGGTGGTGACCGCGAACTGGGGCGGGGACAGCCGGTCCTCGAGGACGAGCGCGGCCTTGGCCCTCAGGTAGCCCATGTCGAGCGGGCCGCCGGCGATGGCGTCGAAGAAGAGGGACGGGTCCACGTCCAGGGCCCCGGCGAGGGCCAGCACCTCGCCGGCCGCGCTGGTGGCGGCGATGACCCAGCTGTTGGCCACCAGCTTCAGCCGGGTGGCGCTCCCGGCCGCCCCGTCCTCGCCGGTCCACACGGTCCGGGAGCCCACGGCGTCGAACACCGGCGTCACCGTGGCCCGCGCCCCGGCCGGGCCGGCGGCCAGGACGAGGAGCCGGCCGGCCTCGGCGGGCTCGCGGGTGCCGAGGACGGGGGCGTCGTAGAAGACGAGGCCGTGCTCGCCGGCGAAGGCGGCCAGGCCGGTGACGGCCTCGAGGCCGGCGGTGGTCGACTGCATCCACACGGCGCCGGGGCGCAGGCCGGGCGCGGCCCGGCGCATGACCTCCAGGGCGGCCGGGCCGTCGTACAGCATGGTCAGGACCACGTCCGCGCCCTCCACCGCCTCGGCGGGGGTACCGGCGATGTGCGCGCCC
Organism: Streptomyces harenosi; assembly: GCF_011008945.1. Lineage (GTDB taxonomy): Bacteria > Actinomycetota > Actinomycetes > Streptomycetales > Streptomycetaceae > Streptomyces > Streptomyces harenosi. The sequence continues at coordinate 25,215 of NZ_WYCT01000014.1, forward strand.
TCGGCGGCCAGCGGTTCGGCCTTGGCCGGGCTCCGGTTCCAGGCGCGGACGGTGTGCCCGGCGCGGGCGATGTTGCGGGCCATCGCGGCGCCCATGATGCCGGTGCCCAGGACGCTCACGGTGAGCTTGTCGGTCATGGCGGTCGGTCCCCTGTCGTGGTGCGGTGATCAGCCGGGGACCAGCCTGCCACCACCGGCGGGCGGCATCGCCCCGGCCCTCCCGCGACACCGGGGGCCGTCCGGCGCGCGGCCCGCTACCCGGCCGCCGCCCGCACGTCACCGCCGTCCGCCTCGGCGGCTGACGGCCCCTGGGCGAATGCCCGTGCGAACGCCGCGCGGACGACGCTCCCCGGCGTGCGGTCCAGGACGCCGAAGACGACGTGGGCGAAGGTGGAGGCGAACCGGCCGCCGGGTGCGAGCAGCGCCCGGAACGCTTCGGCCACCTGCGCCGGATCGTTCTGGAACACCCCGCAGCCCCACGCCCCGAGGACCAGGCGCCGGTAGCCGTGCGCGGCGGCCGTCTCCAGGACCCGCTCGGCGCGTGCGGCGAGCACCCCCGGCAGCTCGGCCGCGCGGTCCGGCGCCGTCCGCAGCACCACGCCCGCGTTGGGCGCCGCGGCGGTGAGGAATCCGACGGTGTACGGCTCGTCCAGCAGGCGGCCCCGGTCGTCCCGGAAGACGGGTACGGCGGGGCTGTGGATGACGCGGTCGCTGTAGAACGGGTCGCGGTGGGCGCGGTGGTGGTCGTAGAAGGCGGGGGCCCGCAGCAGGCACGTGTACAGCGCGGAGGCCCGGCACAGGGCCTCCTCCTGGGCCTGGGCCCCGTTGAGATGGCCGCCGCCGGGATTGCGGGCGGAGGCGAAGTTCAGCACGGCCGTCCGGTCCCCGAGGCGCCGGGCGGCCTCCAGGCTGCTCTCGGCCGTGACCTCGACGACGGTCGTGACCGGGGGCACGGCCGGGAGCGGGGCGACGGGCCCGGGTCCGAACACCCGGGTGCCGGCGTGGGCCGCCTCGACCGCCGCCGCGATCGTCACCGTGTGCCCGCCGGGCGCGTGGTAGCGGCCGGCCACCACGATCTGTTCCGTCTGCTGGGCGATGCCGCGCAGGCGCGCGCTCATGGCGCCACCCCCGTACGCGCCACCGCCACGCGCCGCGCGGCCTCCCCCATCGTGCTCACCTACGCATCCTGAGCGATGCTGGTCCTGCGGCGCAACGGGGTTTCCCCGTCCCGGAACGCTCCCCGAAGGCGCCCGCGACGGTCTTGGAGAAGTCCCGGAGAATCACCGGGAACGGCCCGGCTCCCGGAAGGGCCGGGCGGAACGTCCCGGTACGCACCCTTGTGCCGAGCCGCGCGAGGGTCTTGGGTGGGACGAGTGACTCCGGCCCGGACCGCCGGTCCGGAGCCGATGACATGGTGGCATCTCAGGAGGATCCCGACATGTCCGAACCGGTCGGCACCCCGGTCGGTGGCTGTACGGAGCCACCCGCCGCCGTCGGCGAAGCGGAGGCCGAGGCCCTGGTCCGCGGCATCTGCTTCAAGACCGGCCCGCCGCGGCGCCTCGGCGTCGAAGTGGAATGGCTCGTCCACGAGCTGCGCGCCCCGCGGCTCCCCGTGGCACCCGAACGACTCGAAGCGGCCTACGCCGCACTGCGGACCGTACCCCTGCGGTCGGCACTCACCGTCGAACCCGGCGGGCAGTTGGAGCTGAGCTCGCCGCCCGCCGCCTCCCTGACGGAGTGCGTCGGCACCGTCTCCGCCGACCTCGACACCGTCCGCGCGGTTCTGCGCGAGGACGGCCTGTGCCTGGTCGGCATGGGCCACGACCCCTGGCACCCGCCCCGCCGGTTCCTGCGCCGGCCGCGCTACGACGCGATGGAGGCGTGCCTGGACCGCACCGGGCCGGCCGGCCGCGCCATGATGTGCACCTCGGCCTCGGTGCAGGTGTGCGTGGACGCCGGGTACGAGGAGCCGGGGGTCCTCGGCCATGTGCGGCGCTGGTGGCTGGCCCACCGGCTGGGCCCGGTCCTGGTGGCCGCGTTCGCCAACTCGCCGCTGGCGCGCGGGCGGCCCACCGGCTGGCGGTCCACCCGGCAGCTCCACTGGGCGCGGATCGGCGCCGGCCGGGCCGGCGGCCCCGAACTGGACGCCGACCCGCGCGGCGCCTGGGCCCGGCATGTGCTGGACGCGCCGGTGATGTGCGTCCGGCGGGACGGCGGCCCGTGGGACGTCCCCGAAGGACTCACCTTCCGGGAGTGGACCCGGTCGCACCGGCCGAGACCGCCGACCCGGGACGACCTCGGCTACCACCTCACCACGCTGTTCCCGCCGGTGCGGCCGCGCGGCCATCTGGAGCTGCGCATGATCGACGCGCAGCCCGGCGACGACGGGTGGCGGGTGCCGCTGGCCGTGACGGCGGCGCTGTTCGACGACCCGGAGGCGTCCGAGACCGCCTACCGGGCGGTGAAGCCGCTCGCCGAGCGCGCCCTGGGCCGGCCCGCCCCGCACAATCCGCTCTGGCGCGACGCGGCCCGGCACGGGCTCGCCGATCCCGAGCTGCGCGAGGCGGCCGTCCTGTGCTTCACGGCGGCGCTCGCGGCGCTGCCCCGCCTCGGCGCCACCACCGAGATCACCGACGCCGTCACGGCGTACCTGGACCGCTACGTCACCCGGGGCCGCTGCCCCGCCGACGAGTTGCTGGACGGGCCGGACGGCACCGGCCGCCGCCCGCACGGGAAGGACGTCCGCACATGAACGACCCCGCCCTCGGTACCGAAGCCCTCCGCGAGCGCGCGCTGGCCACACTGGTCACCGCGCGGGACCGCACCACGCTGCTGACCGGCTGCGTGGACGACCCGGACCTGACCGCCCAGCACTCGCCGCTGATGTCGCCGCTGGTGTGGGACCTGGCGCACATCGGCAACCAGGAGGAGCAGTGGCTGCTGCGGGCCGTCGCCGGCCAGGAGGCGCTGCGGCCCGAGATCGACAGCCTGTACGACGCCTTCGAGCATCCCCGGGCCGAGCGCCCGAAGCTGCCGCTGCTGCCGCCCGCCGAGGCCCGGCGGTACGCGGCCGAGGTGCGCGCCCGGGCCCTGGACGTGCTGGAGCACGCCGTCTTCGACGCCTCGCGGCTGACCCGGTCCGGGTTCGCCTTCGGGATGATCGCGCAGCACGAACAGCAGCACGACGAGACGATGCTGATCACCCATCAGCTCCGCAAGGGGCCGCAGGCCCTCACCGCTCCGGACCCCCGCCCGGCGCCGCCGTTCACCGGGCCGGCCGAGGTCCTCGTCCCCGGCGGCCCGTTCACCATGGGCACCTCCACCGAGCCGTGGGCGCTGGACAACGAGCGCCCCGCGCACCGGCGGGAGGTGCCGCCCTTCTGGATCGACACCACGCCGGTGACGAACGCCGCGTACCAGGCGTTCATCGCGGACGGCGGCTACGACGACCCGCGCTGGTGGCAGCCGGAGGGCTGGGACCACATACGGCGCCACTCGGTCCGCGCGCCGCTGTTCTGGCACCGCGAGGGCGGGCAGTGGCTGCGGCGGCGCTTCGGCGTCACCGAGGTGGTGCCGCCCGACGAGCCGGTGATGCACGTGTGCTGGTACGAGGCCGACGCCTACGCCCGCTGGGCCGGGCGGCGGCTGCCCACCGAGGCCGAGTGGGAGAAGGCCGCGCGCCACGACCCGGCCGGCGACCGCTCCACGCGCTACCCGTGGGGGGACGCCGATCCGGGCCCCGACCACGCCAACCTGGGCCAGCGGCACCTGCGGCCGGCGCCCGCCGGGAGCTACCCGGCCGGGCAGTCGCCGCTGGGCGTACGCCAGTTGATCGGGGACGTGTGGGAGTGGACGGCGAGCGACTTCCTGCCCTACCCCGGTTTCCGGGCGTACCCGTACAGGGAGTACTCGCAGGTGTTCTTCGGGCCCGAGTACAAGGTGCTGCGCGGCGGCTCGTTCGCCGTGGACCCGGTGGCCTGCCGGGGCACCTTCCGCAACTGGGACTACCCGGTCCGGCGGCAGATCTTCTCGGGCTTTCGCACCGCGCGCTCCCAGGAGGCCGACTGATGTGCCGTCACCTCGCCTATGTCGGGCCCGCCGAGCCGCTGGGCGGGCTGCTGGTGGAGCCGCCGCACGGGCTGTACCGCCAGTCGTGGGCACCGCGACGGCAGCGGTACGGAACGGTCAACGCCGACGGCTTCGGGGTCGGCTGGTACGCCGAGGGGGACCCGGTGCCGGCGCGCTACCGCCGGGCCGGGCCGATCTGGGCGGACCAGTCCTTCGCCGACCTGGCCCGGGTGGTGCGGACGACGGCGCTGCTCGGGGCGGTGCGGGACGCGACCCTGTCGGGCGCCGACGCGGAGGCCGCGGCCGCGCCGTTCGCCGCGGGCCCCTGGCTGTTCAGCCACAACGGGGCCGTGGCGGGCTGGCCGGACTCGCTGGCCCCGCTCGCCGCTCGCCTGCCGCCCGGGGAGCTGCTGGCGCTGGAGGCCCGCAACGACTCCGCGTTGGTGTGGGCCCTGGTCCTCGACCGGTTGCGCGGCGGCTGCCCGGAGGCCCGGGCGCTGGCCGGCACGGTCGCCCGGGTCGCCGCGGCGGCCCCCGCCTCCCGGCTGAACCTGCTGCTCACCAACGGTGACGTTGTCGCCGCCACCGCCTGGGGCGACACCCTCTGGTACCTGTCCCGGCCCGGCGGCGGCACCGTCGTGGCCTCCGAGCCCTACGACGACGACCCGGACTGGCGGGAAGTCCCCGACCGCACCCTGCTGTGGGCCGACCGCGCGGACGTCCGGCTCACCCCGCTGACCGGCCCGGCGCCCGGCGGGCCACCCGAAGCCCCGGGCCGCGGCGAGCCGGCCACCACCCCGGCACCGGCCCCCGCTCCGGCCCCGGCACCCGCACCCGTACCCGCGAAGGAGTCCCGTACGTGAGCCCGTTCCGCCTCTCCCGCACGCTGCCCGGGGACGCCATGGAGGCCGCCTTGCGCGCCGACGTCCTGGAGGGCCTGACCGGCACGCCGAAGACACTTCCGCCCAAGTGGTTCTACGACGCGCGCGGCAGCGAGCTGTTCGAGCGGATCACCGAGCTGCCGGAGTACTACCCGACGCGGGCCGAGCGCGAGATCCTCGCCGACCGGGCCGGGGAGATCGCCGCGGCGGCCGGCGCCCGCACCCTGGTGGAGCTGGGCTCCGGGTCCTCCGAGAAGACCCGCTATCTGCTGGACGCCCTGACCGGTCTGCGCGCCTATGTCCCGGTCGACGTCAGCGAGAGCGCGCTGACCCTGGCCGGGCGGGCGCTCGCCGCCGAGCGGCCGGAGCTTCGGGTGCACGCGCTGATCGCCGACTTCACCGCCGGGCTGACGCTGCCGGACACCCCGGGGCCGCGGCTGCTGGTGTTCCTCGGCGGCACGATCGGCAACCTGCTGCCCGCCGAACGCGCCGCCTTCCTGTCCTCCGTGCGCGCCCTGCTCTCCCCGGGCGACGCGCTGCTGCTGGGGACGGATCTGGTCAAGGACGAGGAGGTGCTGGTCCGGGCGTACGACGACGCGGCGGGGGTGACGGCCGCGTTCAACAAGAACGTCCTCACGGTCATCAACAGGGAACTGGGCGCCGACTTCGATCCGGCCGCCTTCGACCACGTGGCGCTGTGGGACGCGAGGCGGGAGTGGATCGAGATGCGGCTGCGCTCCCGTACCGCGCAGACGGTGAAGGTGCCGGCGCTCGGCCTGGCCGTGGACTTCGCCGCGGGCGAGGAGCTGCGCACGGAGGTGTCCGCCAAGTTCCGCGAGGCGGGCGTGCGGGGCGAACTGTCCGCGGCGGGCCTGGAACCGGCCCGCTGGTGGACGGACGGCGCGGGCCGGTTCGCGCTGTCGCTGAGCGTGGCGCGCTGACGCGGCCGGGCCGCCGCCGGGGTCGCTACAGGCCGGGGTCCAGGAGTTCGGTGATGCGGCGGGAGGCCCGGCGGGCCTCCGTCTCCGGGTCGGCGCCGGTCAGCACCTTCGTCATGTACTCCTTGATCGGGTTGTCCGCCTCGACCGCGCCCCACCCGGGCGTGGTCGGGGTGGCCCGGCCCTGCGCGGCCCCGGCCGCCATCGCCTCGACGCCCTCCCCGCCCGCGACGGCCCGGGCGAGCGACTTCTTGTTCGGCACGTAGTTCATGGTGCGGGCCAGATCGGTGTTCCACCGGGTGCCCGTGAGCGCCTCCACCACGGCGACCGCGCCGTCCCGCTCGTCGGTGTTGCGCGGCACGACCAGGTCGGAGCCGCCGGTGAAGACCGCCCCGGGCTTGCCCGCGGTCTTGCCGGGCACCGGGAAGAAGCCGAGCTCGCCCTCCAGGTCCGGGTTCTCCCGCACGATGGCGTGGGCCAGGCCCGGCACGGCGACGATCTGCGCGACCTGCCCCCGGGCGAACACACGGGCCTGCGGCGGGTGTTCCTCGTCGGCGTCGGCCGGGCCGTCCCCGAGCGCCTGGAGCCTGCGGTAGAAGTCCATCCCCCGCAGCGCGGCCGGGGTGTCCAGCGCGCCCTCCCAGACACCGCCGCCGCGCTGCCGGGCCAGGTCGCCGCCCTCGTCCCAGATGAAGCCGGCGAGGGTGTACCAGTCCTGTCCGGCCAGGTAGATGCCCTGGTTGCCGCCCGAGTCGAGCCGTTCGGTGACGGTGAGCCACTCGTCGCGGGTGCGGGGCGGGGCGGTGATGCCGGCCTGCGCGAACAGGTCCTTGCGGTAGATGACCACGCGGTTGGCCGCGTACCAGGGGATGCCGTACTGCTGGGACATCCACATGCCCGGTTCGGCCAGGCCCGGCAGCCAGTCCCGGATGCCCCAGTCCCGCATCGCCTCCAGCGTCAGGTCGTGCAGCCGGCCGCCCTCCGCGTACTGGGTGACCTGGGTGTTGCCGACCTCGATGACGTCGGGCCCGTCCTCGCCGTCCGCCTCCAGCGCGGCCTGCACCTTCTCGCCGACGCCGGTCCACTGCTGGATGCGGATGTCAAGGTCCAGGTCGGGATGCGAGCGCTCGAAGTCCTCGGTGAACCGCCGCAGGAAGTCCTGCGAGGCGCTGTCCTTCATCAGCCACACGGTCACGGCGCGCCGCTCGGACCCGCCGTCCTGCGGCACCAGGCCGCAGCCGCTGAGCAGGGATGCCGACACGCAGGCGAGGGCGAGGAGGCGAGGTCTCACGAGGGTTCCCGTTCTGTCCGGCGGAGGTCCGCCCGCGGGCGGACGGGGTCCGTCCGGGCGGGCAGGCGAGAGGAGACCCGACGTGGGGGGACGAGCAGCGGCTCGTACGGGTGTGGTGGATTTTGGTATGGACCAATACGGAGGTCAAGGCCCCGCGGCCGGTGAAGCCGACGTCTCGCGCTCCGCCGCGGGGTGGGGCACGGTGGAGTGACGCGCGGCACGCGCGCCCCGGCGGTCACCGCCGAGCGGAGAGGAGTACCCGCATGTCGAACCACACCTACCGGGTCACGGAGATCGTCGGCACCTCGCCCGACGGCGTCGACCAGGCCATTCGCAACGGCATCTCCCGCGCCTCACGCACCCTGCGGAACCTGGACTGGTTCGAGGTGACACAGGTGCGCGGGCAGATCACCGACGGGGAGATCGCGCACTGGCAGGTCGGCCTGAAGGTCGGCTTCCGCCTGGAGGACGCGGACTGACCGTTCGCCTCCCCCGTCGGACCTGCCGCGCCCACCGCACCCGCCGGACCCTGCTCGGCCCGGCTCAGGTGCGCCCTTCCCGTTCCTGTGCCACCTTCAGCTCCGCCGACTGGGCCGCCCAGCGCGCCCGCAGGACGGTGAAGCCCTCCCGTTCGGCGTCCTCGCAGACCAGTTCGTCGTCGTCGACCAGGACGCGGATCTCGCGGGTGCGGGCGAGCCGTCGCAGGATCTCCAGCTTGGTGCGCCGGGCCGGGCGCCGGTCCCCGTCGCGCCGCATGTACACGCGCCCGCGCGGCAGCCCGTGGGCGGCCAGCCAGTCGAGCGTGTCGCGGCGGCAGCGCTCGGGGCGCCCGGTCAGGTAGACGACATCGCACTCTTCGGCGCTCGCCCGGGCCAGGGCGATGCCCTCGGCGAGCGGCGGATCGTGGGGCGCGGCGGCGAAGAAGGCGTCCCAGTCACGCGGTCTGCACTCCAGGAACCGCTGGCGATGGGCGGTGTCGGCCAGGGTGTTGTCGAGGTCGAACACGGCCAGCGGCGCGCTTTTGCCATGGGTCACGCCTCCCACCCTAGGGCGCGGCCCGTCCGCCGCCACCCGCACCGCCCGCGGTCACGGCTGCCGCGCCTCCAATTACTCATGGGAACCATTTTCATGTAGCGTCCGGGACGACCACCGAACGAGAAGGAGTCTCCCGTCCCATGGCAGTTCCCAAGCGGAAGATGTCCCGCAGCAACACCCGCCACCGCCGCGCCCAGTGGAAGGCGGCCACGCCCGCCCTCGTGCCGGTCACCGTCGACGGCGTCCGCCATCTGGTGCCGCAGCACCTGGTCAAGGCGTACGAGCGCGGTCTGCTGCGCCCCGGGGACTGACCGGTGCCACACGACCGCCTGCCCGTCACCGTCCTGTCCGGGTTCCTCGGGGCGGGCAAGACCACCCTGCTCAACCATGTCCTGGCGGGCCGCGAGGGGCTGCGCGTCGCCGTGATCGTCAACGACATGAGCGAGATCAACATCGACGCCGCCCTGGTGCGCGGCGGCGAGGCGGCCCTGTCCCGGACGGAGGAACGCCTGGTCGAGATGACCAACGGCTGCATCTGCTGCACCTTGCGCGACGACCTGCTGGAGGAGGTGGCGCGGCTGGCCCGCGAGGGCCGCTTCGACCACCTGCTCATCGAGTCGTCGGGCATCTCCGAGCCGATGCCCGTGGCGGCCACCTTCGCCCTCGCCCGCGACGACGGCGCCACCCTCGGCGACCTCGCCCGGCTCGACACCATGGTCACGGTCGTGGACGCGGCGAACTTCCTGGCCGAGCTCGAGGCCGGCGACGACCTGGCCGACCGCGGCCTCGCGCCGTACGAGGACGACGAGCGCACCGTGAGCGACCTCCTCGTCGATCAGGTCGAGTTCGCCGACGTCCTGGTCCTCAACAAGCTCGATCTGGCCGGCGAGGAGCCGGCGGCGCGGCTGCGGGCGGTGCTCGGCCGGCTCAACCCGGCCGCCCGGATCGTCGGGGCCGTGCACGGGCGGGTGGACCTGCGCGAGGTGCTGGGCACCGGCCTGTTCGACCTGGACCGGGCCCAGCAAGCCCCCGGCTGGGTGCGGGAGCTCAACGGGGACCACGTCCCGGAGACGGAGGAGTACGGGATCTCCTCCGTGGTCTTCCGCTCGCCGCGGCTGTTCCACCCCGGGCGGCTGTGGGCCTTCGTCACCGGGGAACTGGACGGCGGGGCGTTCGGAAGGGTGCTGCGCTCCAAGGGCTTCTTCACCCTGGCCGGGCGCGCCGGGGTGACGGGGCTGTGGTCGCAGGCCGGTTCGGTCGCCCGCTTCGAGCCGTCCGCCGCCCGCGACAGCGAGGCCCCGCACGCGCAGGAACTGGTGTTCATCGGCACCCGGCTGGACCCCGGGGCGCTGCGCGCCGCGCTGTCCGGCTGCCTGATGGCGCCCGGCGAGGAGGTCCCCGGCGAGGATCCGTTCCCGGCGTGGGACACGTACGGGACCGACGACGCCTGCGGCCACGAGCACCCGACGGCCGGCGCCGCCGGGAATGCGGCGGCGCCCGAGGCGTTGAACCCCGTGTGAGCTCCCTGATCGCCCGAACCCGCTTCTCCGTCCTCGACCGCTCCCGCACCCGCGAGGGCCACACGCACGCCGAGGCGCTGCGTGACACCGTAGGTCTGGCGCGGGAGCTGGAGGCCCTCGGATACCACCGGTTCTGGGTCTCGGAGCACCACGGCGTGCCCGGGGTGGCCGGCTCGGCACCGACCGTACTGGCCGCCGCCGTGGCCGCCGCGACGCGGACCATCCGCGTCGGCACGGGCGGGGTGATGCTGCCCAACCACCGGCCGCTCGTCGTGGCCGAGCAGTTCGGGGTGCTGGAGTCCCTCTTCCCGGGGCGGATCGACATGGGGCTGGGCCGGTCGGTCGGCTTCACCGACGGGGTGCGCAAGGCGCTGGGCCGGGACAAGGGCGACGCGGAGGACTTCGAGGGGCAACTGGCCGAACTCCTCGGCTGGTTCCGGGGCACCTCGCCGACGGGCGTGCGGGCACGCCCCGCCGAGGGGCTGACCGTCCCGCCCTTCGTGCTGGCCATGGGCGAGGGCGCGGCCATCGCCGCCCGCGCGGGCCTGCCGCTGGTCATCGGCGACCTGCGCGACCGGGAGAAGATGCGGCGCGGCGTCGACCACTACCGCGCCCTCTTCCGGCCCTCCCCCTGGGCGAGCGAACCGTACGTCGTCGTCTCCGGCACCGTCGCCGTCGCCGCCACCCCCGAGGAGGCCCGGCGGATCCTGGTTCCGGAGGCGTGGTCGATGGCGTACGCGCGCACCCACGGCTCCTTCCCTCCCCTGCCGCCCGCCGAGCGCGTCGAGGCCCTGACGATGACGGCCAAGGAGCGCGGCTTCTACGAGTCCGGCCTCGCCGGGCACATCGCCGGCACCGAGGAGCAGGTCGCCGACGAGCTGGAGCGTGTCCTGAAGGAGACGGGCGCGCAGGAGGTCCTGGTCACCACCAGCACCCACGACCGTGCGGCGCTGCTGGACTCCTACCGGCGGCTGGCCTCGATCGCCGGCGGCCCCGCGCACCGGCCGGACCGCGCGCGCCAGGATCTCGCGTCCGGGTCCGGGACGCCCCCGGAGTGACCCGGGGTACCTGCGGGCAGGGGGCGGGCAACCGTCCGCGGGCGGACGGCGTCCTCCCTCATGATCGAGTACGCGCCGGGGCCGCCGCCCCGGCCGAGCCGGCCAGAACGCCGCGTGCGCGCGGCGGCCCGCCGGCCGCGGGGAGGGCGACCATGGCACACCGGCAGGACCCCCGGAACAGCGGCCCCGGCCAGGCCGGCGGCACGGCCGGCGCGCCGTGGTGGGCGTCGCCGGGCCCCCTCGGCGGCGCGCTCCTCGTCGCCGCCGGCACCGGTCTGTTCCTCTGGACGCTGCTGCGCTCCCCCCGCACCGGCCAGGAGGACGCCGTCACGCTGTACCAGGCGGCCCGGCTGGCCGCCATCGGCCTGGTCCTGGCCGGCACCGCCCTGGCCGCACGCCGGCGCGCCCCCCGCTCCGGTGGCCGGAAGCCGCCGGGGTCCGCGGCGGAACGGCGCTGAACCGCGCGCCGGCGCGCCGCGGGGCGGCCGGCACGGCACCGTCTGTACGGCCGCCCGCAAGGCCCCGGCCGGCGGGAGGGGCCGCGCCGCCCGGGCGGGTGCCGTGCGACGACCCGGGCACCCGTGCATAGAATCGCGGGGTTTGTCCCCCGCGGCCCTCCGATCTCCCCTCCGGGTCGAGGGCCCCGCCCGTCCGCCAAGGTCCGCCGCAGTCCACTCCCCCGAGCCCCGCCGGAGTCCTCCGTCATGCACAGCCCCCACGACCCGTACGTCCGGGTGCGCGCCGCCCGCGAGCACAATCTGCAGGCCGTGGACGTCGACATCCCCCGGGACGTCGTGGCCGTGTTCACCGGCGTGTCGGGCTCGGGCAAGTCGTCGCTCGCCTTCGGCACGATCTACGCGGAGGCGCAGCGGCGCTACTTCGAGTCGGTGGCCCCCTACGCCCGCCGCCTCATCCACCAGATCGGCGCGCCGAGGGTCGGTGAGATCACCGGGCTGCCGCCCGCCGTCTCGCTCCAGCAGCGCCGCGCCGCCGCGACCTCCCGTTCCTCGGTCGGCACGGTCACCCACCTCTCCAACTCCCTGCGCATGCTGTTCTCCCGCGCCGGGGCCTACCCGCCGGGCGCCGGGCGGCTCGACTCCGACGCCTTCTCCCCCAACACGGCGGCCGGGGCGTGCCCGGAGTGTCACGGGCTGGGCCGGGTGCACCGCACGACCGAGGAGCTGCTGGTCCCCGACCCGTCGCTGTCCATCCGCGAGGGGGCGATCGCCGCGTGGCCGGGCGCCTGGCAGGGCAAGAACCTGCGGGACATCCTGGAAGCGCTCGGCCACGACGTCGACCGGCCCTGGCGTGAGCTGCCCGCCGAGCAGCGGGAGTGGATCCTGTTCACGGACGAGCAGCCGGTGGTCACCGTGCACCCGGTCCGGGACGCGGACCGCATCCAACGGCCCTACCAAGGCACGTACATGAGCGCCCGGCGTTATGTGATGAAGACGTTCTCGGACTCCAGGAGCCCGACGCTGCGCGCGAAGGCGGAACGCTTCCTGACCAGCGCCCCCTGCCCGGCGTGCGGCGGCAGCCGGCTGCGGCCCGAGGCGCTGGCGGTCACCGTGGGCGGCCGGACCATCGCCGAGCTGGCCGCGCTGCCGCTCACGGAACTGGCCGCCCGCCTGCCCACGGAAGGGGAGACGGCCCGCGTGATCACCGCGGACCTCGTCTCCCGCATCGCGCCGGTCGTCGAGCTCGGCCTGGGCTATCTGAGCCTGGACCGCGCCACCCCGACCCTCTCGGCGGGCGAGCTGCAACGGCTGCGGCTGGCCACCCAGCTGCGCTCCGGTCTCTTCGGGGTCGTGTACGTGCTGGACGAGCCGTCCGCCGGGCTCCACCCGGCGGACACGGAGGCCCTGCTGACGGTGCTGGAGCGGCTGAAGACGGCGGGCAACTCGGTGTTCGTGGTCGAGCACCACCTCGACGTCGTGCGCGGCGCCGACTGGATCGTCGACGTGGGCCCGGGGGCGGGCGAACACGGCGGGCGGGTCCTGTACAGCGGGCCGCCCGCCGGCCTGGCCGGGGTCGCCGGGTCGGCGACGGCGCGCCATCTCTTCGCCCGTTCCCCCGCACCCGCCCGCCGGGTCCGCGCCCCGCGGGGAGAGTTGACGGTGGGGCCGGTCACCCGGCACAACCTGCGCGGGGTGACGGCGCGGTTCCCGCTCGGGGTGTTCACCGCGGTCACCGGCGTGTCGGGATCCGGCAAGTCGACGCTCCTCGGGGAGATCACCGAGGGTCTGCCGGGCGTCGGCCGGCTGGTCCGCGTGGACCAGAAGCCCATCGGCCGCACGCCCCGCTCCAACCTGGCCACGTACACGGGCCTGTTCGACGTGGTGCGCAAGGTGTTCGCGGCCACCGACGAGGCCCGCGCGCGCGGCTACGGCGCCGGGCGCTTCTCCTTCAACACGCCGGGCGGGCGCTGCGAGACCTGCCAGGGCGAGGGATTCGTCAGCGTGGAGCTGCTGTTCCTGCCGAGCACGTACGCCCCCTGCCCGGACTGCGGCGGGGCCCGCTACAACCCGCAGACGCTCCAGGTCACCCACCGCGGCCGGACCATCGCGCAGGTGCTGGAGATGACGGTGGACGGCGCGGCGGAGTTCTTCGCCGACACCCCCGCCGCCGCCCGCAGCCTCGGCGCCCTGCTCGACGTCGGCCTCGGCTACCTGCGCCTCGGCCAGCCGGCCACCGAGCTGTCCGGCGGGGAGGCGCAGCGCATCAAGCTGGCGAGCGAGTTGCAGCGGGGCCGGCGCGGCCGCGCCCTGTATCTCCTCGACGAGCCGACGACCGGGCTCCACCCGGCCGACGTGGAGGTCCTGATGCGCCAGTTGCACGGTCTGGTCGACGCGGGACACACGGTGATCGTCGTCGAGCACGACATGTCCGTCGTCGCCGGCGCCGACTGGGTGATCGACCTGGGTCCGGGCGGCGGCGACGCCGGCGGCCGGATCGTGGCGGCGGGTCCTCCCGAGGAGGTGGCACGGGCGCAGGAGAGCCGGACGGCGCCCTATCTGGCCCGGACGCTCCGCCAGTCCTCCGCTCCCGCCTGACGGTCTTGGCGACAGCCGTCCTCACCCGCCTGGTCCGCCGCGTCCGGACCACCGGCGAGCGCACCGTCCACCTGCGCCGGTCCCCGGACGGGCGCCGGCGTCGCCGCGTGACCCGGGCGGGCTCGGCCTTCCGCCGAGCCCGCCACCCCGGCCCCGTACCGGAGCCGGACTCGTCCCACGCCGTCAGCGCCGCAGTGTCAGCAGACCCGGACGGTAGGGCAGGAGGCCGTAGTCGCCGCCGGAGCTGGGGCTGCGTCCCTGGTAGAGCAGCTGCAGATTGCAGGGGTCGACGGTCATGGTCTGATCGGGGCTGGTGCGGATCAGTTCGCCATGGCTGATGTCGTTGGTCCAGGTGGCGCCGCTGTTGGCCTTGCCGGCGAAGGGATTGCTCTCGGTCGCGGCCTGGGGCGTCCACGAGCCGTTCAGACTCGTGGCCGTGAACGAGCGGAAGTAACGGCCCTGCGAGCCGATCGCCTCGACGATCATGAGGTAGCGGTTCTGGCCCTGGAGCTTGTAGACCTGCGGGGCTTCGAACAGGTTGTTCGTCGTGTCGCTCATGACCACGGTCGAGGTCGTGCCGAAACTGCTCGGGAAGTTCCCGATCGGCATGCTGGCCCGGTAGATCTTGCCGTTGTCACCGGCGAAGAACAGGTACATGTTCGACCCGTCAGCGATGAGCGTCTGGTCGATGGGTCCCGTTCCGGAGCCGGTGATGCTTCCGGAGAAGAGCTCCTTAGGCGCCGACCAGCCGTTGGGGTTGGTGGGGTCGCTCGACGTCCGGTAGGAGAAGGCGGTCCCGCCCCACTGGTAGGCGAGCACCCAGATGTTCTTCGGCGCGAAGTAGAAGAGCGTGGGCGCGACGGTGGAAGAGGACATCGCGTTCTGGCTGGCCGAGGCCATCTCCGACCAGTTGGTGAAGGGGCTGAAGTTCATCGAACCCCAACTGGTCCCCGTGTCGTGGGTCGTCGCGTAGACGAGCTGCTTGCCGTTGTAGGGGACGACGGTGAAGTCCTTGAGCGAGACCCAGCCCGGCTTGGGCTGCGCCAGCGCGCCCGTCGACGACCAGCGGTACGCCGACGGCAGAGCGCAGGTGCCGGGGTTGCCGGCGCCGACCTGGACGAGCTGCCACTGCTGGTTGCTGCCGCCCCAGTCGTCGTACTGGACGATGTTCGCGTTGTCGGCGGTGGAACCGCCCTGCACTTCGAGTGCCTTGTTGCTGTGGCGGGCGATCAGCCTGACGTAGCCGTCCGAGCTGTCGGCCAGCCGCCACTGCTGATGGGTGGCGTTCGCGTCGGTCCACTGGACGATCGGGGCGCCGTTGGCGGTGGACCCGTTCTGGACGTCCAGCACCTTGCCGGAGTGGCGGGACTTGATGCGGTAGTAACCACCGCCGGCGTCGACGAACTGCCAGAGCTGCTGGTTCTGATCGTTCCTGGTCCACTGGGTGATGCGCGCGCCGTCGCTGGTCGCCAGGTTGTAGACGTCCAGGGCCTTGCCGCTGTTGCGGTTGACCAGCACATAGGAGGCGTTGGGGTCGACGGTCGCCGCGCTGGCGGGCTGGGCGCTGAAGAAGGTGGCCACCAGCAGCAGGGGCGCGAGGACGGCGAGTACGCGTTTGAGACGGACCGGGGGTGGTGGGCGGAACCACATACGAGGTCCTCCTTCGGGGGCGGGGGTGAGGTGAACCGGACGGACCGGCGAAGTTCGATATCTCGAACCATGACCGACTCCTCAGACAGGGATGATTGAGGTGTTGACGGTGGATCGTCAATACGTGCGGTGGCAGGAATTTCGGCACCTCACTCGAAACTTTCCGGGCGGGGGACGCCGCCTGCTCGCCGTCAAGCCCAGAGGGAAGGCGCCGTTTCGCCGGCAGCACGACGACAGACCTTGACCAGAGGGCCCTGCGTTTCTAGCGTGTGACATCCAGGCCCCGGGGACTCCCCGAATCTTTCGAGACGACCTCTGTCCCCTGGCCGTGTCTCCGACCGGGCGGTGCGGAACGGCAAGCGGGCGCGCGGTCACCCCTGGCGCAACATCCGCACCCCGGCCGCGGGGCCGTCCGCGACGCCGCCGGCACCCGCTACGCCGCGGGCAGCTCGGCCAGCAGCCCGCGCACCTGCGGCGCGGAGCGCCAGGGCGCCAGATGAACCCGCAGCGTGCGCAGGTGCTCCTTGGCCCGTTCGGAGTCGACCGACCGCAGCACGGCCAGCGAGTGGCGGCCCGCGTGCACCGCCTCGTCCAGCTCTCCCCGCTGCGCGTGCGCGGTCCCGACGATCGCCAGACGCATGCCGTGGCACCGCGTGAAGCGGTTGGCCGGCAGGGCGGTCATACGGTCCCAGCGCAGCGCGACATGGGGTTGCTCCAGGTCGCGGAAGATCTCGACGGCGTCGGTGACGATCCGGCCGTGGCCGAAGAAGTCCATCCACTCCGGCGTCTCCGGCGCGCCGTGTCCCCGGGCGCACAGCGTCTCGGCGGCCGCCAGGCACCGGCAGGCGGCCGCGGCGTCCCCCAGCCGGGCGTGGGCCCGCGCCTCGATCAGCTTGGCGAAGCCGCGTACGGACACGGCGGCGGGCCCGCCCACCCGCTCGTAGGCGCCCTGCGTCATGTCGACCGCCTCGTGCGGATGCCCGCGCAGCAGGGCCTGCATGGCCATGGTGGTCAGGACGTAGCCGCCCAGGGGACGGTCGTCGGCGGCGCGGGCCAGCCGCAGGGCCTGGACGAAGTGCCGCTGCGCGATCTGGTCCATGCCCGCGTCGAAGGCGGTCCAGCCCGCCAGCCGGGCCAGTTGGGAGGTGGCCGCGAACAGCTCGCTGCCGACCCGCTCCGGGTACGTGCCGCGCAGCAGCGAGGCGGCCCGGGTGAACAGGCGGGCGGGCACGGAGGCCGTGCGCCAGCTTCCTCCGCCGTAGCGGGAGTCCCAGTGCCGTACCTCCTCGGCCGCCCGGCGCAGTTCCCCGGCCTCTTCCACGCCGACGCGCGGCCCCTGGCCGCAGGCGTGCTCGAGGTCGGCGGGCCGGGTCAGCCAGCGCAGGAAGGGGGTGGTGAACGCCCCGATGGCGAAGGGCGCCCCGGCGATGAAATCGCGTCTGTTCACGTGGCTCCAGTAGTCGGCCGCCTCGGTCAGGGCGGCGTTCTTGGTACGGGCGAAGCCCAGTCCGTCGGCAAAGGGCGGAGCCGGGTCCGAGGCGGCGGCCAGACCGGTCTCGGCGACCGTCACGCGCCGGGCGAGACGCTCGGACAGCGCCTCGGCGATGAGCTGCGGTCCCGGGGAGCGGGGGGCCATGCCCCGGCGGCACCAGTTGGCGACGGACGTATGGGTGTAGGACCGCGCCAGACCGCGCTCTCCGGCCAGCTCGTTGACCCGCTTGGCCAGGGCCTTGCGGCTCATGCCGGACTGTTCGAGGAGCCGGATGAGGCGCTCGTTGGGCTCCGTCGCGCGGACCTCGACGGTCGCGTCGCGAAGGCGTTCGGGCGCGTCGTTCACGGGATCACCACCTCGGGCTGTGGTGCCCCAAGTGTGCGGGACGCCACGGCGTTTTGGGCCCGTGAGGAACGCTTTGAGCCCCCCTGTGCGCCCTGATCCGGGGCCCCGCCCCGGTGGTTTCGTGGTCACACATCCGGCACTCGGACGCGCTTGTGAAATCCGAGGACCACACGTTGGGGGTGTCATGTTCCGGTTCTGGAGGCGTCGGACCACCGTGGACGGCATACCGGCGCGCCCGCGCGGCGGTGCGGTCCGCTCGCTGCTGGTGTCGCTGGCCCCGCTCGGTCTGTGGCTGGCCGAATACACGCCCGGTGCGCTGGTGCCGGCCCTGCTGGCGGCCCTGGTGGAGTCGGCGGCCCGGCTGCGGGCCACGGGCCTGTGGGGCGGCGGCGTGCGCGGGATCGGCGCGTGGCCGTCCGGCCCGGCGGCCGCGGCCCCGGTCCGGGACTTCCCGCATCTCCTGGCGTCCGCGGTGCGCCGGGTCCTGTGGCGGTCCGTCATCCGGTCGCTCGGCGGGCGCGAGGTGGTGGGCCGCGTGCCCGGCGGCCCGTGCGTGGTGGTGGCCAACCACCGTTCGCACGTCGACACGGCGGTGCTCCTCGCCACGCTTCCCGCCCGGGGACGGCCGCGAGTGGCCGCGGCGGCGGACCACTGGTTCGCGCGCCGGCGCCGCCGGTTCTTCTGCCGGTGGCTCGCGGGCGGCTTCCCGGTGCGGCGCACCGGAGGGGGCCGCCAGGACCTCCTGCGGGCACGCGAGTTCCTCGCCCGCGGCGGCATGGTGATCGTCTTCCCGGAGGGCGGCCGGAGCACCGGCGCGGAGCCGGCCCGGTTCCGCGCCGGCGCGTTCGAGCTGGCGCGGCTGGCGGGGGTCCCCGTCGTTCCCGTGGCGCTCACCGGGACCGCCCGCGTCCTGGCCAAGCACGGCCGGCGCTGCCACCGGGCGCCGATGCGGATCGAGTTCGGCGCGCCCCAGTGGTGCGCCCGGCCCGAGGAGGTCCGGGCCCGCATCGGGGAGATGCTCCGCCGGGGCGGTCCCGCGGTGTGCGACTGACCGGCTCACGGCCGCCCGGCCGGCGGCGTCGGGCCGGCGGCGTCCGGCGGGCCGCTCACCGGCGCGGTCGCGCGGGCGGCCGGACGGCGCCCGCCGGGAGCGGGGGCGTGTGGGCCGGTGCCCGGACCGGACGGCGAGGGCGGCAGCGCCCGGTGAGTGCCCGCTGGGCGGCCCGCGCCAGGGCGCGGCGGTCGGGGTGGCGGCCCGGTGGGATCGCCGGGCCCACCTCCACCTCGGCCACCAGGCCGCGGGCCGAGACCACCCGCCACAGGGAGGCCGGCAGGGTTTCCTCGCCGACGAAGGCGGGTGCCGTGCTGACCGTTCCCGCAGCGGTCCGGTAGCCGATGCGTACCGGCTGCACCGGGACCCCGGCGGTGAGGGCGGCTTCGAAGACGGCCCGCCGGAAGGGCCCGTGGGCCCGGCCGCACCAGGTGGTGCCCTCCGGGAAGACGGCGACCGCCCGCCCGCCGCGGAGGAGGTCCGCGATGCGGGCCACCGTGCCCGGCAGGGCCCGCGGCCGGTCCCGCTCGATGAACAGGGCCCCGCGCGCGGCCAGGGCCCCGGCCACGGGCCACCGCCGGATCTCGGCCTTGGCCAGCATGCGGGCCGGGCGGACCGCGGCCAGCAGCGGGACGTCCAGCCAGGAGACGTGGTGGGCGACGAGCAGCAGCCCTCCCGCGGGCGCGGTGGCACCGCGGAGGCGGACCCTCACGCCCGCGGCCCGCACGATCCACCGGCACCACCACCGCACCGTCCGCGTGGGCAGGCGCCCGGCGAGCGGTGCCAGCGCGATCCCCGTGAGCAGCAGGGCCGCGAGCGCCGTCAGCCGCAGCACGGCCCGGGGCACCGCCGCCGCACCGCCGGCCGCGTCCACGCAGGTGCGCGGCGTGCAGGGCGCGCTGGGCAGCCAGGTGCCCATCAGGCCGGGACGAGCGAGAGGAAGTGCCGCAGATAGCGGGGGTGGACCCGGCTCATCGGCAGCAGGACGTAGAGGTCGGCGACGCCGAAGCCGGGGTCGTGCGCGGGCTCGCCGCACACCCAGGCGCCGAGGCGGAGGTAGCCGCGCAGCAGGGGCGGCAGGCCGGCCGGCGTGGCGGGCCGCACGGCTTGGGGGTGCCAGGGCAGCAGCGGGCGTACCCGGTACTCGTCGGGCGCCAGGTGCCCGGCCCGTATCCGGTGCCAGGTGGCGGAGGCCAGGGTTCCGCCGTCGGCGAGCGGGAGCGAGCAGCAGCCGGCGAGCCACTCGTGGCCGCGGTCGGTCATGTAGCGGGCGATCCCGGCCCAGATGAGCCCGATGACCGTGCCGTCGCGGTGGTCGGGGTGGACGCAGGACCGGCCCACCTCGACCAGGTCCGCCCGCAGTGGCCGCAGGGCGGTCAGGTCGAACTCGCCCTCCGCGTACAGGCGTCCGGCGATCCCGGCGCGGTCCGGCGGCAGCAGCCGGTAGGTGCCGACGGCCTGGCCGGTCGCCGTGTCGCGGACGAGGAGGTGGTCGCAGTAGGCGTCGAAGGGGTCGATGTCGTGGCCCGGTTCGGGAGTGGACAGCAGGGCGCCCATCTCTCCGGCGAAGACGTCGTGCCGCAGCCGCTGGGCGGCGCGGACGTCCTCCTCGTCCCGGGCGAGGGTGACGGTGTAGCGGGTGGGGGCCGCGGGCCGAAGG
>NZ_WYCT01000150.1 GCF_011008945.1 Streptomyces harenosi
CCCCTGACCCCCCGCCCCGTCCCGCCGGGCACTGCCGTCGTGGGCACCGCGGGGGCCACGTAGACTTCGTGGCATGGCGAGGAAGGACAACGCGGCGGAGACTGCGAACCCCGGGCGACTGAAGCAGATCGCCCTGACCTACAAGATGACCCGCAAGGCCGACAAGAAGATCGGTCTTGTACTCGCGGCTGTCGGCATCATCACCTTCGGTGTCTTCCTCGCGATCGGCTTCCTGATCGGTCACCCCATCTATCTCGGCATCCTGGGCCTGCTCCTCGCCTTCCTCGCGACGGCGATCGTGTTCGGGCGCCGGGCCGAGCGGGCGGCCTTCGGCCAGATGGAGGGCCAGCCGGGCGCCGCCGCGGCGGTGCTCGACAACATCGGCCGGGGCTGGACGACGACCCCCGCGGTGGCGATGAACCGCAACCAGGACGTGGTGCACCGCGCGGTCGGCAAGGCCGGCATCGTCCTGGTCGGCGAGGGCAACCCGAACCGGGTCAAGGCCCTGCTCGCCGCCGAGAAGAAGAAGATGAACCGGATCGTGGCCGATGTGCCCGTCCACGACCTGATCGTGGGCACCGGCGAGGGCCAGGTGGAGCTGAAGAAGCTGCGCACCACCATGCTCAAGCTGCCGCGCGTGCTGACCGGGCCGCAGGTCACCACGACCAACGACCGGCTGCGCGCGCTGGGCGACCTGATGAGCAACATGCCGCTGCCCAAGGGCCCGATGCCCAAGGGCATGCGCCTGCCGAAGGGCGGACCGAGGGGCCGCTGACCACCCCACCCGTACGTGTCGAGGGGCGCCCGGAGATCTCCGGGCGCCCCTCGACACGTACGCGTGCCGGCCGGGTCAGATCCGCACCTCGACCGTGCGCGCCAGCCGGTCGTGCAGCCCGCGGCCGTCGCGGTCCCAGATCAGGGCCGGGACCGCCAGACAGAGCAGCACCGAGCGCAGCAGGGCGCGCAGCGGGCTGATCCGGCCGGTGCCGAGCTCGACGACCCGCAGGCCGAGCAGCCGCTTGCCCGGGGTGAAGCCGACGGTGCCGACGGTCAGGACGCTCAGGACGAAGAAGATGAGCAGCGCCCAGTTGGACGTCGCCTGGCCGTAGCCGTCGGTGATGAGGCCGTATGCGATCAGCAGGCACAGGGCCCAGTCCACGGCCAGCGCGCCGATCCGCCGCCCGGGACCGGCGATCGAGCCCGGCCCCTCCTCCGGCAGGCCGAGCTGCCGGCCCCGGTACCCGTAGTCGGCCCCGGCTTCCTCCATGGCCGCGCGCGGCCCGGACAGCCATGATCCGATTGCTTGCCTCTTGTCCACCCGTACACGGTACTGCGCCCGGATATGACCGGGGCACTGCGGGGTACGCGAGAGCTACCGTGGAAGAGTGCGGCGCAGCCGTGGCGGGAAGTCCGGTTAACTTCTGTGAAACAAACGGGTCACGCCCGAGAAATCACCCGTCCCTAGGGTCGAGCGCAGCGTGTGCCACCCGCACTGGCCGCACGAACGATCTACCACCCCGGCGGCACGGTCGGGAGTAGGAGGAGCTGGATGTTCCAGAACGCCGACGAGGCCAAGAAGTTCATCGCGGACGAGGACGTCAAGTTCATCGATGTCCGCTTCTGCGACCTCCCGGGCGTCATGCAGCACTTCACGGTGCCCGCCGAGGCGTTCGACCCGGACGAGGAGCTCGCCTTCGACGGTTCCTCGATCCGCGGTTTCCAGGCCATTCACGAGTCCGACATGGCGCTGCGCGCGGACCTGTCGACCGCCCGTGTCGACCCGTTCCGCCGGGACAAGACGCTCAACGTCAACTTCTTCATCCACGACCCGATCACCGGCGAGCAGTACTCCCGTGACCCGCGGAACGTGGCGAAGAAGGCCGAGGCGTACCTGGCGTCGACCGGCATCGCGGACACCGCCTACTTCGGTCCCGAGGCCGAGTTCTACGTCTTCGACTCCGTCCGCTTCGCCACCAGCGCGAACGAGTCCTTCTACCACATCGACTCCGAGGCGGGCGCCTGGAACACCGGCGCCGTCGAGGACAACCGCGGGTACAAGGTCCGCTACAAGGGCGGCTACTTCCCGGTCCCGCCGGTCGACCACTTCGCCGACCTGCGCGCCGAGATCTCCCTGGAGCTGGAGCGGGCCGGCCTGAAGGTCGAGCGCCAGCACCACGAGGTGGGCACCGCCGGCCAGGCCGAGATCAACTACAAGTTCAACACGCTGCTCGCCGCCGCCGACGACCTCCAGCTCTTCAAGTACATCGTGAAGAACGTGGCGTGGAAGAACGGCAAGACGGCGACCTTCATGCCCAAGCCGATCTTCGGCGACAACGGCTCCGGCATGCACGTCCACCAGTCGCTGTGGAGCAACGGCGAGCCGCTCTTCTACGACGAGCAGGGCTACGCGGGCCTGTCGGACACCGCCCGCTACTACATCGGCGGCATCCTCAAGCACGCCCCGTCGCTGCTGGCCTTCACCAACCCGACGGTGAACTCCTACCACCGCCTGGTGCCGGGCTTCGAGGCGCCGGTGAACCTGGTGTACTCGCAGCGCAACCGCTCCGCCGCGATGCGCATCCCGATCACCGGCTCGAACCCGAAGGCCAAGCGCGTGGAGTTCCGCGCCCCGGACGCCTCCGGCAACCCGTACCTGGCCTTCTCGGCGCTGCTGCTGGCCGGCCTGGACGGCATCAAGAACAAGATCGAGCCGGCCGAGCCGATCGACAAGGACCTCTACGAGCTGGCTCCCGAGGAGCACGCCAACGTCGCGCAGGTCCCGACCTCCCTCGGCGCCGTCCTGGACCGCCTGGAGGCCGACCACGAGTTCCTCCTCCAGGGCGACGTCTTCACGCCGGACCTGATCGAGACGTGGATCGACTTCAAGCGCGCCAACGAGATCGCCCCGCTCCAGCTGCGTCCGCACCCGCACGAGTTCGAGCTGTACTTCGACGTGTGATCGACGCGTGAGCCGTCCGGCGGCCCCCGCTCCCCGTTTCCGGGGGCGGGGGCCGCTGTCGTGTGCACGAAAACCCCGCTTCCTGGTTTACTGACACGGCTGTTCGATCCAGGGGATTCCAGGGGATGGGGGAAGGGTTCGACATGTCCGAACGGGACGACTGGGAGCGGGAGTTCGACCTGGCGTGGGCGGACGGGGCCGAGCACAAGGAGCCCTCCGCGCGGGCCCGGATGCTCGCCGCGCGCTGGAAGGAGAACCCGCCCGCGCCGGTGCCGTTCCGCGCCGACCCGGAGCCGGTGCGGTCGCGCCGGTCGTCGTGGGTGTCGACGGCGGTGGTCCTCGGGTGTGTGGCCGCCGTCATCGTGCTGCTGGGGTACATCAACTTCCGGGCGCCCTACTAGACCGCAGAGCGGTGCCGGGCCCCCGGCTCGGGGACCCGGCACCGGTCGTCGGCCGTGCGGGACGGGGCTCAGCGGCTGTAGCGCATCAGCGCCCGCACCATGTGGCAGGTGGTGGCGGACGGCGGGTGGACGCCGATGAGCTCCGCCGCGTCGCGTATGGTCTCGTCACGGGCCTGGTTCGGCAGGTAGACGCCGGAGTCGAGCAGGGCGATGGCCAGGCGCATCGCCTTCAGCCGGCGGTTGTGCGTGATGTACCACTCGCGGGGGCGGCCGGCCGGCAGCGGCCGCTTCTCCACGGGCGCGTACGGCAGGTCGAGCAGGACGGGGCGCTGGGCGGTCGACTGGGTGGGCAACGGCTTCGGCTTCACTGCGGCAGCGGGCACGGGCATCCTCCTGACGCGGTCGGGGCACCGCCGGACGGCCCCGGCGACACCCTCGAACACTGCTTCAATTTTACGGCCCGGCACTGACAATCGCCCCTGGCCACAAGGGCTTTCGGGGGCGCGGTGACGGGAGGGGCGAACGGGTTTTCCGCGCCCTCGCGGCGTACCGTGGGCCCATGGAGATCTGGATCAACCCGGCCTGTTCCAAGTGCCGCAGCGCGCTCACCCTGCTCGACGCCGAGGGCGCCGACTACACCGTCCGCCGCTACCTGGAGGACGTCCCGGGCGAGGACGAGATCCGCGACGTGCTGTCCCGGCTGGGCCTCGAACCGTGGGAGATCACCCGCACGCAGGAAGCCGCCGCGAAGGAACTGGGCCTGAAGGACTGGCCCCGTGACGAGGCCTCACGCGACCGCTGGATCACGGCCCTCGCCGAGCACCCGAAGCTGATCC
Organism: Streptomyces harenosi; assembly: GCF_011008945.1. Lineage (GTDB taxonomy): Bacteria > Actinomycetota > Actinomycetes > Streptomycetales > Streptomycetaceae > Streptomyces > Streptomyces harenosi. The sequence continues at coordinate 4,197 of NZ_WYCT01000150.1, forward strand.
AGCGCCCGATCATCACGGCGGACGACGGCACGGCGCTCGTCGCCCGGACCGACGAGGCGGTGCGCGAGGCGCTGTCCCGCTGACGGGCGGCGCGGGCCGGGGAAGGACACCCGGCGCGCGGCCGGGTGACGGCCGGGCCGCGCGCCGGCCGTCACCCGCCTCCGCCGCCCGCCGCGCTCCCCCTTCTCCACGGCCCTGCCGCGCTCCCATCCCGGCAGCCCTGGCGCGCTCCCGCCTCCGCCGCCCTTCCCCACCTCCGCGACCCGGCCGCCCTCCCGCCTCCGGGGCCCGGCGCCGCCCCGGCCTCGCATACGAACGGCCGGTCCGGGCCCGGCGTCCCCCGCGCGGTGACGGCCGCCCCGGCCCGGCGCCGGGCGCGCCGTCCTCACCCGGTGAGGTGCGCCACACCAGCGCCAGGTAACACGGGGTTCACATGCGGGCAATGGCCGGGAAACCCCCTGTTGACAGGCTGCCGTGCAGTTGAGGCGGCGCCCCGGTGCCGCAGCGCCGCAGCATCCGCGAGTGCGCCAAGACCCACCCCGAAGGAAGTGGCACCCGTGACCTTCAAGGCCGAGTACATCTGGATCGACGGCACCTCGCCCACCGCCAAGCTTCGTTCCAAGACGAAGATCATCGCGGGCGCCCCCGCCGGTCTGGAGGCACTGCCGCTCTGGGGCTTCGACGGGTCCTCCACCAACCAGGCCGAGGGCAACTCCTCGGACTGCGTGCTCAAGCCGGTCTTCTCCTGCCCCGACCCGATCCGCGGCGGCGACGACGTGCTGGTGCTGTGCGAGGTCCTCGACACGGACCTGACCCCGCACCCCACCAACACCCGCGCCGCGCTGGCCGAGGTCGCCGAGCGGTTCGCCGACCAGGAGCCGATCTTCGGCATCGAGCAGGAGTACACCTTCTTCCAGGACGGCTACCCGCTGGGCTTCCCCAAGGGCGGCTTCCCGGCCCCGCAGGGCGGTTACTACTGCGGCGTCGGCTCCGACGAGATCTTCGGCCGTGACGTGGTCGAGGCGCACCTCGACAACTGCCTCAAGGCGGGCCTGGGCATCTCCGGCATCAACGCCGAGGTCATGCCGGGCCAGTGGGAGTTCCAGGTCGGTCCCCTCGCCCCGCTGGTCGTCGCCGACCAGCTCTGGGTGGCCCGCTGGCTGCTCTACCGCACCGCCGAGGACTTCGGCATCGCCGCCACCCTCGACCCCAAGCCGGTCAAGGGCGACTGGAACGGCGCCGGCGCGCACACCAACTTCTCCACCAGGGCCATGCGCGAGGGCTACGACGCGATCATCACCGCCTGCGAGGCGCTCGGCGAGGGCTCCAAGCCGCTGGATCACGTCAAGAACTACGGCGCCGGCATCGACGACCGCCTGACGGGCCTGCACGAGACCGCCCCGTGGGACCAGTACTCCTACGGCGTCTCCGACCGCGGCGCCTCGGTCCGCATCCCGTGGCAGGTCGAGAAGGACGGCAAGGGCTACATCGAGGACCGCCGTCCCAACGCCAACGTCGACCCGTACGTGGTGACCCGGCTGCTCGTCGACACCTGCTGCACGGCGCTGGAGAAGGCCGGCCAGGTCTGATCCGTTCCGCTTCCGCCCGAGGGGCGCCCACCGCCGAGGTGGGCGCCCCTCGCGCGCGTGGGACGTCGGTTTCCGGACAGGCGGCGTCCACGCAGTGAGAGAAGGGTCCTGCCGGGCCCCGGTGTCTGCTTCAATGGGGCCATGGCCAGCCACCAGAAGCTCAGCACGCCGGGTCGCCACGACCTCGAGCCCTTCTGGCCTTCCCGTCAGCACCACGACTTCGACCGGGTGTGTTGCCGCGCGACGAACGCGCCGGCCCTCTGACAGCCGTACACCCGGCCCCCGCCGCACCACCGGCACCCGCCGTACGACGGCTTTCGGTCCGCGCGCACCGCGTACGTCCCTCCCTCGGCCCGCCCGGCACGATCCGGCGCCCGCCGAGCTCTCCGACGAACCCCTCGCGCGAAAGAGCTGACCTCTCATGGCGACCACCCGTTCCCTGACCACCGCCACGCTCACCTCCCCGGCCTCCGCGGCCGCCCCGGCCGCGAGCGGCCCCCGGCACCGGCTGCGCTCCGTCGGCCGGGACGAGGCCGTCACCGTCACCGATCTCCTGCCGCCCGGCGCCACCTGGCTGCCCGCGCCCCAGCACACCCTGCCCGCGCTGCCCGGCCAGCCGCCGATGGTCGGCTATCTGGTGCTGGTCCCCGCCGACCAGCAGCCGCCGTTCCCGGTGGCGGTGCCGGAACCGTCGCCGCCGGCCGCGGCCGGGCCCGGCGGCGACGCGCTGATCCGGATCGACACCACGCGCCGCGTCGCCGCGGTCGCCGGACGCCAACTGGACCTGACGTACCTGGAGTTCGAGCTGCTCGCCCATCTCGTCGCCCACCCGCACCGGGTGCACACGCGGGACCAGCTCGTCACCACCGTGTGGGGGTACGGGCACGTGGGCGACGGACGCACCGTCGACGTCCACGTCGCCCGCCTGCGCCGCAAGATGGGCGCCGAGCACCGGGGCGCGATCCAGACCGTGCGGCGCGTCGGGTACAAGTACGTGCCGCCGTCGGGTCGCTGACCCCCGGCCTCTGCCGTCGGCAGACGGCTGTTCCCCCGGGGGCCGGGCCCCGCCAGGATCAGCGGCATGAGACTGCTGACACTGGGCGGCACCGAGTTCGTCGGGCGCGCCGTCGTGGAGGCCGCGCTGCGGCGCGGCTGGGACGTGACCGTCTTCCACCGGGGGCGGCACCCCGCCCCGCCCGGCGCGCGGTCGCTGCACGGCGACCGCACGGCCCCCGGGGGGCTCGCCGCCCTCGCCGAGGGCACCTGGGACGCCGTCGTCGACACCTGGTCGGCGGCGCCCGGCGCGGTGCGGGACACGGCGCGGCTGCTGCGGGGCCGCGCCGGGCGGTACGTGTACGTCTCCAGCTGCTCGGTGTACGCCTGGCCGCCGGCGCCCGGGTACACCGAGGACGCCCCGCTGGTGACGGGCGCCTCGCCGGACGCCGGGCCGGGCGGCTACGCCCGGGACAAGCGGGGCGGGGAACTGGCCGTCCTCGGCGCCTTCGGCGAGGACGCCTCGCTGCTGGTGCGGGCCGGGCTGATCCTCGGGCCGTACGAGAACGTGGGCCGGCTGCCGTGGTGGCTGGCCCGGGCGGCGCGCGGCGGCCCGATGCTCGCCCCGGGCCCGCGCGACCTGCCCCTGCAGTTCGTCGACGTACGCGACCTCGCCCGGTGGCTGCTGGGTGCGGTGGCACAAGGGCTGGGCGGCCCCTGCAACGTGAGCGGGCCGCAGGGGCACGCCACGATGGAGGAGCTCCTGCGGGAGTGCGTGCGGGTCACGGGCGGGGCCGCCGAGCTGTGCTGGACGGCGCCCGAGACGGTCCTCGGGGCCGGTGCGGAGCCGTGGACGCAGGTGCCGGTGTGGGTGCCGCCGGGCAGCGTCCTGCACGACGAGGTGTACCGCGCGGACGTCTCCCGCGCCCTGGCCACCGGCCTGCGCTGCCGCCCCGCCGCCGAGACCGTCGCCGCCACCTGGGAGTGGCTGGAGAGCATCGGCGGCACGGCGCCCCGGCGCCCGGACCGTCCGCCGGTCGGGCTCGCCCCCGAGGCGGAGGCCGAGGTGCTCGCCGCCGGGGGGTGGAGCTGACACCACCCCCCGGCCCGGGGACCGGCCCGGTGCCCCGGACCCGCCGCTCCTCCGGCACCGGCGCCATGGACGTGCGGACGCGGCCCTGCCCGGGGGCCGGCGGCCGCCGGACACCGCGCACGCGTGGAATAGGGGTGCCAGGGCGCGGCCGTCCGTGCGAAGGTGTGCCGGTGAGCGAGCGTACTGACCAGAGCTGGGAAGACCGCGTGGCCGCCGCCTGGGCCGCCTTCGGCACCTGCGGCGAGGAACGCGCCGCAAAGTTCCGCGCGGTGATCGACGCCCTGGCCGGCGAACTGCCGCCGGACCATCCGCTCGGCCTGTTCGAGCGGGCCTGCGCCCAGGACTCGACGGGCCGGCCGGAGCAGGCCGTCGCCCTGTACCGCCGGGCGCTGGACCAAGGGCTGAGCGACGTCAGCGGCTACCGGGGCCGCCGGGCGAAGATCCAGCTCGCCAGCTCGCTGCGGAACGTCGGCCGTCCGCAGGAGGGCGTCGAGCTGCTCACGCCCGAACTGGACGCCCCCTCCGACGAGCTGGACGACGCGGTGCGGGCCACGCTCGCGCTGTGCCTGTCGAGCCTCGGGCGCGACCGCGAGGGGCTCTCCCTGGTACTGGGTGCCCTCGCCGGTCACCTGCCGCGGTACCAGAGGTCGATGGCGAACTACGCCCGGCTGCTCGTGGAGCCGGAGCCGGCGGGGCGCCCCGCCGCCAGGTGACCAACGGACGCGTCGCTCGTTCTGCTGGGCGTGCAGCCACAGGATGTCGCCCCGCGCCCCGCACCGTCCGCCGTCTTCCCGGTCGTCGACGTCGGACAGGCCGAGGCCGCGCTCGTCGAGCACTACCCGCGGCTGGCCCGGCTCGCCTACCTCGTCCTGCCGCCGGGCCTGGGCCGCAGCCGCCGCGTCCTGACCGCGCACGCCCTCACCCAGCGGGCGCTGCCCCGCAGCCGCACCGAGGCGCCCGTCATCCCGTCGCAGCCGGGCGGGCGCGACGTCGACCCGGGCTACGCCTGCCTCCGGCTGCGGGTGCTGCGCGCGGCGCTGGAGGCGGGCCTGCCGCTCCGGCGCCGGCTGCGGCTCGGCCGGCCCGCGCTGCCCCCGGTACTGCCCCAGGTGTGGGGCCTGAAGCTGTTCCCCCGCTCCGGCGGTGCCGACGAGCTGGGCCTGGACCAGCGGCTGTCCGCCCTGTCCGGGCCCGGCCGGGCCGCGTACGCGCTGCGCGGTCTGGAGAAGCTGCCCGACGGCGATGTGCGCGAGGTCCTCACCGCCGCGGGCGTCACCGGCGTGGACGCCGCGCTGGGCGAGGCCGACACGGTCCCCGGGCAGTACGCCCTGCTGGACTCCCCCGAGTTCGACCCCTGCTCGCTGGTGGCCCGGCCGACCGATCTGATGCGGCGCCGGCAGCACGGGAAGGCCGCGCTGGTCGCGGCCGCGGCCCTGGTCGTGTGCGGGGCGCTGGCCGCCCTGCCCGGCACCGGCTGGGGGCCCGACGGGCCCGCCGCCCCGCCCTACGCGCACAACGCGGCGGCCCGGGCCGCTCTCGACCCCGGGAAACTGATCCGGATCTCCCCCGCCGCCTGGCGGACCTCGCCCCGCACCGACTTCTCCGTCTGGCCGGCCCGCGGCGACCTCACCGGTGACCGGGCCCTGCTGCGCCGCGCCCTCGCCGTCTGGGCCCGCCCCGGCGGGACCGTGCGCGTCTCGGCGACGCCGGGCACCCCCACCGGCGGCCCGCCCGGCCCGCCCCACCTGCTGTACGCGGGGAACGTCGACAACGCGCGCGTGGTGATCCTCTACGACGGTCTGCGCCTGGCCCGGTACGCCGAACCGCGGGAGGGCACCCCGGGCGCGGCCCTGGACCTCGCGCGGGCGGACAACGCGCGCCGGGCCGAGGCGGGCGCGGTGGTCCTCGACCGGTCCGACGGCAACGTCCGCTACCTGACCGCTCCCTGGGTGACCGAGGCCGCCGAGCGGGACCTGGCCGCACCGGGGTCCGGCGCGATGGAGCTGCCCCTGACCGGCGGGGTGACCTCGCTGCTGTCCAGCCCCGTCCGGCGCGACGGCGACTGCCCGTCGTGGAACGTGCTCCAACTGACCGACGGCTCCACCACGCGTCTGCTGACCGACCTCGGGGAGCTGGTGCCCGCCCGCCTCACCACCGGGCGGCCGGGGTCGGCCCGGGAGGCGTCCGGTGCCGCGGCGCTGCGCACCTGGGCGCCGTACGCCTGCTCGCTCGGCGCGGTGCGCGGGCAGGGCGTGCGGTCGGTGAACGCCTGGAAGTTCGCCGAGCAGTCGCTGCCCGACGACAGCGGTTCGGCCACCTGGGTGTGCACCCGGGCCGAGACCTGGCGGGGGCGCGGGGCCCGGGCGCTGGCCCAGTTCCGCGCGCCGGGCGGCCGGCACGGAACGGTCGCGGCCGGCGGCGCGGACGTGACGGCGTGCGGGGCGCGCGATCCGCATGTGCTGGCCGGGGTGGTGTGGAAGTCGGAGGCGGACGGCTGGTATCTGCTGGCCGCCGGGAGCGACGGCACGGAGTCGGTCCGGGCCACGGGCGGGGTCCGCGCCTCCGCGGACGGCAACCTGCTGGCGGCGCGGGCCGAGCGGGGCGTGCGGGCGGAGCTGAGGGGCACGCTGGAGGACGGGCGGAAGATCGCCGCGCTGCGGTGACGCGGGGCCCGCGGGCGGCCCGGCGCGGGCCGCCGCCCCGGCTCGGTGACCGCCGAGGGGGCCGGTCACCGCGGCGAGGGGCGCCCGGTGCGGGGCGCGCGACGGCCCTCGCCCGACGTGGGGGTGAGGTGAGCGGCTGCCGCCGGACATGTGAACATCGGTGCTCGATCTGCCCGTTCCGCGGCCGGAATCGATCGGTAAGGTGTTCGTATGACTACCGGGGCACGCCGCCGCATGGGCGTCGAGGAGCGGCGGCAGCAGTTGATCGGCGTCGCTCTCGACCTGTTCAGCCGCCGCTCGCCCGACGAGGTCTCCATCGACGAGATAGCCTCCGCCGCGGGCATCTCCCGCCCGCTGGTCTACCACTACTTCCCCGGCAAACTCAGCCTCTACGAGGCGGCGTTGAAGCGGGCGGCGGAGGACCTCGCCGCCCGGTTCGCGGAGCCGCAGGACGGGCCGCTGGGAGCGCGGCTGCTGCGGGTGATGGGCCGCTTCTTCGACTTCGTCGACGAGCACGGCCCCGGCTTCTCGGCGCTGATGCGCGGCGGCCCGGCGGTCCCGGCGGGCGGCACCTGCTCCATGAGCACCGCCTCGGCGACCTGCGCGCTCATCGACTCCGTCCGGCAGGCCGCGTACGACCAGATCCTGGCGCACCTGGGGGTGCCGGACCCGTCCGCGCGCCTGGCACTGGTGGTGCGCACCTGGATCTCGCTGGCCGAGTCGACGGCGCTGATCTGGCTGGACGGCCGGCGTCTCCCGCGCGCGGAGCTGGAGATCCAGCTCGTGCAGGACTTCGCCGCGCTGGTGGCGGTGAGCGCCGCCCACGACGAGGAGATGGCCGCGCTGCTGCGCCGAGTCCTGGCGGACGAGCCGGCCGGCGGCCCCTTCCGGGAGCTGACCGCCCGGCTCGCCACCCTGGTCCCCCAGGGCTTCCGGACGCACGCCCCCGGGGCCGTCCGGGACGTGCCCTAGGCCTCCTGCTCGTACTTCCGGTAGGACGGGTCGAGCTCGCGCACCTCCGCGGAGGCGTGCAGGGCGAGGCCGCCGGCCGGTTTGACGTACTGCCGCAGCAGGTCCAGCACGGCCTCGGTGAGCCGGACCTTGGTCTCCTCGGTGCGGCCGGCGAGCAGCCCCAGGGTGACGTGCACGACGGCGTGCCCCTCGGTGTCCGGCCCGACCGTGGTGTGCTCGGTGCGGCGGAACTGGGTCTTGCACGCGGGCGGTTTGGCGGCCGCGATGTCGACCACGGCGGTGTGCAGGGCCCGCGCGAAGGCGGGCCGGTCGAAGTCGTCCGCCAGCTCGGCGGAGTAGTCGACGGTGATCTGCGGCATGAGCCCTCCTGTTCGTGAACAGCAGGGCTCACCCTAACCGTGCGGCGCGGTGCTCAGCCGGTCCGGGAGAACACCGCCACCGTCCGCCCCGGCACGGTGAAGGTGCCCGTCCGCGCGGTGTACGCCGACTCCTTCACCACCGGGTCCGCGCCGGCGGCCTGCACCGGGTGCAGCCGGTAGCCGGTCCCGGCGAGCGCGGTGAGGCGCTGTTCCTGCCGCTGCGGGGTGGCGTTGAAGACGACGACCAGGTCACCGAGGCGCATGGTGATCACGCCGGGTGTCTCGTCCGGGCCGGAGAGCGGGAAGGAGAGGCGGGACTGGACCTGTGCGGCGGTGGCCAGGGAGAAGTCCTTCTCGCTGGTCCGGATCCTCAGCAGGTCCCGGTAGGCCGCCGAGGCGCCCTCGATCTGGGGGCAGCCGACCCGCACCGTGGTGAGCAGGGGCTTGGCGTACGGCCACTTGTCGGCGTTGTCGGCGGCCGGCGGCAGGCCGCGGCCGAAGCCGTTGCCGTCCCGGCAGTCCCAGTGGATCGCGTTGAACCAGTCGCCGCTGTCGTAGGAGTTGCGGTCCAGGGACTTGGAGCGCAGCAGGTCGGTGCCGGCCTGGCTCAGGGCCGGGCCCTGGGAGAGGGCGGCGGTCGCCATGGCGAGGACCTGCATACGGGCCCGGTCGCCGGCGCTCGCCGAGGCGGGCAGCTTGAAGGCGAGCGCGTCGAACAGGGTCTCGTTGTCGTGCGCGTCGGCGTAGGCGAGGGCGTCGCCGGGTGCCTCGGCGTAGCCGGCCGGGGCGCCGTTGTAGTCGACCTCACGGCCGGTGACCTCGCGGCCGCCGGTGGCGGTGAAGCGGTAGCCGGCCAGGTTGCCGGTCAGGCCCACCTTGATCAGGTCCTGGTAGTGCAGGAGGCGGGCCTTCTGCTCGGCCGGGGTGCCGTTGGCCGGTGAGGCGTTGGGGTCGGTGTACAGGCCGGAGGCGAAGCCCTGGACGCCGGGGTCGGCGTCGAAGGGCCCGCCGCCGCGCACGGCGTCGCGGGCGCGGTCGGAGAAGGTGGCGATGCCGGTGCCGGCCATGTTCTTCTGGGTGGCCTGCTCGAAGCGGGCGTCGTCGGCGACCTCGCCGAAGTTCCATCCCTCGCCGTACAGGATGATCTTCTTGCCGTCGACGCCGTCCTTCTCCGGGGTGAGCGCGTCCAGGGCCTTGCGGACGGCGAGGATGTTGGCCTTGGGGTGGTGGCCCATCAGGTCGAAGCGGAAGCCGTCGACCTTGTACTGCCTGGCCCAGGTGACCACGGAGTCGACGACCAGCTTGCCCATCATGGCGTTCTCGGTGGCCGTGTTGGCGCAGCAGGTGCTGTTCGCCACCGAGCCGTCGGCCAGCAGCCGCTGGTAGTAGCCAGGGACGATCCGGTCCAGGACGGACGTGTCCGCCTGGCCGCTGGCGGCGGTGTGGTTGTAGACGACGTCCATGACGACCCGCAGGCCGTCCTCGTTGAGCGCCTTGACCATCTTGCGGAACTCGACGGTGCGGGCGGTGCCGTCCGGGTCGGTGGCGTAGGAGCCCTCGGGGACCGTGTAGTGGAAGGGGTCGTAGCCCCAGTTGTAGGCGTCCTCGGCGGCCGTCTTCGCCACGCACTCCTGCTGCTTGGCGGAGTCGGCGGGCAGGGCGGCCAGGTCGCAGCCGACGGTGGCCTGGCCGGACTTCTTCTCGGGGATGGTGGCGATGTCGAAGGCCGGGAGCAGGTGCACGTACGAGGTGCCCGCCCGGGCCAGCTTCCTCAGGTGCTTCGAGCCGTCGCTGTCCTTGTCGGTGAAGGCGAGGTAGGTGCCCCGGTGCTTCGCCGTGCGGTCCTCGACGGAGAAGTCGCGGATGTGCAGTTCCTGGATCTGGGCGTCGCGCAGGGGGACGGCCTTCGGCTTGTCGTACGTCGTCCAGCCGCGCGGCGCCAGGGACGGGTCGGCGAGGTCGACGACGAGGCTGCGCTCGGAGTCGGCGGTGAGGGCGAGGGCGTACGGGTCGGTGACCTTGTTGGTGACGATCCGGCGGACGCTGGGCGCCCAGACCTCGACGACGTACCGGTACGGCTTGCCCTTCCAGGACTTCGGGCCGGTCACGGACCAGACGCCGGTGGTGTCGTCCCGGCGCATCGGCTTCAGGGACCCGTCCAGCTCCAGGGAGACGCTTCGGGCGGTGGGGGCCCAGACGGCGAGGGTGGGGCGGCCGTGGCGGAAGGTGGGGCCGAGGGCGGCGCCGGTGGCGTCGTACAGGTCGTCGAGGACGCCGGCGATCTGCACGCCGGTCGCCGCGAGCACGGCGCCGTTGGCCGCCGTGCGGGTGGCGACGACCTGGCCGCGCAGGGCCTCGCGGACCCGGTCGCGGTCGCGCGGGTCGACGGAGTAGGCGGCGTACTCCTTCAGGTGCGGGAACTTCGCCTTCTGGGCGTCGGTGAGCGACGTCTCGTGCAGCCGCAGCCAGCGCTCGTCGGTGCTGGTCAGCACGGAGTTCTCGGCCTTGATGGAGCCGGTGCGGGAGTAACGGAGCTGGGTGGAGGCGGCGCCCTCGGAGCCGTTCCAGGCGACGGTGTCCCGGTCGATCCAGACCGCCTTGGAGGTGGTCGGGTCGACGGCGGCCGCGGAGCCGGCGGGCTGCGGCAGCAGGTGCTTCTCCTCCCCGCTCACCAGCCACACCTCGTGGCCCGTCGCCCTGAGGTCCAGCGACTGGTCGGTGGGCAGGTCCTTCTGGTCGCCCTTGTGGACGATGTAGCCGAGACTGGTGGCACCCTCGGTGAGCGGCACCTCGAAGACCGCGCCATAGGAGTCAGTCTTCACCGGCTTCAGGGGGTTCGACCAGTCGGTGGGCTCGGCGGCGCCGCCCCACACGTGCAGGCCCCAGCCGTCGTAGTCGCCGTCGGGGCGGTGGTAGTGCAGGACGGCCTTGGACGTGTCCGGCGCCGGGTAGTCGGCGGCGGGCCGCTCGGTGCGGACGGTCTCCTCGCCCTGCTCGATCCAGACCTCGCCGGTCCGGGTGACGTCGATGCTCCGGTCGGCGGAGACGTCCTTGTTCCCCTGCCCGTCGACGACCAGGAAACCGACGTTCGAGGCGCCCGGCTTCAGCTTGACGTAGGCGAAGGCGCCGTAGGCGTCGCGGCCGGTGAAGGGGTGGCTGCGGGGCCATTCGGTGGCCTCGCCGTCGGCGAGGTCGCCCCAGGCGTACAGGCCCCAGTCGGCGTAGTTCCCGTCGGGGCGCTTGTAGTGGACGATCGCGTAGTCGCGGGAGGCGGCGGTGGGGGGCGCCTCGGCGGGCGGGGTGCCGGTGACGGAGGCCGCCGTGGCGCTCGCGGTGCGGCCCTGGGCGTCGATCACCACGGCCTTGTAGCGCAGCGCGGTGCCGGCCGGCACGTCCTCGCCGATGGTGTGGGTGACCTTGTACGGGGCGTGGTCGGCGGAGCCGAGCGTCCGCCAGGCGCCGTCGCCGGTCTGGGCGGCGAAGACGACCCGGTTGAGCCCGCCGCCGTCGACGTCGGCCGTGACCTCGGCGGTACCGGTGGCGCCGGGGGCGGGGGCCTTCAGGGTGATCGTCGGCTCGGTGGCGGGCTTCGCGGGCCGGCCCGTGGCCTTGAGGACGATGGCGGAGCCGGCCGGCACGGTGACGGTGATCTTCTTGCCGGCGTCCGTGCGCGCCGTGGCGTCGGTGCCGTACAGGCCGCGGAAGGTCATGTCGGCGGAGCCGGTCGCGAAGGTCGTGGTCCGGGCCGACTGCGCGTTGTTGAAGGCGACGACGTACTCGGTGCCGGTCTTCGCGTCGGTGCGGGAGAAGGCGTAGACGCCGGGGCCGTCGTCGGCGTGGCGCTCGGTCTGGACGCCGTCGGCCAGGGCCGGGTGGGCCTTGCGGAGCTGGGCGAGCGCGCTGATCTGCCGGTAGAGCGGTGCCCGGGTGTCGTAGGCGTCCTCGGCGTGGGTGCGGTCGGTGCCGAGCTGGTCGTCGTCCAGGTAGTCGGCGCTGCGGGAGGCGAACATCGGCTGGCGGGCGTCCTTGTCGCCGCCCGCCCCGGTGAAGCCCTGCTCGTCGCCGTAGTAGACCACCGGGTTGCCCCGGCTGAGGAACATCAGCTCGTTGGCGAGCTTCGCCTTCTTCAGCAGTCGGGCGTCGGTGGCGTCCGGGTCGTCCTGCCGCAGGAAGGCGCCGATGCGGCCCATGTCGTGGTTGCCGAGGAAGGTGACCTGTTCGTAGGCGTTGGCCTTGTCGGTCGTGTACTTCCAGTCGTCACCGAAGACGGACGCGAGCTTCCTGGCGCTGCCGCCCTGGGAGGCGTAGGCGCGGGCCGCGTCCTGGAAGGGGAAGTCGAGGGTGGAGTCGAGGCGGCCCTGGGTGACGTAGGGGGCGGTGACGGCGGTGTCGGCGGAGTACACCTCGCCGAACATGAAGAAGTCGTCGCGGCCCCTCTTCGCGGCGTAGGCGTCCAGCGCGGTCGCCCACTGGGTCCAGAACTCCATGTTGACGTGCTTGACGGTGTCGATCCGGAAGCCGTCGATGTCGAAGTCGCGCACCCAGCGCCGGTAGATCCTCTCCATGCCCTCGACGACCTCGGGACGCTCGGTCCACAGGTCGTCCAGGCCGTTGAAGTCGCCGTAGGTGGCGGACTCGCCGGCCCAGGTGGAGTCGCCCCGGTTGTGGTACATCGCCGGGTCGTTGAGCCAGGAGGGCACCTTGAGGTCCTTCTTGGCGGCGGGCACCACCGGGGTGCGCGGGAAGGAGCCGGCGTGGACCTCGGGGAAGGCGCGGGTGCCGTCCGCGTAGTCGGCGTCGTCGAAGGGCTCGCCGTCCTTCGTCAGGTACGGGAAGGCGCCCTTGGAGAGGTAGCCGTAGGACTTCTCCTCGTAGTCGACGACGTCGGCGGTGTGGTTGGTGATGACGTCGAAGAAGACCTTCATGCCCTTGGCGTGGGCCTTGTCGATGAGGGTCTCCAGCTCCTCATTGGTGCCGAAGTGCGGGTCGACCTGGGTGAAGTCGGTGATCCAGTAGCCGTGGTAGCCGGCGGAGGCGTCGGCTCCGGTGCCCTGCACGGGCTGGTTCTTGAAGATCGGCGCCAGCCACAGGGCGGTGGTGCCGAGGCCCTTGATGTAGTCGAGCCGCTTGGTCAGGCCCTTGAGGTCGCCGCCCTGGTAGAAGCCCTTGTCGGTGGGGTCGAAGCCGGTGGTGAGGCGGGAGCCGGTCAGGCCGCCCCTGTCGTTGCGGCTGTCGCCGTTGGCGAAGCGGTCCGGCAGGACGAAGTAGAACTGCTCGCGGGTCAGGTCGTGACGGGCCGGGGTCTGCGCCAGGCGCGCGTCGGACGGGGGCGGGGG
>NZ_WYCT01000151.1 GCF_011008945.1 Streptomyces harenosi
CCCACCACCGAGATCTACACTTCTAGCTTCGTCGGCAGCGTCAGAGGTGTATAAGAGACAGGGCTGGGGCGGTGCGGGGGGCGTCTGCGAGGGGTAGCCGTAGCCGGGCTGAGGGGCCTGCGGCGGCTGGCCGTAACCGGGCTGGGGAACCTGCGGCGGCTGGCCGTAGGGACCCGGCTGGCCGTACGGTCCGGGCTGCTGGGGCTGCTGCCCGCCGTACGGGCCCGGCTGGTTGTAGCTCATTACTGGGTACCCCTCCAGATGCTGGTGCGTCGCTGACATCCTGGCGCAGAGCTGACGTGTCCAGGGCACCGGGGGGCCGCACCGTTACAAAGGAATCGCGTTTCGGCACCGGGTCGTGACACCTCTAAACTGACCCCCGTGACCGAGAACACTCAGCAGCCGCAGCAAGCGCCCACGACCGAACTGCCGACCCAGTACACGCCGGCCGAGGTAGAGGGGAAGCTGTACGAGCGCTGGGTAGAACGGGGCTACTTCGAGGCGGACGCCGGCAGCGACAAGCCGCCGTACACCGTCGTCATCCCCCCGCCGAACGTCACCGGCAGCCTGCACCTGGGCCACGCCTTCGAGCACACGCTGATCGACGCCCTCACCCGCCGCAAGCGGATGCAGGGCTACGAGACGCTGTGGCAGCCCGGCATGGACCACGCCGGCATCGCCACGCAGAACGTCGTCGAGCGGGAGCTGGCCAAGGAGGGCAAGTCCCGGCACGACCTGGGCCGCGAGGCGTTCGTCGAGCGGGTGTGGCGGTGGAAGGCCGAGTCCGGCGGCCAGATCTCCGGCCAGATGCGCCGCCTCGGTGACGGCGTGGCCTGGTCGCGCGAGCGCTTCACCATGGACGAGGGCCTGTCCCAGGCGGTCCAGACCATCTTCAAGCGGCTCTACGACGACGAGCTGATCTACCGCGCCGAGCGCATCATCAACTGGTGCCCGCGCTGTCTGACGGCCATCTCCGACATCGAGGTGGAGTACCAGGACGACGACGGCGAGCTCGTCTCCATCCGTTACGGCGAGGGCGACTCCTCCATCGTCGTCGCGACCACCCGCGCCGAGACGATGCTCGGTGACACCGCCGTCGCCGTCCACCCCGACGACGAGCGCTACCGGCACCTCGTCGGCACCGAGATCGAGCTGCCGCTCACCGGCCGCCGCATCCCCGTCGTCGCCGACGAGCACGTCGACCCGGAGTTCGGCACCGGCGCGGTCAAGGTCACCCCGGCCCACGACCCGAACGACTTCGAGATCGGCCAGCGCCACGACCTGCCCGCCATCGCCGTCATGGACGAGCACGCGGTCATCACCGCGCACGGCCCCTTCCAGGGCCTGGACCGGCTGGAGGCCCGCTCCGCCATCGTCGGCGCGCTGCGCGCCGAGGGCCGGATCGTCGCCGAGAAGCGCCCCTACGTCCACTCGGTCGGCCACTGCTCGCGCTGCAAGACCACCATCGAGCCGCGGCTGTCCATGCAGTGGTGGGTCAAGGTCGGCCCGCTCGCCAAGGCGGCCGGCGACGCGGTGCGCGAGGGCAAGGTCAAGATCCATCCGCAGGAGATGGAGAAGCGCTACTTCGACTGGGTCGACAACCTCCACGACTGGTGCATCTCGCGCCAGCTCTGGTGGGGCCACCGCATCCCGGTCTGGTACGGGCCCGAGGGCGAGGTCGTCTGCGTCGGCCCGGACGAGGAGCCGCCCAGCGGCGAGGGCTGGCACCAGGACGCCGACGTCCTGGACACCTGGTTCTCCTCCGGCCTGTGGCCGTTCTCCACGCTGGGCTGGCCGGAGCAGACCGAGAGCCTCGCGAAGTTCTATCCCAACTCCGTCCTGGTCACCGGCTACGACATCCTCTTCTTCTGGGTCGCCCGGATGATGATGTTCGGCCTGTACGCGATGGACGGCACCCCGCCGTTCCACACCATCGCCCTGCACGGCATGGTCCGTGACCAGAACGGCAAGAAGATGTCGAAGTCCTTCGGGAACGTGGTCAACCCGCTGGACTGGATGGACAAGTACGGCTCCGACGCGCTCCGCTTCACCCTCGCGCGCGGCGCCAACCCGGGCGTCGACGTCCCGATCGGCGAGGACTGGGTCCAGGGCTCCCGCAACTTCGCCAACAAGATCTGGAACGCCACCCGCTTCGCGCTGATGAACGGCGCGACGGTCCAGGGCCCGCTGCCGGACGCGTCGAAGATGTCGGCCACGGACCGGTGGATCCTCTCCCGGCTGAACTCGGTGGTCGCCGAGGTCGACGCCTACTACGACGACTACCAGTTCGCCAAGTTGTCCGACACGCTGTTCCACTTCGCGTGGGACGAGGTCTTCGACTGGTACGTCGAGCTGTCCAAGACGACCTTCCAGGCGGGCGGCGAGGCCGCCGAGGTCGGCAAGCGCGTCCTCGGCGAGGTCCTGGACGTCACCCTGCGGCTGCTGCACCCGGTCGTGCCCTTCGTCACCGAGACGCTGTGGACCACGCTCACCGGCGGCGAGTCGGTCGTGATCGCCGACTGGCCCGCGGACTCCGGATTCCGGGACGAGGCCGCCGAGCGGGAGATCGCCACGCTCCAGTCGCTCATCACCGAGGTCCGCCGCTTCCGCGCCGACCAGGGCCTCCAGCCCGGTCAGCGGGTCCCGGCCCGGCTGTCCCTGGAGGGCACCGCCCTCGCCCCGCACGAGCCGGCCATCCGGCAGCTCCTGCGGCTCCAGCCGGAGGGCGACGCCTTCACCGCCACGGCCACCCTCCCCGTCGCGGGAGTGGAGGTCGCGCTGGACCTGTCCGGCGCGATCGACGTGGCGGCGGAGCGCAAGCGCCTGGCCAAGGACCTGGCCGCCGCCGAGAAGGAGAAGGCGCAGGCCACGGCGAAGCTGGGCAACGAGGCGTTCCTCGCCAAGGCGCCCGACCAGGTGGTGGAGAAGATCCGCACGCGGCTCGCCAAGGCGGACGAGGACATCGCCCGGATCCAGGCGCAGCTCGACCGGCTGCCGCAGGCGTAGGCGCCCCCGGCGCGTCCGCGTACACGAAGGCCCCCGAAAGCCGCGGCTCCGGGGGCCTTCGCCGTCCTCTGCCCGCGGGGCTCCGTAGACTGGGCACCGTGAGTGAGCTCCCCCCGCACGACAGCAGCGAGCAGCCCGGCCCGGCCGACTCCTTCGAGGAGATCATCGAGGCCGAGACCGATCGCGACCCCGACCTCGCGGTCATCGAGGCCGGCAGCCGGACCCTGCGCACCCAGGGCGGTCCGCCGCAGGCCGACGTGCCCGCGCGCCCGGAGGACCCGGAGGTCGACAAGGCCCTGCGGGAGGTCGAGGCGGAGCTCGCCACCCGCTGGGGCGAGACCAAGCTGGAGCCGTCGGTCAGCCGGATCGCCGCGCTGATGGACGTGCTGGGCGAGCCGCAGCGGACGTACCCCTCCATCCACATCACGGGGACGAACGGCAAGACCTCCACCGCCCGCATGATCGAGGCCCTGCTCGGCGCCTTCGACCTGCGCACCGGGCGCTACACCTCGCCGCACGTGCAGTCGATCACCGAGCGGATCAGCCTGGACGGCGCGCCGATCTCCGCCGAGCGGTTCATCGAGACGTACCAGGACGTCAAGCCCTACGTCGAGATGGTCGACGGGCAGCAGGAGTACCGGCTGTCCTTCTTCGAGGTGCTCACCGGGATGGCGTACGCCGCCTTCGCCGACGCCCCCGTCGACGTGGCCGTCGTCGAGGTCGGCATGGGCGGGAGCTGGGACGCCACCAACGTCATCGACGGTGACGTGGCCGTCGTGACCCCCATCGACCTGGACCACACCGACCGGCTCGGCTCGACGACCGCCGAGATCGCGGCCGAGAAGGCCGGCATCATCAAGCAGGACGCCACCGTGGTCCTGGCCCAGCAGCCGGTGGACGCGGCGCAGGCGCTGCTGAAGAAGGCCGTGGACGTGGACGCCACCGTGGCCCGCGAGGGCCTGGAGTTCGGGGTGGTGGCCCGGCAGGTGGCCGTCGGCGGGCAACTGCTGACGCTGCGGGGCCTGGGCGGCGAGTACACCGACGTGTACCTGCCGCTGCACGGCGCCCACCAGGCGCACAACGCGGCCGTGGCGCTCGCCGCCGTCGAGGCGTTCTTCGGCGTGGGCGCCCAGCGCGCCGAGCCGCTGGATGTCGACACCGTGCGCAAGGCGTTCGCCGCCGTCTCCTCGCCGGGGCGGCTGGAAGTGGTCCGCCGTTCGCCGACCGTGGTGCTCGACGCCGCCCACAATCCGGCGGGCGCGCGGGTGACCGCGGACGCGATCGGGGAGGCGTTCCAGTTCAGCCGGCTCATCGGGGTCGTCGGCGCGAGCGCCGACAAGAACGTGCGGGGGCTGCTGGAGGCGTTCGAACCGGTCTTCGCCGAGGTCGTCGTCACCCAGAACTCCAGCCACCGCGCCATGGACGCCGACGCGCTGGCCGCGGTCGCGGTCGAGGTGTTCGGCGAGGAGCGCGTGCAGGTCGAGCCGCGGCTGCCGGACGCGCTGGAGGCCGCCATCACGCTGGCCGAGGAGGAGGGCGAGTTCGCCGGCGGCGGCGTGCTCGTCACCGGTTCCGTCATCACCGTCGGCGAGGCCCGACTGCTGCTGGGAAGGGGCTGACATCCCGTGCGTACGCTGTGCTCCTCGACCTTGATCGGCGAGTTCATGGTCATCGGCTTCGCCGGGCTGGTCGCCATGAAGGACCCGGACCTGTCCATGGCGGCGGTGTGGACGGTCAGCGGGATCGCGATGTTCCTGTGCCTGGTGCTGTGCGGGCTGGTCACCCGGCCCGGCGGGATCGCGCTCGGCTGGGCCCTGCAGATCGCGCTGGTCGCCGCCGGTTTCGTCGTGCCGACGATGTTCTTCATGGGGGCGGTCTTCGCCGCCCTGTGGTGGGCGTCGGTGCACTACGGGCGGAAGATCGACGAGGCCAAGGCGAGATTCGCGGCCCAGGCCGAGGCCCCGGACGCGGTCTGAGGGCCGCGTGCCTGACGCTGCGTAACAGGTCCCCGGGGGCGCCGGGTACGCTCGTGACCCCGCACACCCTGCGATCCGAAGGAGTCCCCGCCGTGACCCAGCGCACCCTCGTCCTCCTCAAGCCCGACGCCGTCCGTCGTGGCCTGACCGGCGAGATCATCAGCCGTATCGAGCGCAAGGCCGGCTGGCAGATCACCGCGCTGGAGCTGCGCACGCTGGACGCCGAGACCCTGGAGCAGCACTACGGCGAGCACAAGGGCAAGCCGTTCTACGAGCCGCTGGTGGCCTTCATGGCCTCCGGGCCGGTCGTGGCCATGATCGTCGAGGGCGAGCGGGTCATCGAGGGCGTCCGGCAGCTCGCCGGTCCCACCGACCCGATCGCGGCGCCGGCCGGCTCCATCCGCGGGGACTACGGCGTGATCGTCCGGGAGAACCTGATCCACGCCTCCGACTCCGAGGAGTCCGCCGAGCGCGAGCTGAAGATCTTCTTCCCCGGTCGCGTCTGATTCTTTCGAAGATCCCTTTTTTCTGACGGTCTGTCAGCCAAATGGCCCATCTGACCTGGGCGGTCGCGCACGCGCGACCGCCCTGTGACATATGCGTGCCGATCGGGGGAACGAATGCCTCCGTTGGACCGTCTCCACAAGCGAGGCGGTACGCCATCTGCTGACAATGGCGGAGACCCTCGCGCTGTGTCCGTGAGAGCGCGTCTACGATGGAAGCATTCACGTCACAGCACCCACCTCGCCGACCTGAAAAGCTGTCATAAGCTCGTGGGAAGGCCAGTCGAATCCTGATGGGGAACTCAATGTCGTTCATCGGCCGTGACATGGCTGTCGACCTCGGGACCGCCAACACGCTGGTGTACGTCAGGGGTCGTGGGATCGTACTCAACGAGCCGTCCGTCGTCGCGATCAACACCAACACCGGTGGCATCCTCGCGGTCGGTGCCGAAGCGAAGAAGATGATCGGGCGCACGCCCGGCAACATCGTTGCCGTGCGTCCGCTGAAGGACGGTGTCATCGCCGACTTCGAGATCACCGAGCGGATGCTCCGCTACTTCATCCTGAAGATCCACAAGCGGCGGTATCTGGCTCGTCCGCGGGTCGTCGTCTGTGTGCCCTCCGGCATCACCGGCGTCGAGCGCCGCGCCGTCATCGAGGCGTCGTCCCAGGCCGGCGCCCGGCAGGTGCACATCATCGAGGAGCCCATGGCCGCGGCCATCGGCTCCGGCCTGCCGGTCCACGAGGCGACGGGCAACATGGTGGTCGACATCGGCGGCGGCACCACGGAGGTCGCGGTCATCTCCCTCGGCGGCATCGTCACCGCCCAGTCCATCCGCGTGGCGGGCGACGAGCTGGACAACGCGATCATCCAGCACGTGAAGAAGGAGTACAGCCTTCTTCTGGGTGAGCGCACGGCCGAGCAGATCAAGATCACGATCGGTTCGGCGTACGACCTCGACACCGACGAGCACACCGAAATCCGCGGCCGGGACCTCGTCTCCGGGCTGCCGAAGACCGTCGTCATCTCCGCCGCCGAAGTGCGCAAGGCGATCGAGGAACCCGTCAACGCCATCGTCGACGCCGTCAAGACCACGCTCGACAAGTGTCCGCCGGAGCTGTCCGGCGACATCATGGACCGGGGCATCGTCCTGACCGGCGGCGGCGCGCTGCTGCGGGGCCTGGACGAGCGGCTGCGCCGGGAGACCGGCATGCCGATCCACATCGCCGAGGACCCGCTGGACAGCGTGGCGCTCGGCTCCGGCAAGTGCGTCGAGGAGTTCGAGGCGCTCCAGCAGGTCCTGGACGCCCAGCCGCGCAGATGACGCGCCGCCCGGTTCCGCCGTACGAGACGATCTGCGCTCGTGCGGCGGATCGTTGATATAGAGACGAGAGACGGAAAACACGAGACCGCCTGACCGCCCGGGTCGCACCGGGAGGCGCGGCGGTTTCGGCATCGCTCCATCCCCATATCGCCGATACCAGCGAATTCGCCATCCATCCCGAATTCCGACGAGGAAGGCACGGCCGCCGCACGTGAGGGACACGAAAGAGAGCCGGCTGCTCCTGGTGCTGCTGATCGCCATCGCGTTCGCGCTGATCACGGTGGACATCCGCGGCGGGGAGGACTCACCGGTCGACGGTGCCCGGCATGCCGCGGCCACCGTCTTCGGCCCGATCGAGAACGGGGTGTCGGCCGCGGTCGACCCGGTCGGCAACGCGGTCGCCGCGATCCGCGACTCCGGCCGGCGCCATGACCGGCTCGCCGAGCTGGAGAAGGAGAACGCGGCCCTGAAGGCGAAGCTGGGCAGCGACGACCGCAGCCGCAGCCGCCTCAAGCAGCTCGACAGCATGCTCAAGATCGCCGGCAAGGGGCAGTACGGCATCAAGGGCGCCCAGGTCATCGCCATAGGAGCGGCCCAGGGCTTCTCCTGGACCATCACCATCGACGTCGGCGCCAACGACGGCATCAAGCGGGACATGACCGTCCTCAACGGCGACGGCCTGGTGGGACGCGTGACGACCGTCGGCCCGGACACCTCCACCGTGCTGCTCGCGAGCGACCCCGACTTCACCGTCGGCACCCGCCTGGAGGGCAGCGACGAACTCGGCTTCGCCTCCGGCCAGGGCGACCGGCCGCTGCGCGTCGAACTCCTCAACGGCAAGGCCGAGGTCAAGAAGGGCGACCGCCTCGTCACCTTCGGCTCCCAGGCCGACAAGCCGTTCGTGCCCGGCGTCCCCGTCGGCGTGGTCTCCCGCGTCGACCCCTCCGGCGGCGGCCTGACCCGCACCCTGTACGTCACGCCGTACGTGGGCTTCACCAAGCTCGACGTCGTGGGCGTCGTCGTCCAGGCCCCCCGCAAGGACCCCCGCGACACGGTGCTCCCGGCCGAGCCCCGGCCGGTCCCCACGCCGACCGTGACGGTGACCGTGACCCCGTCCGCCCAGGCGCCCGCCGACGGCCGGTACCCGGCCGAGCCCGAGCAGTAGGAGCCAATGCCCATGCGCGTCAACCGGATCCTGCTCTCCGTCTCGCTGGTCGTCGTCGCCCTGGTGATCCAGGTCAGCGTCCTGGCCCGGCTCCACCTGCCCGGCGCCGTCCCCGACCTGCTGCTGCTCACCGTCCTCGGCCTCGCCCTGGTCTACGGCCACGTCGGCGGTGCCCTCGTCGGCTTCGGCGCCGGACTCCTCGCCGACCTGGCCCCGCCCGCCGACCACGCCGCCGGCCGCTACGCCCTGGTGCTGTGCGTCGTCGGCTATCTCGCCGGCCTCGTCAAGCCCGAGAACGGCCGGCTGAAGTCCGCCGCCGGCCCGATGGCCGTGGTGGTGGTCGCCGCCGCCGTCTCCACCCTGCTGTACGCGGGCGTCGGCGCCCTGGTCGGCGACACCGCCGCCCGCCACGTCGGCCTGCCCGGCCTGCTGTTCACGGCCGCCCTGTACGACCTGCTGCTCGCCCCCTTCGTCGTCCCCGGGATCATGGCCCTGGCCCGGCGCACCGAGAACGACCCGCTCGCCGAGACCGCCTCCGCCGCCCAGACCACCGACATCTCCACCGGCTGGGTCGCCGGCGGCACCGGGCTGCGCATCGGCGGCCAGCGCAACGGGCTGCGGGTGAAGGCAGCCCGGGCCCGGGTGGCCCGCGCCGGGCGCATCAAGGGGGTCAAGCGGCTGTGACGACGGCGACGGTGGCCGCACCGCCGGGCGGGCGGGGCGCAGGGCAGGGCAGGACACGCACACACACCGAGAGGGGGACGCAGCAGCGGTGACCAACATTCCCGAGACCGGGCGCAGTCCACGGGTCCAGATCCGGCTCGTCGTCATCCAGGTCCTCGTCCTCTCCCTCCTCGGCACCCTCGGGGGCCGGCTGTGGTACCTCCAGATCCGCGAGGGCGAGGAGTACGCCGAGAAGGCCTCCGGCAACCACGTCCAGCAGGTCGTCCAGCCCGCCGTACGCGGCTCCATCCTGGACGCGCGCGGGGTGCCGCTGGCCGACAACGAGACCCGGCTCGTCGTCTCCGCCTCCCGCACCGACCTGATGAAGATGGAGGACGACGGCAAGGCGGTCCTCACCAAGCTGGCCGGCGTCCTCGGCATGCGGCCCCAGGAGGTCATGGAGAAGGTCCGGCTGTGCGACGCCGAGACCCCGCAGCCGTGCTGGAACGGCTCGCCGTACCAGCCCATCCCCATCACCGACGAGGCCACGCCCAAGCAGGCCCTGCAGATCCGCGAGCGGGCCGAGGACTTCCCCGGCATCACCGCCGAGCCGCAGGCCGTGCGCCGCTACCCGAGCCCCGGCGAGGCCAACACCGCCCAGGTGCTGGGCTACCTCTCGCCCGTGACGGACGAGGAGATCAAGCAGGCCCAGGACAGCGAGTCGCCGTACCTGCGCTCCGACCAGGTCGGCCGCTCCGGGCTGGAACGCCAGTACGACAAGCAGCTCCGCGGCAAGGCCGGGGTCACCCGGTACGAGGTCGACAACCTCGGCCGGGTCATCGGCAAGGCCGAGTCCGACGCGGCCCAGCCCGGCTCCAACCTCGTCACCAGCATCGACGCCCGGGTGCAGCGGGTCGCCGAATACGAGCTGAACGAGGCGATGAAGGCGGCCCGCAAGGAGTACGACCGCAACACCGGCACCACCTACAAGGCCGACTCCGGCGCGGTCGTGGTCATGGAGGCCCGGACCGGCCGTGTGGTCGCCATGGCCTCCAACCCGACCTACGACCCCAACGCCTGGGTCGGCGGCATCTCCTCCGCCGACTACAAGAAGCTCACCGGGAAGAACTCCAACTACCCGCTGCTCAACCGCGCCATACAGGGTCAGGCGGCCCCCGGCTCCATCTTCAAGGTGGTCTCCACCGCCGCGGCCGTCGAGGCGGGCTACGACTTCGACGGCAGCTACCAGTGCTCCAGCGCGTACAGCGTCGGCGGCCAGGTCTTCAAGAACTTCGAGTCGGCGAACTACGGCGCGATCGACCTGGGCCGGGCCCTGGAGGTCTCCTGCGACACCGTCTACTACCGGCTGGCCCACCAGGAGTGGAAGAAGGACGGCGGCACCAGCCCCAAGGGCCGGCCCAAGGACCACTTCTTCAAGGCCGCCCACCGGTTCGGCCTGGGCAAGGAGACCGGCATCGACCTGCCCAACGAGGTCTCCGGCCGGGTCCCGGACCGGGAGTGGAAGCAGAGGTACTGGGAGGCCAACAAGGACGCCTGGTGCAAGACGGGCAAGAAGGACGGCTCGTACGTGGAGAAGATCGCGTACGAGAACTGCGTCGAGGGCAACAAGATGCGCGCCGGTGACGAGATCAACTACTCCATCGGCCAGGGCGACACGCTCGTGACGCCGATTCAGATGGCCACCATCTACGCGGCCATCTCCAACGGGGGCACCCTGTACACCCCGAGCA
This sequence comes from Streptomyces harenosi, assembly GCF_011008945.1. Lineage (GTDB taxonomy): Bacteria > Actinomycetota > Actinomycetes > Streptomycetales > Streptomycetaceae > Streptomyces > Streptomyces harenosi. The sequence continues at coordinate 10,390 of NZ_WYCT01000151.1, forward strand.
TCGGCAAGGCCATCGTCAGCGCCGACGGCAGGAAGGTCAGCGAGATCGAGCCCGAGGCGCACGGCAGGCTGCCCATAAGCGACGCCACGCGCGACAAGATGGACGCCGCCCTCGCCGGCGTCGCCACCCGCGGCACGGCCGCCTGGCGGTTCGGCGGCTGGCCCCAGGACGAGATCCCGATGCACGCCAAGACCGGTACCGCCGAGGTCTACGGCAAGCAGACCACCTCGTGGTTCGCCACGTACACCGACGACTACGCGATCGTCATGACGATCTCCCAGGGCGGTACGGGCTCCGGGGCCTCCGGACCGGCCGTCCGCAAGATCTACGACGCGCTCTACGGCGTCCAGGAGGACGGCTCCATCGACCGGAAGAAGGCGCTGCTGCCCGAGCCGGCGAAGAGCCTGCCCGAGATCAAGCCGGACGGGACCATCGCCGCCCCGAAGATCGCCGAGGATCCCGTGGAACGGGAGCGGGCCACCGGGCAGGACGAGGAGGCGCCGGCGGACGGCGGGCAGCCGCAGGACGACGCGGCCACCGTGGCCACCCCGGCGGCGGAGAACCGGCAGACGCGACGGCGCCGGCGCGGGGCAGGCCGCGGGGGCACCACGGGCACGGGCGCGGGGGCCCGCACGGGGACCCGCGGCCGCAGGAGGTGCGCATGAGCGGGGCGAACGGCTTCCAGGTCTCCGGGTACGGGCCCGAGCGCGCCGGGTGGACGCGGGTCTTCGCCCGCGACTCGGTCGCGCGCCGCCTGGACTGGCCGATACTGCTGTCCGCGACGGCGCTCTCCCTGATCGGCGCGGTGCTGGTCTACTCGGCGACCCGCAACCGCACCGAGCTCAACCAGGGCGACCCCTACTTCTTCCTCGTCCGCCACCTGCTCAACACCGGCATCGGCATCGCCCTGATGATCGCCACGGTGTGGCTGGGCCACCGGACGCTGCGGACGGCGGTGCCGCTGCTGTACGGGGCGTCCGTCTTCCTGATCCTGCTCGTGCTGACGCCGCTCGGCTCGACGGTCAACGGCGCCCACTCCTGGATCCAGCTCGGCGGCGGGTTCTCCGTGCAGCCGTCGGAGTTCGTCAAGGTCACGATCATCCTGGGCATGGCCATGCTGCTGGCGGCCCGGGTCGACGCGGGGGACAAGCCCTACCCCGACCACCGCACGGTGATCCAGGCGCTCGCGCTGGCCACCGTCCCCATGCTGATCGTGATGCTCATGCCCGACCTCGGGTCGGTCATGGTGATGGTCGTCATCGTGCTGGGCGTGCTGCTCGCCTCCGGCGCCTCCAACCGGTGGGTCTTCGGGCTGCTCGGTGCCGGCGCCGTCGGCGCGGTCGCGGTCTGGCAGCTGGGAATCCTCGACGAGTACCAGATCAACCGCTTCGCGGCGTTCGCCAACCCCGAGCTCGATCCGGCGGGCGTCGGCTACAACACCAACCAGGCGCGGATCGCGATCGGCTCCGGCGGCCTCACCGGCTCCGGGCTGTTCCACGGCTCGCAGACGACGGGGCAGTTCGTGCCCGAGCAGCAGACCGACTTCGTCTTCACCGTGGCCGGCGAGGAGCTGGGCTTCGTCGGGGCCGGGTTCATCATCCTGCTGCTGGGCGTGGTGCTGTGGCGCGCCTGCCGCATCGCCCGCGAGACCAGCGACCTGTACGGCACCATCGTCGCCGCCGGGATCGTCGCCTGGTTCGCCTTCCAGGCGTTCGAGAACATCGGCATGACGCTGGGCATCATGCCGGTGACCGGGCTGCCGCTGCCGTTCGTCTCCTACGGCGGGTCGTCGATGTTCGCCGTGTGGATAGCGGTGGGGTTGTTGCAGTCGATCACCGTGCAGCGGCCCATGTCGGCGTGAGCGCCACGTCCCTGGGCCGCCGCCCGGCGGGCGCGGTCGGGACAGCTCCGCCGGCGCGTTACGCTTGATGGTCACCCGCCCCCAGCCTCCGGCCGGGGGTACCCCAGCCAGCACACGAAGGTTCCGCGAGATGCCTGCCGAAGCCGCCGAGTCTGTGTTCCCGCAGCTCGAAGCTCTGCTCCCGCATGTGCAGAAGCCGATCCAGTACGTCGGCGGAGAGCTCAACTCCACGGTCAAGGACTGGGACTCCTGCGACGTCCGCTGGGCGCTGATGTACCCCGACGCCTACGAGGTCGGACTGCCCAACCAGGGCGTCATGATCCTCTACGAGGTCCTCAACGAGCAGGAGGGCGTCCTGGCCGAGCGCACCTACAGCGTGTGGCCCGACCTGGAGGCGCTGATGCGGGAGCACGGCGTCCCGCAGTTCACGGTCGACAGCCACCGGCCGGTGCGCGCCTTCGACGTGTTCGGCCTGTCGTTCTCCACGGAGCTGGGGTACACGAACATGCTGGCCGCCCTGGAGCTGGCCGGCATCCCGCTGGAGGCCCGCGACCGGGGGCTGGACGACCCGATCGTGATGGCCGGCGGGCACGCCGCGTTCAACCCCGAGCCGATCGCCGACTTCATCGACTGCGCGATCATCGGCGACGGCGAGCAGGCCGTGCTGGAGGTCACCGCGATCATCCGCGCCTGGAAGGCGGAGGGCCGCCCCGGCGGGCGCGAGGAGCTGCTGCTGCGCCTGGCGAAGACGGGCGGGGTCTACGTCCCCGGCTTCTACGACGTCGAGTACCTGCCGGACGGCCGGATCGCCCGTGTGGTGCCCAACCGGTCCGGTGTGCCGTGGCGTGTGTCCAAGCACACGGTGATGGACCTGGACGAGTGGCCGTACCCCAAGCAGCCGCTGGTGCCGCTGGCCGAGACGGTCCACGAGCGGATGTCGGTGGAGATCTTCCGCGGCTGCACCCGCGGCTGCCGCTTCTGCCAGGCCGGCATGATCACCCGCCCGGTGCGCGAGCGGTCCATCACCGGCATCGGCGAGATGGTCGAGAAGGGGCTGAACGCGACCGGCTTCGAGGAGGTCGGCCTGCTCTCGCTGTCCAGCGCCGACCACTCCGAGATCGGCGACATCGCCAAGGGCCTGGCGGACCGCTACGCCGATGACAAGATCGGCCTGTCGCTGCCGTCGACCCGCGTGGACGCCTTCAACATCGACCTGGCCAACGAGCTGACCAGGAACGGCCGCCGCTCCGGCCTGACCTTCGCCCCGGAGGGCGGCAGCGAGCGCATCCGCAAGGTCATCAACAAGATGGTCTCCGAGGAAGACCTCATCCGGACGGTCGCCACGGCCTACGGCAACGGCTGGCGGCAGGTGAAGCTGTACTTCATGTGCGGCCTGCCGACCGAGACGGACGAGGACGTCCTCCAGATCGCCGACATGGCCACCCGCGTGATCCAGAAGGGCCGCGAGGTGTCGGGTTCGAACGACATCCGCTGCACCGTCTCCATCGGCGGTTTCGTGCCCAAGCCCCACACCCCCTTCCAGTGGGCGCCGCAGCTCTCGGCCGAGGAGACGGACGCCCGGCTGGCCAAGCTGCGCGACAAGATCCGCGGCGACAAGAAGTACGGCCGCTCCATCGGCTTCCGGTACCACGACGGCAAGCCCGGCATCGTCGAGGGCCTGCTGTCGCGCGGCGACCGCCGGGTCGGCGCGGTCATCCGGGCCGTGTACGAGGACGGCGGCCGGTTCGACGGCTGGCGCGAGCACTTCTCCTACGACCGCTGGATGAGCTGCGCGGAGAAGGCGCTGGCGCCGTACGGCGTGGACGTCGACTGGTACACCACCCGGGAGCGCGGCTACGAGGAGGTCCTGCCCTGGGACCACCTCGACTCCGGCCTCGACAAGGACTGGCTCTGGGAGGACTGGCAGGACGCCCTCGACGAGACCGAGGTCGAGGACTGCCGCTGGACGCCGTGCTTCGACTGCGGCGTCTGCCCGCAGATGGACACCCACATCCAGATCGGCCCGACGGGCAAGAAGCTGCTGCCGCTGACGGTCAAGAACGCCGCGCCCAGCGCCGGCTGACCCCGGCCGCGCAGGCCGCCTCGCACGCCCCGTCCGGGTCCCGCCCGGGCGGGGCGGCGTGCGTCCGGGGGGCGGCGCGGGACGGGTAGGGGCGGTGGCCGTGCGGCGGGCCCGGGGTGCCCGGGCGGGCCGGCCGGGACCGGTTGCCGTACCGGGTGCATCCGGACGGGGCGCGGGCGCGTCTACACCGGTATGGAACTGCAGAAACAGCCCGCCGAGAGCCCCGCGCCGCCCGAGGGGCCCGGGCGCCCGGCGTACGGTGGGCGGCAGCCGGCGCAGGGCGAGGGGTGCCTCGTCGTCGCGATCCGGATGCCGGTGCGGATCGTGACGCTGGTGCTGGTCGTGCCGGTGCGGATGGTGTGGGACGCGCTGGCCGCCGGGGCGCGGTTCCTGAACCGCACGGTGCTGCGGCCGGCCGGGCGGGCCCTGCTCTGGCTGGGTCGCGCGGTCTTCGTGTGGCCCTTCGTGGGGCTGTGGCGGTACGTCGTCGTGCCCGTGGCGAAGGGGCTGGCCTGGCTGGGGAAGGTCTGTGTCGTCGTCCCGGCGGCATGGGTGTACCGGTGGGTGCTGACGCCGGCCGGGCACGGGTTCGGGTGGGTCTACCGGCGGGTCCTCACCCCGGTGGGGCACGCGGTGCTGTGGGTGCTGCGGGGCGTGGGCGCGGGGATCGCGTCGGCCGTGGGCGCCGTGTACCGCGCGCTGGGCGTGCTCGCGCGCTACCTCGTCGCCGTCCCCGCGCTGTGGCTGTACCGGTGGGTGCTGACGCCCCTCGGGCACGCGCTCGCCTGGTGCGGCAGGGGTCTGGCGTGGTGTGCGCGGATGGTCGCGACCGGTGTCGGCGCCGCGCTGTACTGGACCGGCCGGGTGCTGTTCGTGCTGCCCGCCCTCGCCGCCTGGCGGTGGGTTCTGGTGCCCGTGGGACGGGTGCTCGCCGTCGTCGGGGCCGAGGTGTGGGCGGCGCTCGGGCACGCCTGGCGGGTGGCGGGGCACGTCTCGCGCGCCGTGGGGCGGGCCCTGGGCAGGTTCCTGCGGCTGGTCCTCGTGGAGCCGGTGCGGTGGGTCCACCGCACGGTGCTGAGGCCGGTCGGGCACGCCGTGCGGGACGCGGTGCTCAGGCCCGCCGCCGAGGCCGCGCGCGGGGCCGGCCGGGCGGTGCGGCAGGCGCTCGGCTCGGCCCGGGCGGCGGCGCGGCAGGCGCGTGCCGATGTGCGGCGGATGCTGTTCGGGGAGCCGGTGCCGGCCCGGGGGGTGGACCGGCGGGAACCTTCGGGCGCGCAGGGACGTACTCTTGGTAGCAGTACGACCGCACTCACGAAGGACTGAACGACACTGGGCAAGCGACAGCCCGAAGGCCCGCCGCCGGTACCCGCGGTGCAGCGCATCCGTCTGCGGTACACCAAACGCGGCCGCCTCCGGTTCACCAGCCACCGTGACTTCCAGCGTGCCTTCGAGCGTGCGCTGCGCCGCGCCGAGGTGCCGATGGCGTACTCGGCGGGGTTCACACCGCATCCGAAGGTGTCGTACGCCAATGCCGCACCCACCGGCACGGGCAGCGAGGCGGAGTACCTGGAGATCGCGCTCACCGAGCCGCGCGACCCGGAGCAGCTGAGAGCCCTCCTCGACGAGTCGCTGCCCGCCGGGCTCGATGTCGTCGATGCGGTCGAGGCCCGGACCTCCGGGCTCGCCGACCGGCTGACGGCCTCCGTGTGGGAGCTGCGGCTGGACGGCGTGGAGCCCGCGCAGGCGGCGCGCGCCGTGGCGGCCTTCAACGCGGCCGGGACCGTCGAGGTCCAGCGCCTCACCAAGAACGGCGTCCGCACCTTCGACGCCCGTCCGGCCGTCGCGAGCCTGGAGAGCGTCGAAACGCACGGTTCGCCGGCTGATAGGCCGAGCGACCGGCCCTGTGCGATACTGCGGCTGGTTGTTCGGCACGTGACGCCTGCCGTACGACCCGACGACGTCCTGTCCGGTCTCCGCGCCGTGGCCGACCTGGCGCCGCCGGTCCCCGCAGCGGTGACCAGGCTGGCGCAGGGGCTGTTCGATGAAGAGACCGGCACGGTGACCGACCCGCTCGCGCCCGACCGCGAGGCAGCAGCGCACGAGCCCCAGACGGCCGGCGCGACTGCCGCCGCGAAGGCGCCGGCGTAAGGAAGGTCCCGCGCAGGGACGTACGTCGAAGCGCCGCCCTCGAACTCGGGAGCCACCTGGGTCGGGCAGCGCACCGACCAGAAGACTTTCGCCAGGCCGTGCACAACAAGGGGTACGGAACCGGCGAGACAGGACACAGAGAGCTCCCGAGCGGCGCCCGCGCCCCGGACGGCGGCATCCGCGCACCGCGCGAGCCGCGGACGTCAACGGTGATCGACATGGTCGGCGCCGGACCAGGCGCGGCGCCCGGGAGCCTGACGGGAGATACGCCCGCATGCTCGAACCGACCGAGCCCACTCAGGGTTCCGAACCGAACACTCCGAGCGACAGCCTGCCGCCGCGCCGCCGGCGCCGGGCCGCTTCCCGGCCGGCGGGTCCGCCGGTCGCCTCCTCCGGCACGCCGGCGGAGACGGTGACGCCGGCCATACCGGCCGCCGGGAGCGACGAGCTCGCCCAGGCCCAGGTCACCGCGGACGCCGACGCCGTCGGCGACGAGGAGGAGACCGCGGCGCAGGAAGCCGTGGCCCAGGAGCCCGCGGCCCCCGCCGCCGAGGAGCCCGCGGCACCGCGCCGCCGCCGCGTCGTACGGCGTGCCTCCGCGCCCGCCGGGGCCCCCGCGTCGGCGGAGACGGCCGAGACCGTCCTCCCCGCGGCCCCCGCCGCCGAGGCC
>NZ_WYCT01000152.1 GCF_011008945.1 Streptomyces harenosi
AGATGTGTATAAGAGAAAGGCGTACGCCGTCGTGGCCGGTTCGTCGCCCGCCGGGCGGGCCCGGGTCACGGCCGTGCCTCCGCCGCCGCGCCGGCACGGGCGCCGGCCGGGACGTCCACGGACGCGGCGGCCGGGGACGGCCCCGGCCCGGGTGGTGCCTCCGCGGGAGGGGCGCCGCCGGGGGCCGGGCCGCCCGGCCCGGCGGGATCGCCGCGCGTCAGCAGGTCCGCCACCTCCAGCACATGGCGTCCGGCCATCGCCGGCAGGCAGCTCCCGCGCGCCGGGCCGATCGCGGCGGCCCACTCCGCCGGAATGGCGCAGACCCCCCGCGTCGCCCCCGCCAGGGCACCGGCCACCGCGGCGGTCGTGTCGGCGTCGCGCCCCATGTTCACGGCCGTCAGGACGGCGTCCCGGAAGTCGCCGTCGGCCGCCGCGTACGCCCCGAAGGCCAGGGCGACGGCCTCGGGGGCCAGGTCCGTCCAGGGGTAGCCGCCGACCACCACCGCCGAGCGGACCGCGCGTTCGCCGCGGTGGGCCGCCGTCACGGCCCGGCGCAGGCAGCGCGCGGTCCAGGAGTCGTCCGGTACGACGGCCAGCGCGGCGGCGACGACCGCGGTGACCGGCGCCCCCGCCATGGCCGCGGCGACGCCCGCCGCCACCGCCTGGCCGCCGAGGATGCCCTCGCCGTCGTGGCTGACCGAGCCGTCGACCGCCACCAGGCGGGCCGCCTCCGCGGGGCGGCCCGCCGCGAACACGCCGTAGGGCGCGGCACGCATGGCCAGGCCGTCGCTCCAGGCGTGGCGGTGCTGGGCGGAGATGGGGGCCGCAAGACCCCGGCGCAGGTTCTCCAGCGTGCCGCGCTCGCTGAAGCCCGCGCCCCGGAAGGGGCCCTCGTCGCGGTCCGCGATCCACTCGTGCCAGGCCGCCTCCACATGGGCGGGGGTGAGGGCGGAGCCGTGCCGGGCCAGCAGCAGACCGGAGAAGATCGTGTACTCCGTGTCGTCCGTGCCGGACGGCTCCTCGGTCACGAAACCCGTGATGCGGCCCCAGCGGGCGCGGATCTCGGAGGGCTTCAGGTTCTCGGCCGGGGCCCCGAGGGCGTCCCCGACGGCCAGCCCGAGCAGCGCCCCGCGCGCCCGGTCGCCGAGGTCGCCGGTGTCCTGGGGTCCCGGGTCCGAGGGAATGCAGGCGGTCGATGCCATGCGGCCTCCTCTCAGGCAGCGCCCCGGAAGGCGCGAAGCCCTTTGCGGAACTCTCCCCGGTGCGGTGTCCCACCCAGCCTCGACGGCCCCAGCGTCACCCGGTCGACATCTGTGCGCCATGGCCCACGAATGAGCGACTCACGGCAAAACCGCAGGTAAGCCCAGCCTTTCCTTGCTGGCGAGCGGGAAATCGACGGCGTAGATTTGTTGTTGTCGAAGATTGGACTCGGTCCAAACGACCGCGTCCGCACGCAACGGAGGGAGCTCCGCAGCAGCTCCGCGACAGACACCCTGGGGGTATCTCATGGCCATCATCGAGACCGAGGCCGTCCTGCACGAGGCGCACCGCGACAACCACACGCACCGGGACGTGAACGGCGGCTGGCTGCGCCCCGCCGTCTTCGGCGCGATGGACGGCCTGGTCTCCAACCTGGCCCTGATGACCGGTGTCGCGGGCGGGGCGGCCGACCGGCAGGCGATCGTGCTCAGCGGGCTCGCGGGCCTGGCCGCCGGCGCCTTCTCCATGGCCGCCGGCGAGTACACCTCCGTCGCCTCCCAGCGCGAGCTGGTCGAGGCCGAGCTGGACGTGGAGCGGCGGGAGCTCAGGAAGCACCCCCAGGACGAGGAGGCCGAGCTCGCCGCGCTCTACGCGGCCCGGGGCGTCGAGCCCGGGCTCGCCCGCGAGGTGGCCCGGCAGCTCTCCCGCGACCCCGAGCAGGCGCTGGAGATCCACGCCCGCGAGGAACTGGGCATCGACCCCGGCGACCTGCCCTCGCCGCTGGTCGCGGCCGTGTCCTCGTTCGGTTCGTTCGCGGTGGGCGCCCTGCTGCCCGTGCTGCCCTACCTGCTCGGTGCGACCGCGCTGTGGCCCGCCGTCGCGCTGGCGCTGATCGGGCTGTTCCTGTGCGGTGCGGTGGTGGCCAGGGTGACCGCCCGGACCTGGTGGTTCAGCGGTCTGCGGCAGCTCGTCCTCGGCGGTGCGGCCGCCGGTGTGACGTACGCCCTGGGCAGCTTGTTCGGAACGGCCGTAGGATAGCGCGGCTCGGACTTATGCGACGGGTCGCATAAGTAGTCGTTACTTGCTGGTTTCGGCCGCATGACCGCCGGGCATGAGCCGTAAGCGCTGCGGGCAACGAGGCCCGCCGCGCGCCTGCGGGGCGGGCGACGATGCCCGCTCCGACAGCCTCCCGGGCCGCCGGACACCGATCCGACCGATCCCGTTCGCGCCGGTCCCCACAGCCTTTCCCGCCGGGCGCGGTACCCCGCCCGCGACCCCGCGGTGTCCGCATGTTGGAACGCAGTATCCGGTTCCCGAGAATCGCTCCATCATGTAACCTGCACGAAATTTCGATCTCACGCAGAGGGCCAACGTCGTCCCTCGGCACCTGCACAATGCCACCTGACGACGACGGGAGAGCCGATGCGTACGCCGCGCCAGCCGTCCCAGCACTCCACGAACGGCCGTAACTGGTCGTTCATGGATGCTCGCCCTGCTGCGCAGGGTATGTACGACCCCCGCAACGAGCACGACGCCTGCGGCGTCGGCTTCGTCGCCACCCTGACCGGCGAGGCGTCCCACACCCTGGTCGACCAGGCACTCACCGTGCTGCGCAACCTGGAGCACCGCGGAGCCACCGGCTCCGAGCCCGACTCCGGGGACGGCGCGGGCATCCTGTCCCAGGTGCCGGACGCCTTCTTCCGCGAGGTGGCCGCGTTCGAGCTGCCCGAGGCCGGCGCCTACGCCGTCGGCATCGCCTTCCTGCCCGAGGAGGGCACCGAGGACGCCGTCTCGCAGATCGAGACGATCGCCGCCGGCGAGGGCCTGACCGTCCTCGGCTGGCGCGAGGTCCCCGTCGCCCCCGACCTCCTCGGCGCCACCGCCCGGTCGACCATGCCCGTCTTCCGCCAGCTCTTCGTCGCGGACGGCACCAGCACCGGCCTCGACCTGGACCGCAGGGCGTTCGTGCTGCGCAAGCGCGCCGAGCGCGAGGCGGGCGTCTACTTCCCGTCGCTGTCCGCGCGGACCATCGTCTACAAGGGCATGCTGACCACCGGCCAGCTCGAACCGTTCTTCCCGGACCTGTCCGACCGCCGCTTCGCCTCCGCGATTGCGCTCGTGCACTCCCGGTTCTCCACCAACACCTTCCCGTCGTGGCCGCTGGCACACCCGTACCGCTTCGTCGCGCACAACGGCGAGATCAACACGGTCAAGGGCAACCGCAACTGGATGGCGGCCCGCGAGTCGCAGATCGTCTCCGACCTGTTCGGCGACCAGGAGAGCATCGACCGGATCTTCCCGATCTGCACCCCCGACGCCTCCGACTCGGCCTCCTTCGACGAGGTGCTGGAGCTGCTGCACCTGGGCGGCCGTTCGCTGCCCCACTCGGTGCTGATGATGATCCCGGAGGCGTGGGAGAACCACGACTCCATGGACCCGGCCCGGCGCGCCTTCTACCAGTACCACTCCACGATGATGGAGCCCTGGGACGGCCCGGCCTGCGTCACCTTCACCGACGGCACCCAGGTCGGCGCCGTCCTCGACCGCAACGGCCTGCGCCCCGGCCGCTACTGGGTCACCGACGACGGCCTCGTCGTCCTCGGCTCCGAGGTCGGCGTCCTCGACATCGACCCGGCCCGGGTCGTCCGCAAGGGCCGCCTGCAGCCCGGCAAGATGTTCCTCGTCGACACCGCCGAGCACCGCATCATCGAGGACGACGAGATCAAGGCGCAGCTCGCCGCCGAGCACCCCTACGCCGAGTGGGTGGAGGCCGGCGAGATCGAGCTGGGCGACCTGCCCGAGCGCGAGCACATCGTGCACACCCACGCCTCGGTCACCCGCCGCCAGCAGACCTTCGGCTACACCGAGGAAGAGCTGCGCGTCATCCTCGCGCCGATGGCCAAGAGCGGCGCCGAGCCGATCGGCTCCATGGGCACCGACTCGCCCATCGCGGCCCTCTCCGAGCGCCCGCGGCTGCTGTTCGACTACTTCACCCAGCTCTTCGCGCAGGTCACCAACCCGCCGCTGGACGCGATCCGGGAAGAGCTGGTGACGAGCCTGCGCTCGTCGCTGGGCCCGCAGGGCAACCTGCTCGAGCCGACCGCCGCCTCCTGCCGGTCCGTCGTCCTGCCCTTCCCGGTCATCGACAACGACGAGCTGGCCAAGCTCATCCACATCAACGCCGACGGCGACATGCCCGGCTTCAAGGCCGCGACCCTCTCCGGCCTGTACCGGGTGCACGGCGGCGGCGAGGCCCTCGCGGCCCGCATCGAGGAGATCTGCGCCGAGGCCGACGCCGCGATCGAGAACGGCGCCCGCCTGATCGTCCTGTCCGACCGGCACTCCGACGCCGAGCACGCGCCGATCCCGTCGCTGCTGCTCACCGCGGCCGTCCACCACCACCTCATCCGCACCAAGCAGCGCACCCAGGTGGGCCTGCTGGTCGAGGCCGGCGACGTCCGCGAGGTCCACCACGTCGCCCTGCTCATCGGCTACGGCGCCGCCGCCGTCAACCCGTACCTGGCGATGGAGTCGGTCGAGGACCTGGTCCGGGCCGGCACCTTCCTGCCGGGCATCGAGCCCGAGCAGGCCATCCGCAACCTGATCTACGCCCTCGGCAAGGGCGTCCTGAAGGTCATGTCCAAGATGGGCATCTCCACCGTCGCCTCCTACCGCGGCGCCCAGGTCTTCGAGGCCGTCGGCCTGGACGAGGGCTTCGTGGAGAAGTACTTCAACGGCACCGCCACCAAGATCGGCGGCGTCGGCATCGACGTCATCGCCCAGGAGGTCGCCGCCCGCCACGCCAAGGCGTACCCGGCCAGCGGCATCGCGCCCGCGCACCGCGCGCTGGAGATCGGCGGCGAGTACCAGTGGCGCCGCGAGGGCGAGCCGCACCTGTTCGACCCCGAGACGGTCTTCCGCCTCCAGCACTCCACCCGCGCCGGCAAGTACGAGATCTTCAAGAAGTACACCGAGCGCGTGAACGAGCAGTCCGAGCGGCTGATGACGCTGCGCGGCCTGTTCGGCTTCAAGAGCGGCCGGCAGCCGATCCCGATCGACGAGGTCGAGCCCGTCTCCGAGATCGTCAAGCGGTTCTCCACCGGCGCCATGTCGTACGGCTCCATCTCGCAGGAGGCGCACGAGACCCTCGCCATCGCCATGAACCTGCTCGGCGGCAAGTCCAACACCGGTGAGGGCGGCGAGGACCCCGAGCGCCTGTACGACCCGGCGCGCCGCTCCTCGATCAAGCAGGTCGCCTCCGGCCGCTTCGGTGTGACGAGCGAGTACCTGGTCAACGCCGACGACATCCAGATCAAGATGGCCCAGGGCGCCAAGCCCGGCGAGGGCGGCCAGCTCCCCGGCCACAAGGTCTACCCCTGGGTCGCCAAGACCCGGCACAGCACCCCCGGCGTCGGCCTGATCTCCCCGCCGCCGCACCACGACATCTACTCCATCGAGGACCTCGCCCAGCTCATCCACGACCTGAAGAACGCGAACCCGCAGGCGCGGATCCACGTCAAGCTGGTCTCCGAGGTCGGCGTCGGCACGGTCGCCGCGGGTGTGTCCAAGGCGCACGCGGACGTCGTGCTGATCTCCGGCCACGACGGCGGCACGGGCGCCTCCCCGCTGACCTCCCTCAAGCACGCGGGCGGCCCCTGGGAGCTCGGTCTCGCCGAGACCCAGCAGACCCTGCTGCTCAACGGCCTGCGCGACCGGATCGTCGTCCAGACCGACGGCCAGCTCAAGACCGGCCGGGACGTCGTCATCGCCGCGCTGCTGGGCGCCGAGGAGTTCGGTTTCGCCACCGCGCCGCTCGTCGTCTCCGGCTGCGTCATGATGCGCGTCTGCCACCTGGACACCTGTCCGGTCGGCATCGCCACCCAGAACCCGACCCTGAGGGACCGGTTCTCCGGCAAGGCCGAGTACGTGGTGAACTTCTTCCGGTTCATCGCCCAGGAGGTCCGCGAGCTCCTGGCCGAGCTGGGCTTCCGCTCCATCGAGGAGGCCGTCGGCCACGCCGAGATCCTCGACGTGACCCGCGCGGTGAACCACTGGAAGGCGCAGGGCCTGGACCTGGAGCCGCTCTTCCACGTGCCCGAGCTGCCCGAGGGCGCGGTCCGCCACGCCCTGGTCCCCCAGGACCACGGCCTGGAGAAGGCGCTCGACAACGAGCTGATCAGGCTCGCGGCGGACGCGCTCGCCGCCAACGACGCGACCGAGGCGCAGCCGGTGCGCGCCCGGGTCGCCATCCGCAACATCAACCGCACGGTCGGCACCATGCTCGGCCACGAGGTGACGAAGAAGTTCGGCGGCGCGGGCCTGCCCGACGACACCATCGACATCACCTTCACCGGCTCGGCCGGCCAGTCCTTCGGCGCCTTCGTCCCGCGCGGCGTCACGCTGCGCCTGGAGGGCGACGCCAACGACTACGTCGGCAAGGGCCTGTCCGGCGGCCGGATCGTCGTCCGCCCGGACCGCGGCGCCGACCACCTCGCCGAGTACAGCGTGATCGCGGGCAACACCCTCGCCTACGGCGCCACCGGCGGCGAGATGTTCCTGCGCGGCAAGGTCGGCGAGCGGTTCTGCGTCCGCAACTCCGGCGCGCTGGTCGTCTCCGAGGGCGTGGGCGACCACGGCTGCGAGTACATGACCGGCGGCCACGCGGTCGTCCTCGGCGAGACCGGGCGCAACTTCGCGGCCGGCATGTCCGGCGGCGTCGCGTACGTCATCGACCTCGACCGCGACAACGTCAACGCCGGCAACCTCGGCGCGATCGAGGCGCTGGACGACGCGGACAAGCAGTGGCTGCACGACGTGGTGCGCCGCCACGCCGAGGAGACCGGCTCCACGGTCGCCGAGAAGCTCCTGGCCGACTGGGCCGTGTCCGCGGAGCGCTTCAGCAAGATCATCCCCAGCACCTACAAGGCAGTGCTCGCCGCCAAGGACGCCGCCGAGCGAGCCGGTCTCTCCGAGACCGAGATCACCGAGAAGATGATGGAGGCGGCGACCAATGGCTGATCCCAAGGGCTTTCTCAACCACGGCCGCGAGGTCGCCAGGACCCGCCCCGTGGAGGAGCGCGTCAAGGACTGGAACGAGGTCTACGTCCCCGGCTCCCTGCTGCCGATCATCAGCAAGCAGGCCAGCCGGTGCATGGACTGCGGCATCCCGTTCTGCCACAACGGCTGTCCGCTGGGGAACCTGATCCCCGAGTGGAACGACTACGCCTACCGCGAGGACTGGCAGGCCGCCTCCGAGCGTCTGCACGCCACCAACAACTTCCCGGAGTTCACCGGCCGCCTGTGCCCGGCTCCGTGCGAGTCGGCGTGCGTGCTCGGCATCAACCAGCCGCCGGTCACCATCAAGAACGTCGAGGTCTCCATCATCGACAAGGCGTGGGAGACCGGGGACGTCGCCCCGCAGATCCCCGAGCGCCTGTCCGGCAAGACGGTCGCCGTCGTCGGCTCCGGCCCGGCCGGCCTGGCCGCCGCCCAGCAGCTCACCCGGGCCGGGCACACGGTCGCCGTCTACGAGCGCGCGGACCGCATCGGCGGCCTCCTGCGCTACGGCATCCCCGAGTTCAAGATGGAGAAGCGGCACATCAACCGCCGTATCGAGCAGATGCGCGCGGAGGGCACCCGCTTCCGCACCGGCGTGGAGATCGGCCGCGACCTGAAGGCCACGGACCTGAAGAAGCGCTACGACGCCGTCGTGCTGGCCGTCGGCGCGACCACCGCGCGCGACCTGCCGGTGCCGGGCCGCGAGCTCAAGGGCATCCACCAGGCGATGGAGTACCTGCCGCTGGCCAACAAGGTCCAGGAGGGCGACTACGTCGCCCCGCCGATCTCGGCCGAGGGCAAGCACGTCGTCGTCATCGGCGGCGGCGACACCGGCGCCGACTGCGTGGGCACCGCCCACCGTCAGGGCGCGGTCTCCGTCACCCAGCTGGAGATCATGCCCCGCCCGAACGAGGAGCGGGACCCGATCGCCCAGCCCTGGCCGACCTTCCCCATGCTCTACAAGGTCACCTCGGCCCACGAGGAGGGCGGCGAGCGGGTCTACTCCGTCTCCACCACCCACTTCGAGGGCGACGAGGACGGCAACGTCCAGTGGCTCCACATGACCGAGGTCGAGTTCGTCGACGGCAAGCTCACCCCCAAGCCGGGCACCGAGCGCAAGATCCCCGCGCAGCTCGTCACCCTGGCCATGGGCTTCACCGGGACCGACCGGGACAACGGCCTGGTCGACCAGTTCGGCCTGGAACTCGACGCGCGGGGTAACATCGCTCGCGACGCCGACTTCCAGACCAACGTCCCGGGCGTGTTCGTCGCCGGTGACGCCGGCCGCGGCCAGTCCCTGATCGTGTGGGCGATCGCCGAGGGCCGCTCGGCCGCCCGCGGCGTCGACCGCTACCTGACCGGGGCCAGCGACCTGCCGGCCCCGATCCGGCCGACCGACCGCGCGCTCGCGGTCTGACGGCCCCGGCCGGCTGACGGACCGCGCTCCGGCGCTCCGTCGGCCCCGAGAGACGTCCCGTACAAAGGCGTACGGAACACAGACGGCGCCTGCCCTGTCCCCGACCGGACTCCTGGGCAGGCGCCGCCGCATGTCCACGCTCCCCGGGGTGCCCGGCCCGCCCGCCGTCCGCCCCGGGCGGGCCCTACGGCACCCGGAACGTCTCCCCGTACATCTCCCACACCAGCGGCGTGTCCAGGGCGAGGTTCCCGGCCTCCAGGAAGCGGCGCTGGGCGGTGTCGACGCGGGAGGTGTCGATGCCCGGGCGCTTGGCCTTCATCGCCGCGCGGCGGACGTCGAGGAAGGTGTCCAGGAAGGTCTTCTCCGAGCCGCCCTCGGCCGGTGTGTCCGCCCGGCCCATGGCGCGCTCGCGCAGGCCGTAGAAGCCGTCCGGGTCGGTGTCGGGGCCGTGGAAGACCAGCGCGTCGTAGTAGACGAACTGGCCCAGCGGGCCCAGCCCGTCGAGCTTGGCCAGGCGGACGGCCGGGTCGAAGTAGACCCGGTCGCGCTCGGCCTCCTGCGCCGCGCGGAAGGCCGGGAGCCCGGCCTCCGCCCGCCAGGCCGCGGGGAAGCCGGGGTCGAGCCCCTCGTGGGAGTCGGTGCCGTCGACCGCGCGCAGCGCGGGCAGGTACGGGGCCAGGCCGTTGCCGGGGTGGTCCTCGGTGTAGCGCTCGACCAGGGTGAGCAGGTCGTGGGTGCCGGTGCAGAAACCGATGACGCCCGCCGTGTAGCCCTGGCCGTCACCGAGGTCCTCGATGCTGCCGTAGGCGCTGCGCCAGTCGAGGGTGGAGTGCTCCGCGCTCGCCACCAGCCGCTGCGCCAGCTCCTTCTTCGCCGGGTCGGCCAGCCCCGGCGGCAGAGCGGCGATCACCGCGTCGTCCGCCGCGCGTTCCTGCTCGGCCCGGATCTTGGCGTGCTCGCGGCCGGCCTCGACGGCGGCGGAGGCCGGCCTGGCCGGAGCCCCGTCCGAGGCGCCCGGGCCGAGGAAGTAGACCGTGGCGGCCGCGACCACGGGAACGGCCGCTAGGAACAGCACACCGCTGCGTTTCACTGGGGAAGACCTCCACCGTCGGCTCCGGCTCCCGGAGCACCGCCGCCCGTCCGCGGCACCGGCGGGCCCGCGCACGCCCCCGCCTGCGGCGAACAAAATAGCGAACCTCGGCGGCGGCGAGGCGACCGGGGCCGGGGCGGGCGGATCTCCGGGGCGGCCGGGCCTCAGGTGTCGCACTCCCACACCGTGCGGCACAGCGCGCACCGCACCCGCACCCGCCCCCGCACCGGCACCCTGATCCGCTGCCGGCAGGCCGGGCAGGGGAAGGACACGCGCAGCGGGCCGCGGGCGCCGGGGGTGAACGCGTAGGGGACCTCCGCCTCCGGCGCGGTGCCCGGTGTGTCCCGGGCGCGGCGGCGGTCCCGGGCGTAGCGGCGGCGCCCCGCCCAGCCGACCGCCGTCAGCGGCGGCTCCCGCTCGTCCCGGCGGGCCCGCGCCATGCCCTCGGCATACGCGGTGTACGCCTGGGGGCTGGTGAACCACACCGACGGGTCCTCGTGGAAGAACAGCGCCCGCTTGGCCAGGACGTAGCCGAACTCCTCCGGGGTCAGGTAGCCGAGCTTCTGCGAGGACACGGCGTCCTCCCGGTAGGCGTCCAGCAGCAGCCATCCCGCGCCCAGGTAGGTCGCCGCCGTGTCCGTCAGGATCTCGTTCTCCCGCGTCCCGGCGAAGGACAGGTCCAGGCGGTGCAGGTAGACGTGCGTCACCTCGTGCGCGAGAGCCGCGCCGATGTCCCGCCGATGCGTCCGGAAGCGGTCGTTCAGCTCGATGAAGTACTCCGGTCCGGCGGCCAGTTCCACGTTGGCCGCGTGCGTCATCTCCCGGAAGCCGACGATCATGCGGGCGTCCGGCAGACGGTAGTGCCGCACCAGCTCCCGGGCCACCCGCTGGGCGCCCAGATGGAGATCGTCGGTGTCGCAGAACGCCACGTCGGCCGGGGCCACGCTGGTGGAGAACGTCCGGACGGTGTCGTACGTCAACCGCCTGTACAGCGCGGTGATGGCGGCCCGCACCGTCTCCAGGTGCGGGTAGCCGTGCTCGACCGGTCCGCCGTTGGCCACGCCCGACCCCCAAGACGCCTGAACCCGACTCCACTGTACGGGCCGGGCGCGCCCGCGGCCCGCCCGCCGGCCGGGAACCGGCCGCCACCGCCCGGCGCCCGGCGACCCGGGGAAGCCGAGGACGTCAAGGAATGAGACGGTCTGCCGCGGTCTGCGCGCCGCCCGTAGGCTGAGCCCCCATGACCACCAGCAACACCGGTACCGGTGACGTCGACGCCGCCGTCCGCGAGGAGCTGGCGCGGCTGCGCGACAGCATCGACAACATCGACGCGGCCGTCGTCCACATGCTCGCCGAGCGCTTCAAGTGCACCCAGCAGGTCGGCCATCTCAAGGCCCGCCACCAGCTGCCGCCCGCCGACCCCACCCGCGAGGCCCGGCAGATCGAGCGCCTGCGCGCGCTCGCCGAGAGCGCCAAGCTGGACCCGGCGTTCGCGGAGAAGTTCCTGAACTTCATCATCGCCGAGGTGATCCGCCACCACGAGCGCATCGCCGAGGACACCGGCAACGGGCGCGCCCCCGAGGCCGGCTGACCCGGGCGCCCCGGGTCCCGCCCGGGACGCCCGGGACGGGCCCGCGCCGGCGGGGCAGCGACCCGGCCGCGCGCCCCCGCGCCGTGCCCCGCGCCCCGGCGGCCGCCGCCCCCGCGCCCGCCCCGCGTCCCGGCCGCGCCGCCCCGCTTCCGCGGGGGTACGGCCCGGGGGCGCACGCCCGGGGAACGCGGCGGACCGCGGCGAGACCGGCCCCCGCCCGTGTTACCCGTCCGCCCCTGTGCCCACCCGGCCGTATCAGGCAGCATGTGCAGCATGTCCGTACTGACGCGCGACGAAGCGCAGACCCGTGCCCAGCTCCTCGACGTCCACCACTACACGGTCGAACTCGACCTGACCGGTGACGACGAGACGTTCGACTCCCGCTCCGCCATCCGGTTCACCGTCCGCGACGGTCAGGCCGCCACGGACACCTTCGTCGAGGTCAACCCCGCCGAGCTGCGCTCCGTCACGCTGGACGGACAGCCCCTGGACCCGCAGACGCTGGACGGGAACCGGCTGCCGCTGAAGAACCTCACCCCCGGCACCCACGAACTGCGCGTCGACGCCGCCATGCGCTACTCCCGCACCGGCGAGGGCATGCACCGCTTCACCGATCCCGCCGACGGCGAGACCTACGTCTACACCCAGATGTTCATGGACGACGTCCAGCGGGTCTTCGCCGCCTTCGACCAGCCCGACCTCAAGGCCGTCTTCGACCTGACCGTCAAGGCCCCCGCGGGCTGGAGCGTCCTGGCCAACGGCGTCACCGAGCACACCGGCGACGGCGTGTGGCGGGCCGCCGCCACCCCGCGGATCTCGACCTACCTCGTCGCCGTCGCCGCCGGCCCCTGGCACTCGGTGCGCGCCGACCACCGCGGCCTGCCCTTCGGCATCCACTGCCGGCGCTCCCTCGCCCGCCACCTCGACGCCGACGCCGAGGAACTCCTCGACGTCACCCGCGCCTGCTTCGACCGCTACCACGAGAAGTTCGACGAGCCCTACCCCTTCGACTCCTACGACCAGGCGTTCGTGCCCGAGTTCAACGCCGGCGCCATGGAGAACCCCGGCCTCGTCACCTTCCGCGACGAGTTCGTCTACCGCTCCGCCGTCACCGACGCCGAGCGGCAGACCCGCGCCATGGTCATCGCCCACGAGATGGCCCACATGTGGTTCGGCGACCTCGTCACCCTGAAGTGGTGGGACGACATCTGGCTGAACGAGTCCTTCGCCGAGTACATGGGCTACCAGATCACCGCCGAGGCCACCCGCTTCACCGGGCCCTGGACCGAGTTCGGCGTCGCCCGCAAGGCCTGGGGCTACGACGCCGACCAGCGCCCCTCCACCCACCCCGTCGCCCCCGAGAACGTCGAGGACACCGCCTCCGCGCTCCTCAACTTCGACGGCATCTCCTACGCCAAGGGCGCCTCCGCCCTGCGCCAGCTCGTCACCTGGCTCGGCGAGAAGGACTTCCTGGCCGGCATCAACACCCACTTCGCCCGCCACCGGTTCGCCAACGCCACCCTCGCCGACTTCATCGACTCCCTCGCCGGCGCCACCGACCGCGACGTCCACGCCTGGGCCGACGCCTGGCTGCGCACCACCGGCGTCGACACCCTCGCCCCCACCGTCACCCCGGGCGGGGACGGCACCTGCACCCTCACCGTCGCCCGCACCGGCAGCCGCCCCCACCGCATCGCCGTCGGCCTCTACGACCGGGACCTCGGCGACGAGGGCGGCCTCATCCTGCGCGAACGCCTGGACCTGGACATCCCCCAGACCGAGCCCCGCCCGATCGGCAAGCGCCCCGCCCTGCTCCTGCTCAACGACGGCGACCTCACCTACACCAAGGTCCGCTTCGACCCCGAATCCTTCGCCACCGTCCGCGCCCACCTCCGCGGCCTGCCCGACCCCCTCACCCGCGCCGTCGTCTGGAACGCCCTGCGCGACGCCGTCCGCGACGGCGAACTGGCGCCCACCGCCTACCTGGACGCCGCCCGCACCCACCTCCCGCACGAGACCGACCTCGCCCTCGTCGAAGGCGTCCTCGCCTTCGCCACCACCCAGATCGCCGACCGCTACCTCACCCCCGAGCAGCGGCCCGCGGCCCTGGCCACCCTCACCGCCCTGTGCCGCGACCTCATCCGCCGCACCGAGGACGGCGACCACCCCGGGCTGCGCCTGATCGCCGTGCGCCACTTCATCGACGTGGCCGCCCAGCCCGACACCATCACCGCCTGGTTCTCCGAAGGGACCGTCCCCGGCGGCCCGGAACTCGACCCCGAGCTGCGCTGGCGCGTCCTCGGCCGCCTCGCCGTCCTCGGCGCCGTCGACGACGCCGTCATCGAGGCCGAACTCGTGCAGGACCCGAGCGCCACCGGCCAGGAGGGCGCCGCCCGCTGCCGCGCCGCCCTGCCCGACCCCGAGGCCAAGCGCCGCGCCTGGGAGGAGATGTTCACCGGCGACGGCCTGTCCAACTACCTGTTCACCGCCACCGCCCAGGGCTTCTGGCAGCCCGAGCAGGCCGATCTGGTCCGCGCCTACGTACCGCGCTACTACACCGACGCGGTCGCCGTCGCCGCCCGCCGCGGCCCCGCCATCGCCGACGCCGCCGGCCGCTGGGCCTTCCCCGCCCACGCCGTCGACGCCGAGACCCTGCGGCTCGGCGAGGAGTGCCTGCGCGACGCCGGCCCCGTCCCGGCCCTGCGCCGCAAGCTCACCGACCAGCTCGACGACCTCGCGCGGGCCCTGCGCATCCGCCAGGCGTAGCACCCGCCGCCCCGGGCCGGCGCGGGCCGCGGCCCGGCACGCCAGCCCCCGCCGCCGGGGCGGCCCGCCTCACGAGGCGCCCGGCGTCCGCCCGCCCCGTCCGGCCGCCCCGCCGCCCGTCGCCGGGGAGCGGGGCACGGTGATGGCCAGCAAGGCCGCGTCGTCGTCCACGCCGTCGCCGAGGGAGGTGAGCAGCCCGCGCAGGGCCTCGACGGCGGCGGACGCGGTGGTGGGGGCGAGGGCGCGCGCGAAGTCCAGCAGCGCCTCGTCGCCGTAGCGACCGCCGGACCGGTCGGTGCGCGCCTCGGTGAGGCCGTCGGTGTACAGGAGCAGGGTGTCGCCCGGCCCGAGACGGAGCGTGGTGGTGGCGATGTGGGCGTCGGGCAGGACGCCGATGAGCTGCCCGCCCGGAGTGGGCAGGTACCGCGCGCTGCCGTCGGCGCGCATCAGCACGGCGGGCGGGTGGCCGCCGCCGGCCAGGGTGATGTGGAAGCCGCCGGCGGCGGGGTCCGGGGTGAGCAGGCCGAAGACGACCGTGCAGAACCGCGGGTCGGCCCCGTTCTGGTTCTGGTTCAGGACGGTGTTGAGGTTGCCGAGGACGGCGGCCGGGTCCGGGTCGTAGACGGCGGCCGCCCGCAGGGTGTAGCGGGTGAGCGAGGTGACCGCCGCGGCGGCGGCGCCCTTGCCGCACACGTCGCCGAGGAACAGTCCCCAGGCGTCGGCGGCCAGCGGGAACAGGTCGTAGAAGTCGCCGCCGACCTCGTCGACGGAGGCGATGTGGTAGTACGCGGCCACCTCCAGGCCGGGCACGTCCTCCAGCGCGGGCGGCAGCAGGGTCCGCTGGAGCGTGGTCGCCAGGCGCTGGAGGCGCTCGCGTTCGCGGTCGGCCTCCTGCCGGGCGCGCAGCAGTTCGGCCTCGTAGGCGCGGCGGTCGCGGGCGTCGAAGACGGTGGTGCGGATCAGCAGCGGCTCGCCGTCGCCGCCGGTCTTGACGACGGAGGTCACCAGCACCGGCAGACGGCTGCCGTCGGCCGCCTTCAGCTCCAGGGCGATGCCGCTCAGCTCGCCCTGCATGCGCAGCAGGGGGGCGAAGTGCGTTTCGTGGTAGAGCTGGCCGCCGACGGTGAGGAGGTCGGCGAACCGCCTGCGTCCGACGAGCTCCTCGCGCCGGTAGCCGAGCCAGTCCAGCAGCGTGCGGTTGACCTTGGCGATCTGCCCGTCCATCAGGGTGGAGAGATAGCCGCAGGGCGCGTTCTCGTACAGGTCCTCGGCGCTGTCCTCCAGCAGGGCGGGCAAGAGCGCCGGCTCCCCGGCGGCGTCCGTGCCGCAGGCGCGGCCGTCACCGCCCCCGTCGCTCACCGGCTCACTCCGGCCGCGAAGGACGCGATGGCCGCGGCGGTCGCCTCCGGAGCGCTGAGCTGGGGGCAGTGCCCCGTCGCGGACAGGGTGACCAGCTCGCTGCCGGCGATCTGCGCGTGCACGAAGGCGCCTACCTCCCGCGGGGCGATGGCGTCGCTGGAGCACTGCGCGACCAGGGTCGGCAGGCGCACCCTGGCCAGGTCGGCGCGGTTGTCCGACAGGAACGTGGCCCGGGCGAAGACCCGGGCGATCTCCGGGTCGGTCCGGCAGAAGCTGTTGGTCAGCTCCTCGCCGAGCTCGGGCCGCTCCGGGTTGCCCATGATGACCGGGGCCATCGTGGCCGACCAGCCCAGGTAGTTCGCCTCCAGCGAGGCCAGCAGCTCCTCGATGTCCTCGGCGCTGAACCCGCCCCGGTAACCGGCCGCCGGGTCGTCGATGTAGCAGGGCGAGGGGGTGAGCAGGACCAGCCCCCTGAAGCGCTCCGGCTCCGCGGCGGCGGCCAGCACACCGATCATGGCGCTCACCGAATGCCCGACGAAGACCACCGGCCCCAGGGCCAGCTCCGCGCACATCTCCAGCACGTCCTCCGCGTAGCCCTCCAGCGAGGCGTAGCGCTCCTCGCTCCACGACGACAGGTCCGACCGGCCGGCACCCACGTGATCGAAGAGGACCACCCGGAAGTCCCGCTCCAGCACCGGGACCACCAGGCGCCACATGTTCTGGTCGCACCCGAACCCGTGCGCCAGCATCACCGCCGGTGCGCCGTCCGGGCCGGTCACCGTCACACGGTTCCTGCGTCGCACATCCATACGGACAATTTTCGCATCCCGCCCGTGACGGCGCCGTGAGCGAGCGCCCCGCCCCCGGGGAGCGGCCCGCGCCACCGGGTCCCCCGCGGCCCTCCGATACACCGCCCCGCACGGCAGCGCACGGCAGGCCACCCTTTCGGGTTGTGATCGCTGACCTGTCCGGGTGCACCGGCCCCCTCGCGTACAAGCTGGGAACATTCCCGCCGGACGTCCCCGCCGCGCGCTTGGAGGACACCCATGAGCACGCCGCACCTGGCCTCGGGCCCCGACGGCCCCGACGCACTGCGCCCCCTTCTCGACACCGTCCTCGACGCCCTCCGCGCCGGGACCCGCGCCCGGGGCGGCCCGCTGCCCGCGGGCGGGCCCGGCGCGGTCGCCCGGCAGGTGCGGGACGCGGCCGGCGACATCCTGCCCGAGACCGGCGACCCCGGCGCCCTGCGCACCCTCGTCACCGTGCTCGCGGCGGGCGCCGCCGACCTGGCCGCCAGCGTCCTCAACCCCTCCCTCGACTCCTGGGACCAGGCCCCCGCCGCCTCCGAGCTGGAAGCCCTCGTCACCGGCGCCCTCGCCCGGGAGGCCGGGGCCGCCGACGCCCTGGTCACCACGGGCGGCACCGACTCCAACCACCTCGCCGTCCTCCTGGCCCGCGAAGCCCGCGGCGGCGGCCTCCAGGTGATCCACGGCGCCAACGCCCACCACTCCCTGCCCCGGGCCGCCTGGCTGCTCGGCCTGCCCGAACCCGTCGTCGTCCCCGCCCCCTCCGGCACCCTCGACCC
>NZ_WYCT01000153.1 GCF_011008945.1 Streptomyces harenosi
GGTCGGGGCGGGCGGATTGACGAATCATGCGGGGTACTGCATACTCATGCATATCAGCGAATGCACTGTGAGGAGAACCCCGTGACCGAGCGCGTCGTACTCGCCTACTCCGGCGGTCTGGACACCTCCGTCGCCATCGGCTGGATCGCCGAGGAGACGGGCGCCGAGGTCATCGCCGTTGCGGTCGACGTCGGCCAGGGCGGCGAGGACCTGGACGTCATCCGCAAGCGCGCGCTCGCCTGCGGCGCCGTCGAGGCCGAGGTCGCGGACGCCAGGGACGAGTTCGCCGACGAGTACTGCCTCCCGGCGATCAAGGCCAACGCCCTGTACATGGACCGCTATCCGCTGGTCTCCGCCCTGTCCCGCCCGGTGATCGTCAAGCACCTGGTCGCCGCCGCCCAGAAGCACGGCGCCACCACGGTCGCCCACGGCTGCACCGGCAAGGGCAACGACCAGGTCCGCTTCGAGGCCGGCATCGTCGCCCTCGCCCCCGACCTCAAGTGCATCGCCCCGGTCCGCGACTACGCCATGACCCGCGACAAGGCCATCGCCTTCTGCGAGGAGAAGGGCCTGCCGATCGCGACCACCAAGAAGTCCCCGTACTCCATCGACCAGAACGTCTTCGGCCGGGCCATCGAGACCGGCTTCCTGGAGGACATCTGGAACGCGCCGATCGAGGACATCTACGACTACACCCAGAACCCGGCCCTCCCGCGCGAGGCCGACGAGGTGGTCATCACCTTCGAGCAGGGCGTCCCGGTCGCCATCGACGGCAAGCCGGTCACCGTGCTCCAGGCCATCCAGCAGCTCAACGAGCGCGCCGGCGCCCAGGGCATCGGCCGGATCGACATGGTCGAGGACCGCCTCGTCGGCATCAAGTCGCGCGAGGTGTACGAGGCGCCGGGCGCGATCGCCCTGATCACCGCCCACCAGGAGCTGGAGAACGTCACCGTCGAGCGCGAGCTGGCCCGCTACAAGCGGCAGGTGGAGCAGCGCTGGAGCGAGCTGGTCTACGACGGCCTGTGGTTCTCCCCCCTCAAGCGCGCCCTGGACGGCTTCGTCGACGAGGCCAACCGGCACGTCTCCGGCGACATCCGGATGACCCTGCACGGCGGCCGCGCCGTCGTCACCGGCCGGCGCTCCGGCAAGTCGCTGTACGACTTCAACCTGGCCACCTACGACACGGGCGACACCTTCGACCAGTCCGCGGCCAAGGGCTTCATCGACATCTACAGCCTGTCGGCGAAGATCGCCGCCAAGCGCGACCTGGCGTAAGCGCCCGGCCGACCCTCACACGCACGAGCCTGTCGCCGCCTCCCCACTCACGGATCACTCACGGGTGGGGAGGCGGCGGCACATCCGCAGAACCCTCGAGGAGCAACGCAAGTGAGCAGCAACAGCGGTGACGTACGGCTCTGGGGCGGCCGTTTCGCCGACGGACCCGCCGAGGCCCTGGCGAAGCTGTCCGCCTCCGTCCACTTCGACTGGCGGCTGGCCCCCTACGACATCGCCGGCTCCCGCGCGCACGCGCGCGTGCTGCACAAGGCGGGTCTCCTCACCGACGACGAGCTGAACCGCATGATCGCCGGGCTGGACCGGCTGGAAGCGGACGTGGCCCGCGGCGACTTCACCGGGACGGTGGCCGACGAGGACGTCCACACCGCACTGGAGCGCGGTCTGCTGGAGCGGCTCGGCCCCGACCTCGGCGGCAAGCTCCGCGCGGGCCGGTCCCGCAACGACCAGGTGGCCACCCTCTTCCGCATGTACCTGCGCGACCACGCCCGGATCATCGGCGGCCTCATCGCCGATCTCCAGGACGCGCTGATCGGCCTCGCCGAGGCCCACCCGGACGTGGCCATGCCCGGCCGCACCCACCTCCAGCACGCCCAGCCGGTGCTCTTCGCCCATCACGTCCTCGCCCACGTCCAGGCCCTGTCCCGGGACGCCGAGCGGCTGCGCCAGTGGGACGAGCGCACGGCCGTGTCGCCGTACGGCTCGGGCGCGCTGGCCGGTTCCTCCCTCGGCCTGGACCCCGAGGCGGTCGCCGCGGACCTCGGGTTCGAGCGCGGCAGCGCGGGCAACTCCATCGACGGCACGGCCTCGCGCGACTTCGCCGCCGAGTTCGCCTTCGTCACCGCGATGATCGGGGTGAACCTCTCCCGGATCGCCGAGGAGGTCATCATCTGGAACACGAAGGAGTTCTCCTTCGTGACCCTGCACGACGCCTTCTCCACCGGCTCGTCGATCATGCCGCAGAAGAAGAACCCGGACATCGCCGAGCTGGCGCGCGGCAAGTCCGGCCGTCTCATCGGCAACCTGACCGGCCTGATGGCGACGCTGAAGGCCCTCCCGCTGGCCTACAACCGCGACCTCCAGGAGGACAAGGAGCCGGTCTTCGACTCCATCGACCAGCTCGAGGTCCTGCTGCCGGCGTTCACCGGCATGATGGCCACGCTCACCGTCCACCGCGAGCGCATGGAGGAGCTGGCCCCGGCCGGGTTCTCGCTCGCCACGGACATCGCCGAGTGGCTGGTCAAGCAGGGCGTGCCCTTCCGGGTCGCGCACGAGGTCGCCGGTGAGTGCGTGAAGGTCGCCGAGGCCGAGGGCAAGGAGCTGGACGACCTCACCGACGAGCAGTTCGCCGCGATCTCCGCCCACCTCACCCCCGAGGTCCGCTCCGTGCTCAACGTCCCCGGGGCCCTCGCCTCCCGCAGCGGGCGCGGCGGCACGGCGCCCGGCGCGGTCGCCGTCCAGCTCGCCGAGGTCAAGGCCGACGTGGCGGCCCAGCACGCATGGGCGAGCGCCCGGAAGTGACGTGAGGGCCTCGCGGGTTACGTTGGTCCCAGCCGCACGGAGCAGCCGACCGAACGGAGCCCGCGATGCCCTTCGCACGCCTCACCGCAGCGACGACCCCCACCTGCCACCTCGGCCTGGGGCTCGCCGCCGTCGGCCGCCCCGGCTACATCAACCTCGGCCGCGAGCGCGACCTCCCGGCCGGGCGCAGCGTCGAGGCGCTGCGCACGCGCACCCACGACCTCCTCGACGCCGCCTACGCGCAGGGCGTCAGGTACGTCGACGCCGCCCGCTCCTACGGCCGCTCCGAGGAGTTCCTCGCCGAGTGGCTGCGCACCCGCCCCGAGGCCGCCGACATGGTGGTCGGCAGCAAGTGGGGCTACACCTACACGGCCGGCTGGTCCACCGACGCCGAGCGGCACGAGGTCAAGGACCACAGCGTCGCCGCGTACGAGCGCCAGCGCGCCGAGACCCACGCCCTGCTCGGCGACCGGCTCGACCTCTACCAGATCCACTCGGTGACCCCGGACAGCCCCGCCCTCACCGACAAGGAGCTGCACGCCCGCCTGGCCGAGGCCGCGGCCGGGGGCGTCACCGTCGGCTTCTCCACCAGCGGCCCGGACCAGGCCGCCGCCATCCGCGCCGCGCTCGCCGTGACGGTCGACGGCGAGCCCCTCTTCCGTACCGTCCAGTCGACGTACAACGTGCTGGAGACCTCCGCCGGCCCCGCGCTCGCCGAGGCGCACGACGCCGGGCTGACGGTGATCGTCAAGGAGGGCATGGCCAACGGGCGGCTCGCCGAACCGGACGCGCCGGACGCCCTGAGGACCGTGGCCGAGGAGACCACCATGGGCTGCGACGCCGTCGCGCTCGCCGTGATCCTGCGGCAGCCCTGGGCCGGGATCGTCCTCTCCGGCGCCGCGACCTGCACACAGCTCGCCTCCAACCTGCATGCCGCCGCCGTCGACCTGGACGACGACCAGCTCGCCCGGCTGGCGGACCTGGCCGAGGACCCCCGCGCGTACTGGGAGCGGCGCGGGCGGCTGCCCTGGCACTGACGCCCGGCCGGACCCGACCGGGGCCCGACCGGCCGGTTCCGGCCCGGCCCCGGACCGGCCGGACCCGGCGTGACCTGACCCACCTGGCCACCTGACCCGACCTGTGACCCGGCCGGAGCAGGTCCGCCGGTCCTGATCGCGTCTCCTCGTTCCCGCCCTGACCGGGGCATATGAAGCACGCATGCCCGATATGAGACATCAATGTCTCATCTGCGCTATGGTTGTCTCATGGCTGTCGATCGTGACCACGTGCTGCGCAGCGCCGCCGCCCTGCTGACCCGCAAATCCACCGCGACCATGGACGAGGTCGCCAAGGCCGCCGGGATCAGCCGGGCCACGCTGCACCGCCACTTCGCCGGGCGTGACGCGCTGGTGCGCGCGCTGGAGGCGCTGTGCATCGCCGAGTGCGAGGCCGCGCTGGACCGGGCCCGGCCGGACGAGGGCGGCGCGGGCGACGCCGTACGGCGGCTGGTGCGCGAGATCGAGTCCGCCGCCGGACTGCTCGCCTTCCTCTACTCCGAGAACCAGTTGTTCGAGGGCGAGCAGCAGAACGAGGGCTGGGCCCGCATCGACGCCAGGCTCGCCGCGCTGTTCCGGCGGGGCCAGGAGAACGGCGAGTTCCGCATCGACCTCAGCCCCGTCTGGCTCACCGAGGCGCTCTACGGCCTGCTGGCCTCCGGTGCCTGGGCGGTGAGCGAGGGCCGTGTGGCCCGCAACGACTTCACCCACATGATCGTCGAGCTGCTGCTCGGCGGCGCTACCCGTAGAGAGGGATCATGACCAGCACCCTGCAGCCGGCCGGCGCGACCGGGGCGGTGAAGCGCCCGGGCCGCTGGCTGGCGCTGTCCGTCCTCGTCCTGGCCGTGCTGCTGGTGGCCGTCGACGCGACCGTCCTCGGTCTCGCGACCCCCTACATCAGCGAGGACCTCCGGCCCTCCGGCACCCAGCTCCTGTGGATCGGCGACGTCTACTCGTTCGTCATCGCCGGACTGCTCGTCTCCATGGGCAGCCTCGGCGACCGCATCGGCCGCAAGCGGATCCTGCTCGTCGGCGCCACGGCGTTCGGCGCGGTCTCCGTCCTGAACGCCTACGCGACCACGCCGGAACTGATGATCGTGGCGCGGGCCCTGCTCGGCGTCGCGGGCGCCACGCTGATGCCCGCCACCCTCGCCCTGATCCGCAACCTCTTCCACGACCCCCGCGAGCGCAGTCTCGCCGTCGGCATCTGGGGCGCCACCGCCTCCGCCGGTACGGCGGTCGGCCCCATCGCCGGCGGTTTCCTGCTGGAGCACTTCTGGTGGGGCTCGGTCTTCCTGATCAACCTGCCGGTGATGGCCGTCCTGGTCCTGGTCGGCATCAAGCTGCTGCCGGAGTCCCGCAACCCCGACCCCGGCCCGTGGGACCTGCTCAGCGTCGTGCTGTCGCTGGCCGGCATGGTCGGCGTGGTCTACGCCGTCAAGGAGGCCGCCGCGCACGGCTTCGCCTGGGGCACGCTCGCCGCGGGCCTGCTGGGCACCGCCGCGCTGGTCGGGTTCGTACGCCGTCAGCTCACCCTGCCGGCCCCGCTGCTGGACATGCGGCTGTTCCGCAACCGCGGGTTCAGCGGCGCCGTACTGGCCGATCTGCTGACCATCCTGGGCCTGTCCGGCCTGGTGTTCTTCCTGTCCCAGTACCTCCAGCTCGTGCAGGGCAGGCGCCCGTTCGAGGCGGGGCTGGCCGAACTGCCCGCCGCCGTCGGCGCGGTGGTGGCCGGTCTGATCGCGGGCCGCGCGGCCCGGCGCTTCTCGGTGCGGGCCGTGGTCTCCGGCGGACTCGCCGCGGTCGGTGCCGCGCTCGCCGTGCTGACCGTCATCGGCCAGTCCACCGGCTACCCGCTGCTGGGGGCGGCGCTGCTGGTCGTCGGCGTCGGCGCCGGGTTCTCGTTCACCGTGACCGCCGACGTGATCCTCTCCAGCGTGCCCAAGGAGCAGGCGGGCGCCGCCTCCGCGGTGTCCGAGACGGCGTACGAACTCGGCGCGGCCCTCGGCATCGCCCTGCTGGGCTCCATCGTCACCGGCGTGTACCGGGACTTCACCGGCCCGGCGGGCACCCCGGACGCGGCGCACGAGTCGCTGGGCGGTGCCGTGGAGGTGGCCGCCCACCTGCCCGCCCCCACGGCGTCGGCGATGCTGGACGCGGCCCGGCAGGCCTTCGTCGACGGCCTCGCCCTCGCGGCGGGCGCCGGTGCGGTGGTCCTGCTGGCGGCGTCCGTGGCGGCCTGGTTCCTGCTGCGCGGGCAGAAGCTGGAGGACGGGCACGCGGAAGGGCACGGACACGGGTGACCGCCCGGCCGGGCCACCGGACCCGGCCAAGGACGTGCGCGACCGGCGGGCACCGGACCCGGCGCCGGATCGGGCCCGTTCCCGGCCGCGCGGTCCCCGTCGCGGACGCTCCGGACCGGTCGGCCCGGTCGCGGACGCTCCGGACCAGTCGGCCCCCGTCGCGGACGCTCCGGACCAGTCGGCCCCCGTCGCGGACGCTCCGGACCGGTCGGCCCGGTCGCGGACGCTCCGGACCAGTCGGCCCCCGTCGCGGACGCCCCGGGCCCGGGCCGGCCCGGTCGCGGACGCTCCGGATCCGGAGATGCCGATGGCGGGCCGCCCGGGAGGCGGCCCGCCATCGGCGTCCGGGGCGGGGGAGGCGCTACGCGGCCTTCTTCGCCTTCGTCGCGTACATGTCCACGTACTCCTGCCCCGACAGCCGCATGACCTCCGCCATCACGGAGTCGGTCACCGCCCGCAGCACGTACCGGTCGCGGTCCATGCCCTCGTACCGCGAGAACTCCAGCGCCTCGCCGAAGCGGACCGTGACCTTGCCCGGCCGCGGGATGCCCCGGCCGCCGGGCTGGAGCTTGTCGGTGCCGATCATCGCGAACGGCACGACCGGCGCGCCGGTCATCAGGGTGAGCCGGGCGATACCGGTGCGTCCGCGGTACAGACGGCCGTCGGGGGAGCGGGTGCCCTCGGGGTAGATGCCGAAGATCCTGCCCTCCTCCAGCACCCGGCGCCCGGTCATGAGCGCGGCCACACCGCCGTTGGCGCCGTCCCGGTCCACGGGGATCATGCCGACGCCGGTGAAGAACCACGCCATCAGCCGGCCCTTGAGGCCCTTGCCGGTGACGTACTCGTCCTTGCCGATGAAGACGACCTGGCGCTTGGTGACCAGGGGCAGGACGATCGAGTCGATGAAGGTGAGATGGTTGCCGGCCAGGATCACGGGGCCGTCGGCCGGGATGTGCTCCGCGCCTTCCACCTGTGGGCGGAACATCAGGCGCATGATCGGACCGAGCACTGCCTTGATGAGCGCGAAGCGGGACAACGGGCCCTCCGGTTGTCAAGAGAGTGTCGAGCGGTGTCGAGGATGTCGGGGTGTCGCGGATCGGGTACGAGTCTGTGCAGGTGAGGACATTACTCGCGGTCCAGGGGGGAACGCACGTCGGGTTCACCGGGGTCTTACGCACTGTTGACACACGTTCACCTGCGGGGCCGTGCCGTAGCGTGGCGGCAATCCGGCCGGAACGATGTGAGCCATGTCGCGCTCCCGGGGCGTGAGCCCGCGCGGTGTCCGTCCCTCGTCCCCCTCCCCGTCCGCGTACCCCGGTCCGCCGCCGTCAAGCCGGCGGTCCGTCAGGCACCGCCTCCCACACGCCATCCCGCGTCACCCCGGTGTTCCGCCGGGGGCCTCCCGTGCGTCATCCGCGCGCCCCTACGATCGGCGCGCACCGGACGAGCCGACGCAGGAGGCGCTCATGGGAACGCGGGAGTCGAACGATCAGACGGGCGGGGCCGGGCGGCGAGCGCTCCTGGGCGCCGCGGTGCTCGGCGCGGGCGGGGCCGTCCTCGGCCTGCCCGGCGGCACGGCGAGCGCCGCCGGGGCCCGGCCCGGCGGCGGACTGCGGAGCCTGCCCGTCCCGACGGTCATCGGGCACCGCGGCGCCAGCGGCTACCGGCCCGAGCACACCCTGGGCGCCTACCAGCTCGCCCTGGACATGGGCGCCGACATCGTCGAGGCGGGCGATCTGGTCCCCACCAGGGACGGCCATCTGGTCTGCCGGCACGAGCCCGAGATCGGCGGCACCACGGACGTCGCCGACCACCCCGAGTTCGCCGGCCGCAAGCGGACCAAGTCGCTCGACGGCGTGGTCACCACCGGCTGGTTCACCGAGGACTTCACGCTCGCCGAGCTCAAGACCCTGCGCGCGACGGAGCGCATCCCGGCCAACCGCCCCCACAACACCCTGTACGACGGCCGCTGGGAGATACCCACCTTCGAAGAGGTGCTCCGCTGGCAGGACGAGCAGACCCGGCGGCGCGGCAAGCAGGTCTGGATCTACCCCGAGCTCAAGCACCCCACCTACTTCCGCAAGCTGGGCCTCGGCCTGGAGGAGCGGGTCGCCCGCATCCTGCGCCGGCACGGCAAGGACCGGAAGAACTCCCCGGTGATCCTCCAGTCCTTCGAGCCGACCAGCATCCAGCGCCTGGACAAGCTGGTCGGCAATCCGCTGGTCGTGCTGCTGTCCGGCGCGGGCAGCCGGCCCTGGGACTTCGTCGAGACGGGCGACGACCGCACCGTCGCCGACCTGGTGACCCCCGAGGGCCTGCGGGAGATCGCCTCCTACGCCCAGGGCATCGGCCCCACCCTCGACCTGGTCATCCCGCGTGACGCGGCCGGGCGCCTGAAGGAACCGACCACCCTCGTGCGCGACGCCCACCGGGCCGGCCTGATCCTGCACCCCTACACCCTGCGCAACGAGAACCCGTTCCTGCCCGCGGACTTCCGCCGGGGCACCGGCGCCGACGCCTACGGAGACGTCTTCGGCGCCTACCGGGCCTACTTCGCCACCGGCATCGACGGCATCTTCACCGATCACCCGGACACCGGCCTGCTGGCCCGCGAGGACTTCGTCAACCGCTGAGCGGGGCGGCCCCGTTCGGGGGGACCTTCCGGCCGTCCGGGCAACTCGCGCCCGGACGGCCGTGTCATAGCGCACATGACGCACGAGCTGGTCACCGCCCTGCGCCCGCTGCTCACCGCGGAGGCCGCCGCGGAGGCGCACGCCTGCGGGGCCGAGCCCGGTGATCTCGAACAGGCGGTCTGGCTGCGCCTCCTGGAGCGCCTGGAGACCGACGGCCCGCCCCACGACGTGCCCAGCTGGCTGCGCGGCGCGGTCCGTTCCGAGGGCCGCCGCACCCGCCGCGCGCTGCGCCTGGAAGCGCCCTATCCGGCCGAACCCGCCGACGACTGGGGCCGCGACCCCGAGACGCTCGTCCTCGCCGCCGCCCGGCACCGGGCCGTGCGCGAGGCGGTGCGCCGCCTGCCCGGCCGCTGTCCCCGGCTGATGGAGGCCCTGCTGTCGCCGGAAGACCTTACATACCGGGAAATCGCGGGGGAGTTGGGTATCTCACAGGGGAGTCTTGGGCCGGAACGCTCCCGATGTCTGGGATGTCTGCGCCGACTCCTGGCCGTGGAGGTTGCGGCCCGCTGACGAGGGGGATAGGAGTGGGGGACAACAGGTGATCAGATGAGCGGGAGGCGTGCGCACATGGGCATGAGTGTGACCATCTCTGCGGCGACCGAGCAGGACGCCGAGCAGATCTTCCGGTTGCAGTACCTCTGCTTCCAGGACGAGGCGGCGCTGTACGGCAACTACCGCATCGACCCGCTGGTCCAGACCCTGGACTCCGTGCGCGAGGAAGTGGCCCGGGACTGCGTCTTCGTGGCACGCCTGGGCGACGAGGTCGTCGGCTCCGTACGCGGCCGGGTGACCGAGGACGGCGCCGCGTCCATCGGCAGGCTCTGCGTCCACCCGCGCCTCCAGGGGCACGGCATCGGCGCCCGTCTGCTGCGGGCGGCCGAGTCCGCCCTGGCCGGCGAGCGCGGCGCCACCCGCTTCCGTCTGCACACCGGGCACCGCAGCGAGGGCAATCTGGGCCTGTACCGCCGCGTCGGCTACGAGAGGGTCGGCACCGTCCAGGGCGCGGACGGCGTCCCGATGGTCGTGCTGGAGAAGCGCGCGGAGGAGTACGCGGCCACGGCGTGAGATCCGGCGGGGCCGCCCCGCCGGCTCAGCCGGCGTCCGGCCGCCCCGCCCGCGCCGCCTTCCGCAGCCAGTACAGCGCGGACAGCGGCAGCAGTACGGGGATGAAGACGTAGCCCATCCCGTAGTCCGACCAGACGGTCGCGTCCGGGAAGGCCGACGGCTCGATCAGCGTCCACGTCCCCACGGTCAGCACGCCCACCAGTTCGGCGGCGCAGCACACCAGCGCCGCCTTGCGGGCCGTCTCGCCGCCGCGCACCAGGGAGTACGTGATGAAGCCGTACACCAGACCGGCCACCGCCGACAGCGAGTACGCCAGCGGCGCCCGGTCGAACTCGGTGGCGATCTGGTAGGCCGAGCGCGACACCGCGCCCACGACCATCACGCCGTACAGCCAGACCAGCAGCATCCCCGGGCCGCCGACGAGGCGGGTCCGCGGGGCGCTCTCCTGCGCGGCCGTCATCTCAGCCTCCCCAGATGTCGTAGAGCCGCACTTCCAGCACGGCCAGGACCACACCGCCGGCCGCCACCGTCACCGAACCCCAGCGAGTGCGCTCGGCCAGCGACATGAACCCCGCCGCCGGAACGCAGGCGAAGGCCCCGAGCAGATACGCCACGAAGATCACCGTGCCCTGCTCCGGCTTCTCGCCCTGCGCCAGCCGCACCACGCCGGCCACCAGTTGCACCAGGGCCAGCAGCGTCACCACGGCCATCCCGATGAAGTGCCAGTCCTTCGTCGGCTGGTCACGGTAGGCCGCCCAGCCGCACCATGCGGCGAGCAGCAGCGCGGCGACGCCGGTCGCCGGCGTCAGGACGTCAAGCATGGCAGCGAGCCTATTACGGGCCAAAAGGCTCCCGGTGCCCGGCCCCGGCCCCGGCGGCCCGCGCCCGGACCCTCCTGCGTGCGCTCCGTCGCGCCGCGCATCCGCAGGGCCACGGAGCGCCGCCCGCGACGGGCGCCGGGCACCGTCCGGCGCCGGCCGTGGCATTGGCCACACCCCGCCGCCCCCGCCTTCCGGCCCGTCCCCGCCGGGCGGCGGGCCGCCGCCCCATCGGTCCTGGTCACCGCCGAGGGGCGGTGCGGGCCGGGCGCGTCCGGCGCGCACCGGGGCCGCCCGCACCCGTGTCCACTATGCGGACAGCGGCGTCCGGCCGTCCCCATACGTCTGCTTTACTGAGCGCATGACCACGACGAGCGACCGCACCCCTGCGACCGAGGCGACCATGACGCCCGGTGCTCGTTGTCTCTGTATGCGTCGAATGTGCGCCTTCTAGAGGGCCCCTGCACCATCCGAGCCTCGCGCCCCGAAGCGAGCGCCGCTCCGGTCCGCCGCCGCGCCCCGCGCGGGCGGCCGAGCCGCCCCCCACCGCCCCGCGGCACGGGGGAGCACCCCTCGCGCACACGTTTCTCCCCGGTTCCCCGCCCTCGCGAGAACGTGCCGCGTTCCGAAGACCCCCGAAGAACAACGCCCGTGCCGGCGCCTACGCACGCGCCGCGCACTCGACAGTGACGGAAACCCACGTGATCACCACCACGGGCCTCACCAAGGTCTACCGCTCGCGCGGCCGTGAGGTCACCGCCCTCGACGGCGTCGACCTGCACGTCCGTGAAGGCGAGGTGTACGGCGTCATCGGCCAGTCCGGTGCCGGCAAGTCCTCGCTCATCCGCTGCATCAACCTTTTGGAGCGTCCCACCTCCGGCACGGTCACCGTCGCCGGCCAGGACCTCACCGCGCTCGCCGGCCGCGGACCCCGCGCCGGGCGGGAACTGCGGCAGGCGCGCAGCCGTATCGGCATGGTCTTCCAGCACTTCAACCTGCTGTCCTCGCGGACGGTCCAGGACAACGTCGAGCTTCCCCTGGAGATCCTCGGCAAGTCCGGCAAGGAGCGCTCCCGCAAGGCCCTGGAACTGCTCGACCTGGTCGGCCTGGCCGACAAGGCGAAGTCCTACCCCGCCCAGCTCTCCGGCGGCCAGAAGCAGCGCGTCGGCATCGCCCGCGCCCTGGCCGGCGACCCCAAGGTGCTGCTCTCCGACGAGGCCACCAGCGCCCTCGACCCGGAGACCACCCGCTCCATCCTCCAGTTGCTGCGCGACCTGAACCGGCAGCTCGGGCTGACCGTCCTGCTCATCACCCACGAGATGGACGTCGTCAAGAGCATCTGCGACTCGGCCGCCCTCATGGAGCGGGGCCGCGTCGTGGAGTCGGGCACCGTCGGCGAACTGCTCGCCACCCCGGGCTCCGAGCTGGCCGCGGCGCTGTTCCCGGTCGGGGGCGAGGCCTCCGCCGACGACCGCACCGTCCTCGACGTCACCTTCCACGGCGAGACCGCCACCCAGCCGGTCATCTCCCAGCTCTCCCGGACCTACAACATCGACATATCGATCCTGGGCGCCGCCATCGACACCGTCGGCGGTCTCCAGATCGGCCGTATGCGCATCGAACTGCCCGGCCGCTACGAGGACAACGTCGTGCCGGTCGGCTTCCTGCGCGAACAGGGCCTGCAAGTGGACGTGGTGGACCCGGTGAACGCCGAGAACGCCGAGAACGCCGAGGAATCCGTGAACGCCGGGGACGCCGGGGACGCGGCCGAGGGCAAGCGGTCCGCGCTGGTGAAGGAAGGTGCCGAATGACCTGGGCCGAGATGCAGCCGCTGCTGGAGCAGGCGTGTCGGGAGACGCTGGTCATGGTCGGCTGGTCCACCCTGATCGCCGTCGTCGCCGGGCTCCCGATCGGCGTCCTGCTCGTCCTCACCGACAAGGGCGGCCTGCTCCAGAACACCCTGGTGAACAAGGTCGTCGGGCAGATCGTGAACATCGGCCGCTCGCTGCCGTTCATCATCCTGATGGTCGCCCTGATGAACTTCACGCGCTGGGTCACCGGGACGACCATCGGCAGCGAGGCCGCGATCGTGCCGCTCGCCATCGGCGGCATCCCCTTCTTCGCCCGCCTGGTCGAAACGGCCGTCCGCGAGGTCGACAACGGGCTCGTCGAGGCCGTGCAGGCGATGGGCGGCAACACCTGGACGATCGTGCGCAAGGTCCTCGTCCCCGAGGCGCTGCCGTCACTGATCGCCAGCACCACCACCACGATCATCGCCCTCATCGGCTACTCGGCGATGGCCGGCACCGTCGGCGGCGGCGGCCTGGGCGACCTCGCCGTCCGCTACGGCTACCAGCGCTTCGAGACCGGCCTGATGTGGATCACCGTGGCCGTTCTCGCCGTCGTCATCTCCCTGATCCAGTTCGCCGGCGACTACGCCGCCCGCAGCCTGCACCGCCGCGGCGGCCGCTCGGGCCCCGCGCCCAAGCTGCGGCTGCTGAAGGCCAAGGAGCCCGCGGCGGCCGACATCGAGAAGGTCGCCTGACCGCGCCCACCAGAGACTCCCCGGTCCCGCCGTACCCGTGGACACGGGGTCGCACCACCCACAAGGAAAGGCACTTTTCGTGCGTAACACCGCCAAGATCACCACCGCCGTCCTCGCCGCCTCGGCCCTCACCCTCGGGCTGACCGCCTGCGGCTCGGACAAGGACTCCGCCTCCGACACCTCCGGACCGCTGGTCGTCGCCGCGACCCCCGTCCCGCACGCCGAGATCCTCACCTACGTCAAGGACAACCTGGCGAAGAAGGAGGGCCTCGACCTGGAGGTCAAGGAGTTCACCGACTACGTCACGCCGAACACGGCGACGGAGGACGGCTCGGTGGGCGCCAACTACTTCCAGACCGAGCCCTACCTGGCGGACTTCAACAAGAAGAACGGCACCCACCTGAAGTCCGTCGCCTCGGTCCACCTGGAGCCGCTCGGCCTGTACTCCGAGAAGGCCGACAAGCCCGGTGACCTGAAGAACGGTGCGACCATCGCCGTCCCCAACGACACCGTGACCGAGGCGCGCGCCCTGCAGCTGCTCGCCGCCAACGGCCTGCTGACCCTCAAGGACGGCGTCGGCACCGAGGCCACCCCCGCCGACATCGTCAAGAACCCCAAGAACCTCAAGTTCAAGGAGCTGGAGGCGGCCCAGACCCCGCGCTCCCTGGGCGACGTCGACGCCGCCGTCATCAACGGCAACTACGCCCTGGAGGCGGACCTCAAGCCGGCCGAGGACGCCCTCGTCCTGGAGTCCGCCGAGAACAACCCGAACGTCAACCTCCTCGTGGTCAAGGAGGGCAACGAGGACGACCCGCGCGTGCGCAAGCTCGCCAAGCTCCTCACCTCCCCCGAGGTGAAGAAGTTCATCGCGGACAAGTACGCCGGATCCGTCATCGCCTCCTTCTGATCCGCCGCCCGCCACCACGGGGTCCGCTCCGCCCGACGGCGGGGACACCCCCGCGCCGGACCCGGCGGCGGGGGAGGACCCCGTGGTGCGGTTCTGGGCTCTCATGCTGCATGCTGGGCAATTCAGCAGGCCCTGACGGCTCAGAAGGTCCCAAGGTTACGGAGCGGCGCATGACGAGCACCTTCCCCGGCATCTCCATCAGCACGGAGCGGCTGGTGCTGCGTCCCCTGGAGGCGGACGACGTTCCCGCCCTGGCCGCGATGATGAACGACGAGCAGGTCGCCGCCTGGACCGACGTCCCCCAGCCCTTCACCGAGGACGGCGCCCGCGACTGGATCACCGAGCGCGCCCCCGCCCAGCGCGCCGCCGGGCGCGGACTCGACCTGGCCGTCACCGAGTTCCTCACCCAGCGCCTGGTCGGCGTCATCCAGCTCACCCGGACCAACTGGCGGGTGCGGTCCACCGAGCTGTCGTACATCATCGCTCCCTGGGCGCGGGGCGAGGGCTACGCCGCCGAGGCGGCGCTCGCCACCGCCCGGTGGCTCTTCGGCGACCAGAAGTTCGAGCGCATCGAACTGCGCACGGCGGCCGACAACACCGCCTCCCAGCAGGTCGCCCAGAAGATCGGCTGCATCAGCGAGGGCGTGCTGCGCAACGCCTGCATAGCGCACGTCCGCGCCGAGGACGGCACCTGGACCGACGTGCGCACCGACTTCATCGTGTGGAGTCTGCTGCCCGAGGACCTGGAAGGCGCGGGCGGGCATCCGGCCGACACGGGTTTCAGCACCTTCACCGACTGGAACTGACCGGGACGGGACCCGCGGGCGGCGCCACCGCCGTTTCCCCCGGCCGCACCGGGTACCCTCACCAAGCCCGCCCCGCGGGCGACTCCCGTAACGACCTGCGCAAAACACCTGGAGACTGACGACGATGGCCGACCGGGTCACGGTGATCGGCTGGGACGGTTCGCCGCTGACCGCCGCGGCACGCGCCGCGCTGGGCGCCGCCACCCTCGTGGCCGGTGCCGCCCACCACCTCGCGCTGCCGGAGGTACCGCCCGCCGCCGAACGCGTCCGCCTCGGCAGCGTCGCCCTCGCCGCCCGCCGCATCGCCGCCCACCGCGGCACGGCGGTCGTGCTCGCCGACGGCGACCCCGGCTTCTTCGGGGTGGTACGGACCCTGCGCGCGCCGGAGTTCGGCCTGGAGGTCGAGGTCGTCCCGGCCGTCTCCTCCGTGGCCACCGCCTTCGCCCGGGCCGGCATGCCCTGGGACGACGCCCAGGTCGTCGTCGCCCATCCCCGCACCCTGCGGCGCGCGGTCAACGTCTGCCGGGCCCACACCAAGGTGGCGGTCCTCACCGCCCCGGGCGCCGGACCCGCCGAACTCGGCCTGCTGCTGGACGACGTCCACCGCACCTTCGTCATCTGCGAGGAACTCGGCACCGCCCACGAGCGGGTCACCGTCGTCACCTCCGACAAGGCCGCCGACCACACCTGGCGCGACCCCAACGTCGTCATCGTCATCGGCGGACCCAGCGGGCCCGGCGTCGCGGCGGACGGCGGGGGCTGGATCGCCGGCCGGGACCCGGCCGCCGGGCCCCGCGGCTGGTCGCTGCCCGCCGGAGCGTACGGCGGCGGCCTCGGCGAGGGCGAGACCGACCTGCTGCGCACGGCCCAGCTCGCCCGGCTCGGACCGCGCCTGGGGGACCTCGTGTGGGACATCGGCTGCGGCAGCGGTGCCTTCGCCACCGAAGCCGCCCGCGGCGGCGCCGCCGTCATCGCCGTCGACCGCGACCCGGACGCGTGCGCCCGCACCGAGGCCACCGCCCGCCGCTTCGGCGTCCAGCTCCAGACCGTCTGCGGCACCGCCCCGCACGTCCTGGAGGACCTCCCCGAGCCCGACGTGGTCCGCGTCGGCGGCGGGGGAGCGGCCGTGGTCTCCGCGGTCGCCGACCGCCGCCCGCAGCGCATCGTCACGCACGCCGCCACCCGCGACGCCGCCGAACTCGTCGGCCGCGACCTGACGGAGCACGGCTACGTCGTCGAGTGCGCCCTGCTCCAGTCCGTCGCCCTCGACACCCGGGCCTGGACGGAGAAGGAGCGCAGCGTCGCCTTCCTGCTCAGCGGGGAGCTTCCGCCACGCGAGGGCGGCGCCCCCGGGCGCTGAGCGCCGGGGAGCCGCGCACCGGCGCGGTGGCCGCGCGGGCGGGGCGGGGAGGGCCTGCCGGACCGCGCCCCGTGATCCTGTTGTCGTACCGCGCGCGGTAGGCTGGCCGATCGTTGTACCGCACCGGGACACCCGAACATTCATCGGCCGATGTCCCGAAAACGCACCCGTTCCGGGTGGGGTGTGGTACGGCACAACCGCAGTGACGCGCGCAACGTGGCGCAGTCCACAGCGGACCGTCGCGGATCACGCTGTCGTGACGGTGGAACGACCGCGACAATGCCACTCAGTGGCTTTGTCGTCTTTTCCGGCGAGTCGTTCGTGCCGCCGGGCACGCACGCTCGTTCTTCACTGCGGGGCGGTCGCTGCGCCGTTCCGGGTGAGCCGGCCGTGGAAGCAGGAACCGATGGGCGAGGGGTACGCATGACCGACACCGGCCAGATCCCGGGCGAGGGGCTGCCGGAGAACGCAGGCACGGTGGAGCAGCCGGGCGTTCCCGCGCCCGACGCGTACGCCTACCTCTCCGAGACCACTGCCGAGGACGAGGATCTGTTGCTGCCGGGTGCCCAGGGCGCCTGGGGCAACGAGGTCCCGCCGCCCCCGCCGGAGCCGGTGGTCGAGGCCGTGCACGAGCCGGGCCCGCACGAGATGTCCGGCCGCGACAGCGGCTCGGTCGACCTCAGCGCCGTCCGGCACCCGGCCTCCGCCGCCCCGCGCCGCCCCCTGCAC
>NZ_WYCT01000154.1 GCF_011008945.1 Streptomyces harenosi
GCCGTGGCCGCGCCCGCCCCGCCCGTCGTCGCGGCCACCCTCGCCGCCCGCTGCACGAGAGTCCTGCTCTCGCCCTGGTCCCGTCTGTCGCTGCTCGTCGTGCTGCTCGCCTCGGCCGCGTCGGCCGTGCTGCTGTTCGAGCCGCAGAGGCTGCTGGTGGACGGCTGGCCGCCGCAACTCGGCGGTGCCGCGGCGGCCCTGGCCTACGCGGTGGCGTACGGACTGTGCACCGTGGCCTTCGTGCCGCGCCCGCTGCTCAACCTCGCCGCCGGGGCGCTCTTCGGCTCCCAGGCCGGGCTCGGCGCGGCCCTGGCGGGCACGGTGCTCGGCGCCGGGATCGCCTTCTGCCTGGGCCGGGTGCTGGGCCAGGAGGCACTGCGCCCGCTGCTGCGCGGCCGGTGGCTCAAGGCCGCGGACGGGCAGCTCAGCCGGCACGGGTTCCG
Source organism: Streptomyces harenosi (assembly GCF_011008945.1). Classification (GTDB taxonomy): domain Bacteria; phylum Actinomycetota; class Actinomycetes; order Streptomycetales; family Streptomycetaceae; genus Streptomyces; species Streptomyces harenosi. The sequence goes on from NZ_WYCT01000154.1 coordinate 444, forward strand.
CTCGATGCTGGCCGCGCGGCTCTTCCCCGGCGTGCCGTTCTCGGCCGCGAACTACTGCGCCGCCGTCTCCCGCATGGGCCTGCTGCCGTTCCTGCTGGCGACCGCGCTCGGCTCGATCCCGAACACCGCCGCGTACGTCGTCGCCGGCGCCCGCGCCTCGGCGCCGACGTCGCCCGCCTTCCTGATCGCGCTGGCCTGCATCGCGGTACCGGGCCTGGCCGGAGCCGTGCTGGCCTGGCGCAAGCGCCACCACCTGCGGGGCCGCTGACGCCCGGTCGGGCGAGGCGCGTCCGTGGCGGGAGGCGACGGGCGCCGCGCCGCGGCACAGCCGTCCAACCCCTGTGCCCGCGCCGTCACCGAAGGGCGCTACGCTGCCCCCGACACGCCCGATCTTCGATCACCGCGTACGGCGGCCCGGTGTGTCCCTGGCCCGTTCCCGCGATCGGCACTTGGACTCCGTAACTTCATGTCTTGGTTTGAATCCCTCATCCTCGGACTCGTCCAGGGGCTGACCGAGTTCCTCCCCGTCTCCTCCAGCGCCCACCTGCGGCTCACCGCGGCCTTCTCCGGCTGGGAGGACCCCGGCGCGGCCTTCACGGCGATCACCCAGATCGGCACGGAGGCCGCCGTGCTGATCTACTTCCGCAAGGACATCGGGCGCATCATCTCGGCCTGGACCCGCTCCCTCGCCGACAAGGGGATGCGCGGCGACCCGGACGCGCGCATGGGGTGGCTGGTCATCGTGGGCTCGATCCCGATCGGCGTGCTCGGCGTCACGCTGAAGGACCAGATCGAGGGCCCCTTCCGCGATCTGCGGATCACCGCCGCCATGCTGATCGGCATGGGCGTGGTCCTGGGCTTCGCCGACCGGCTCGCGGCCCGCGACGAGAGCGGCGGCCGGCACCGCGCCGCCAAGCAGCGCAAGACCCTTCAGGACCTCGGCATCCGGGACGGCCTGATCTACGGCATCTGCCAGGCCATGGCCCTGATCCCCGGCGTCTCCCGCTCCGGCGCGACCATCAGCGGCGGCCTGTTCATGGGCTACCGGCGCGAGGCGGCGGCCCGCTACTCGTTCCTGCTGGCGATCCCGGCGGTGCTCGCCTCCGGCCTGTTCGAGCTCAAGGACGCGGCCGAGGGCGGCCACGTCTCCTGGGGCCCCACCCTCTTCGCGACGATCATCGCCTTCGGCGTCGGGTACGCGGTCATCGCCTGGTTCATGAAGTTCATCTCGACCAAGAGCTTCATGCCGTTCGTCTGGTACCGCATCGCGCTGGGCGTCGTCATCATCGTGCTGGTCGGCATGGGCGTGCTGAGCCCCCACGCGGGCGAGCCGGCGCACTGAGCGGCCCCTGACCGCCGGTTTCCGCTATCGCCAGCCCTGCGGCTACTCGCGGAGACCTGCGGCGCCTCCCCTCCGGCTCCCTTGATCATCTCCCAGTCGTCTCCCACCACTCCCCGCTCGCCGTGTACGACGAAGGCCCTCGCCAATCGAGGGCCTTCTCGCCGTTCGGACGGAGCCAGGGCGGGAACGGAGGTGGAGGCGTATGCCGGCACGTCCCAGCCGCCGGCCACCAGCCCGCCGGCGCCACGTTCGCCCTGTGACACCGGCGGAAGTTCTCAGCTCCGTCGGCCGAGGGACCGGGGGGGCGCGTGAGGGTGGGCCCGGATGAGGACGTTGCAGTCCGAGACACGTGAGCCGTCCCCGGCGGCTCGGGCGGCTTTCCGCTTCCGGGCGAGCTCCTGGCACGTCGCGCAGCCCGCCACCGGGTCGGGCTCGGTCGGGAACAGACCCAGCACGGGGGCCGGGCTCATGGTGGTGCGGGGGATCATCGGCGGTACGTCCTCACGAGTCGGGTCAGAGCGAGGCCGGTGTGGCACTGCCCGACGTTGTCTACACAGGGCTCACAGGAGGCGACGTGGGTGTAGAGCGCCCGGTGCGCGCGGCGGCCGACGCAGGGCCCGCAGGCCCGTGGCCACCAGCGACCGGCCTCGCCGGTGTGTTCGCCCAGATCCACGGCCGTCTCCGCGGTCAGCCGCTCCGGACACCACAGGCAGACCGCGCCGCGGGCCCGGTCCTGGGCCAGCGTGTCGAAGGCGGGCAGCGCGAGCAGGGACAGCAATTCGGGTGGGATCTCGCGTGTCGTAGTCCTCACCTTGCGGCCTCCTCGCCCGGCCGAGGACCGGAAGGACCCTCGAGCGCTGCTACGAACGCGGACGGATCGGTCAGCCGACCGCCCTGCCCCAGGCACCATCGCCCATGCGTTCCCGGTCCCTCGGACCGGCGGGCCGGGGGCGGCGGCATCGCGGTACCGCCGCGAATGCGGAGGACGCTCGTCGCGGCGAGGCCGAGCCGGTGGGGGACACGGTCGGCGTCCCAACCGTCTTCCGCGTCGTGCGGGACGCGCGCCAGTAAGGGCATCGGCATCGTGTGCTCCCTTGGCACCGTGGGTGATCAGGTGCACACAAGGGTGGCCCTGCGATTGCACGACAACGAGGGCTCCGAGAGGTCTCTTTCGTGCCACGAAGAGGACTTTCATTGCGTCTACCGTGTGATAGCTGGCCAACGGCAGGGCCTGTGGAGACACTTGCGGCAGTGTTCGACGACGGAGGTGCAGCAGTGGCACGACCCGCAGGCAACACCCGGTTGAAGTCCGCGCGAGTGGCGGCTGGTTACCACTCCCAGCAGGCGCTCGCCGACGCTCTGCGCGTCGGTGTCCGGCAGGTCCGCCGGTGGGAGTCCGACACTCCGCCGTGGCCGCATCCCGAGGTCGCTCGGGCTCTCACGCGGCTCCTCGGCCAGGACTTGGAAGCACTAGGGTTCACCCCACCGGGCGGGAGCGCGCCCGACAGTGCGCGCCGGACCGTGCTCGCCGCGACGGTCGCCGCCGTCGGCTTGGCGGCCGTGCCCACTCAAGCCGCGGCCGTGCAGCCCTCGTCCGCGGCCGACGACTACGAGGCCGTCACCCGGTCGCACCGGCGCTTGTACTGGTCCGTCGCACCGGCCACCCTGCACCCGGCTGCGATCGCGCATGCCACCTTGGGCTGCGCGCTGCTCCCGGAAGCTGCTGGGCTGACCCGGCAGCGGATCGCCGCAGCGCTCGCCGAGACATGGCTGCTCGCCGGGCGGATCGAGTTCTTCGACTTGCGGGAGGCGGACCGCGCGCAGCAGTCCCTGCTGCGCGCACTACAGGCTGCGGGCGAGGCCGACGACGCGCTGCTCGGCGCCGCGGTCCTTGCCCACACGGCGTTCATCCCCGCCTGGGCAGGCGACCGGGACGCGGCCGTCGAGCGGATGGTGGCCGCCCGAACCTACGCCCGCCGCGGCCCGGCCTCGGCCGAGTTGCTCGCGTGGCTCGATGCGGTCGAGGCCGAGTGCGAGACCCGGTGCGGCAACACGCGGACAGCCTTGCACCTGATCGGGCACGCCGAGGATGTTCTGGCCGCTGGCGGCGCGCACGACAGCCCTGACTGGCTCGACTGGTTCAGCCCCATCAGGCTCGCGGCCTTCAAGGGCAACACTCAGCTACGTGCCGGGCACCTGCCGCAGGCGCGCGAGACCCTCCTCGGGGTCTTGGACGCCCTTGGCGCTGAGGAGAAACAGCGCGCCGTCGTCCTCGGCGACCTGGCCGCCGTCGAGGCCGCGGCCGGTGACCCTGAGGCTGCCTGCGGGTACGCGCTTCGCGCGCTCGATCAGCTAGGGCGCACCTGGTACGCGATGGGCATGGAGCGTGTCCGCGAGGTGAGGCGTGCGCTGGCACCACACCAGCACGAGCGGTGGGTGCGGGAGTTGGACGACCGGTTGTACGACTGGCCGACGACGGTCAGTGCTCTCGCTCGTTGAACTGGCGGATCGCCCCCGACAGCTCCAAGAGACTCTCGACGCGGAAGGTCGGAAGCTTCTGCGCCTGCTCACTGCGCCACTGGATCGTGGCCCACGGCCCGCGATGCACCAGCGCGGTGTGCATGCCGGCCGCGCGGGCGGGTGCGATGTCGTTGTCGACACGGTCTCCGACGTACAGCATCTCGGCAGGTTCGGCCGGGACGACCTCGGCGACGCGGTCGAAGAAGGCGCGGTCGGGCTTGCTGGCGCCCCAGTCGTCGGAGGTGCCGATAAGGTCGACGTCCGGGGTGAACAGTTCCCGCAAGATCGCGCCCGCTCTGACGGTCTGGTTGCCGGCGATACCCAGCCAGAGGCCATCGGCGCGGAGGGCAGCGAGCGTGTCGCGGACATCCGGGTACAGGTCGTCCTCACCGAACGTCTCCGGTTGCCCAACGGCCGCTCGCTTCTCGCGTTCCTCGTAGAGGTCGAATCCGGGCCGGAATTCCTGGAAGGTGTCGCGGTAGTCGCGGCCTTGGGCGATGACGGCGCCGAACATGGCGGCGAAGGTGTGGCGGGGTACGCCGAGCCAGTCGGCCCAGGTGCCGTACTCCCTGGTCTCGTCTACGAGACACTCACCGACATCGAAGATCACAGCGCGAATCATGGGGGCAGGGTAACGGTGCGCCCGTACACATGATCCATGTCTGGAAGAGTTCTGCCCGGCAAGAGCCGGTCAACGTGTGGGATTCACCACGTGTCCCAGGGCGACAAGCCCCACTCCTATGGCGAGGAGTGACGGCGAGTGAGCATGCCCACTGATCAGGATCAGGAGGGCGCCCGCTCCCCAAAGTCTGGGCTGCCGCACTCGTTGTCGCAGCCAGCGGCCGGGCATGCGTCCGAGAAGCAGGGCGTGCACTCCGAGGACCGCCCACCAGACGGCCAGGATGAGCAATACCAAGCCCAGCACGATGAAGATGAACAACCCGCTCCCCCTCCCCGGCCGCGTCACGCGACGCTGGGGTTCGACAAGCCGGAAAACGCTCGGCGTGCTCATCATCGCACCGGTCGGCGGGCGACGAGCCGCCGCTGAGAAGCGGCGAACCTCCCCCTCCCCGGCCGCGGCCGTCGGCGAGTCCCGGCGTCAGGGCGGGCCGCCGGCGCCCTCGGCGGTGGACGTGCGTGCCCATTCCCGGCACGCCTTCCAGAAGGCGCGGCCGATCCAGGCGGCCGCGACGGTGACGCCGGCCAGCACGGTGGCGCCTACGAGGAGTGGTACGGCCATGGTTCCTGCCTTCTGTGGGACGGGGGTCCGCGGGCGGAACTCGACCCGCGGCCCGCCCACGCCGGGCCCGGGGGCTCCCGGGCCCGGCGTGGGCGGGCCGCCCGGGAGTTCCGGTCGGGCGTGGGCGGCCCGCGCCCATCGTGGCGAGTCTGTGACGAGCTGTGTAGCCGTCCGGTAGCGCAGTGTCAGTGCTTGCCCCTAGGCTTGTCCGCATGTCCCCCGATTCCGTGACCCCTGGTTCCGTGCGCTCTGCCGCAGAGCTGAACGAGCGGATCCGTGACCTGTGGCGGCGTGCGGGAGGGTCCCTGTCGGCCCAGGACCGCGCCGAGTACGAGTTGCTGGTCGTCGAGTGGGCGGCCGCGATGCGGGGAGAAGTGATCGAGGCCGCGTGAGCGGCGCGGCCCCCGGCACCGTCCGCGCTCAGCGTCCGCCCGCCACCCGCAGCACCGCCCCCGTCGCGTAGGAGGCGTCCGCCGACATCAGCCAGGCGATGGCGGCGGCGATCTCCTCCGCCCGGCCCGGGCGGCCCAGCGGGACCGCGGCCCCCACCCGGAAGGCGCGGTCGGGGTCGCCCATCGCGGCGTGCATCTCGGTGTCGATGGCCCCGGGGGCGACCGCGTTGACGCGGATCCCGTCCGGGCCCAGCTCCTTGGCCAGCCCCACGGTCAGCGCGTCGACGGCGGCCTTGGTCGCCGCGTAGTGCACGTACTCCCCCGGGCTTCCGAGGGTGGCGGCGCCCGAGGACACGTTCACGATCACGCCGCCGCCCCGCTCCGTCATGAGCTGCGCCGCGCGCCGGGAGCAGAGCAGAACCCCGATGAGGTTGACGTCGACGACCCGGCGCAGGGTCTCGGTGGCGGTGTCGGCGAGGCGGCCCAGCGGCCCGGTCACCGCGGCGTTGTTCACCAGGCCGGTCACCGGGCCGAGCCGCTCCTGCGCCACGTCGAAGAACCGCTCGACGTCCGCCTCCACCGCGGTGTCCACCCGGACCGCGACCGCGCTCCCGCCGGCCTCCCGCACGCCGTCCGCCACGGCCTCGGCCGCCGCCTCGTCCCGGACGTAGCCCACCGCCACGTCGTGGCCGTCCGCCGCGAGGCGCAGGCAGGTCGCCGCGCCGATGCCGCGGCTGCCGCCGGTGACCACCGTGACCGGACGTGACATGGGAACCTCCCGTTGGTGAATTTGATCGATCATCGATCATCCTAGGGGCAGAGGTGCGCCAGGTCACTCCCCTCCAGCGGATAGGGCCGCTCCTCGGGGAGCAGCCCGGCGGCCCGTTCCAGCTCGCCCGCGCGGACCAGCGCGTGGATCTCGTGCGCGAGCGGCGTCACGTCCTCGATGCCGGTGATCCACTCGTCGGCGTACCGCGCCGCCGCCTCGCCCCCGAGTCCCAACTGGAGCGACCGGTGGGGCAGCGGATCGAGGCGCAGATCGCGTTCGGGGTCCCACTGCACCCGCGCGGGGGCCTGCTTCAGCCGTCGCTTCCAGTCGGCCGCGTCACCGTGCAGGGCGGGGACGTGGTGGGACAGGCACGCGTGGCGCAGCGCCCAGGCGAAGCCCTCCCGGCTGATCTCCACGGCGAGGACGGTCTCCTGGTTCTCCTTGGTGCCCCAGCCGCAGCGGTACATCATCCACAGGAAGGACGGCTTGATCCACGTCATGCGGTCGCGCTTCCAGGAGGGCGGGAAGCGGCCGTCGCGGGCGGCGGCACGGCCGATGTGCGGGCCGTACGCCTGGTAGACGGTGACGGTGGTGTCGGTGTACCGCGCCCGTATCCGGTACCTGGGGGACTGCCGATCGTTCATGCGGCACAGCCTGGGGCGGTGCGGCCCCGCTCCGCCACCGGTTATCGCCGCCCCGGACGCCACGCCCGCCTTCCCGGCGGACCGGCCGCCGGTGTGATCGACTGAACAGGCACCCCGGGCCTTCGCTCCCCGCCGGGGCGCACACTGGAGGCACTCACGGGGTAGGGAGGCGCCCATGAAGTCGCTCGCTCACCGGTTCCCGCCCCCGTCCTCCCCGTGGTGGCGTTCGGCCGCCGCCGCGCTCGCGGGCGCGCTGCCCGTGCTCGCCTTCCCGGCCCCGGGCCTGTGGTGGTGGGCCTGCGTCGCCCTGGTCCCCTGGCTGCTGCTGGTCCGCAGCGCCCCGACCGGGCGGCGGGCGGCGTACGACGGCTGGTGCGGCGGGTTCGGGTTCATGCTGGCGATGCACCACTGGCTGCTGCCGAACCTGCACGTGTTCACCTTCGTCATCGCCGCGCTGCTCGGCGCGTTGTGGGCGCCCTGGGGCCGGCTGGTGCGCCGCACGCTGGGCGGGACGCCCTCGCCGGGCCGGGTGGCGGTGGCGCTCCTCGTGGTGCCCTCGGGCTGGCTGGCCATCGAACTGGTCCGCTCCTGGCAGGGGCTGGGCGGCCCCTGGGGCATGTTCGGCGCGAGCCAGTGGCAGGTGGCGCCGGCGCTGCGGCTGGCCGCGGTGGGCGGGGTGTGGCTGCTCAGTTTCCTGCTGGTGGCGGTCAACACCGCCGTCGCCGTCCTGATCGCGCTGCGCCGGGCCCGGGTGCCGGCCGTGACCGGTCTGGCCGTCTGCGCCGTCGCCGTGTCGGCGGCCTGGGCGTGGACCCCGCGTCCCGGCGCCGACGAGCGGGCGCGGATCGCGGTGGTGCAGCCGGGCGTCGTCGCGGGCGCGCACAGCCCCGACCGCCGGTTCGACCGCGAGGAGGAACTCACCCGCCGCCTGGCGGGCCGGGACGTGGACCTGGTCGTGTGGGGCGAGAGCAGCGTCGGCTTCGACCTGGACGAGCGGCCCGATCTGGCGCGGCGGCTCGCGGCGCTGTCGCGCGAGACCGGCGCCCGCCTGCTGGTCAACGTGGACGCGCGGCGCTCGGACAGGCCCGGCATCTACAAGAGCTCGGTGCTGGTCGGCCCCGGCGGCCCGACCGGGGACCGCTACGACAAGATGCGGCTGGTCCCCTTCGGCGAGTACGTCCCGGCCCGTTCGCTGCTCGGATGGGCGACCTCGGTCGGCGAGGCGGCGGGCGAGGACCGCAGGCGCGGCTCGGCGCAGGTGGTGATGGACGCCGGGGACGGGCTGATGGCCGGCCCCATGGTGTGCTTCGAGAGCGCGTTCCCCGACATGAGCCGCCATCTCGCCGAAAGCGGCGCCGAGGTGCTGATCGCCCAGTCGTCGACCTCGACGTTCCAGCAGAGCTGGGCGCCGCGGCAGCACGCCTCGCTGGCCGCGCTGCGTGCCGCCGAGACCGGCCGGCCCATGGTCCACGCGACGCTGACCGGGATCTCGGCCGTGTACGACGCGAGCGGGGCGCGCGTGGGGCCCTGGCTCGGCACCGGCGCGTCCGCCGCGCAGGTCCACGACGTTCCGCTGGCGCACGGCAGCACGCCCTACGTCCGCTTCGGCGACTGGCCGGTGCACGCCGCGCTGCTGATCCTCGCGGCGTGGGGCGCCGCCGAGGGGGCGCGGGCGCTGCGGCTCAGGCGGTCCGCTCCTGGACCTCGCGTACCACCCGCTCGCACAGTTCATGGGTCTCCAGCGCGTCCCGGGCGCTGAGCACCTTGCCCGCGCGCACGGCGTCCAGGAAGGCGAGCACCGCCTGTTCGATGCCGCGCTGCCGGGCCACCGGCACCCAGTCCCCGCGCCGCCGCACGGTCGGCTGCCCCTTGTGGTCGATCACCTCGGCGAGGTTGACCACCTGCCGTTTGGCGTCCCGCCCGGAGACCTCCAGGATCTCCTCCGCCGAGCCGCTGAGCCGGTTCATCACGCCGAGCGCGGTGAAGCCGTCCCCGGCGAGCTGGAGCACGACGTGGTGGAGCAGCCCGTCCACGGCGCGGGCGCGGACGGTGACGTCGTCGATCGGGCCGGGCGCGAGGAAGCGCAGGGTGTCGACGACGTGGATGAAGTCGTCGAGGATCATCGTGCGCGGCCGCTCCGGCAGTCCGGTGCGGTTCTTCTGCAGGAGGATCAGCTCGCGCGGGTGCTCGGCGCACTGCGCGTAGCCGGGGGCGTGGCGGCGGTTGAAGCCGACGGCGAGGCTGACGCCCCGCTCCTCGGCGAGCGCCACCAGCCGCCGGGAGTCGGCGAGCTCGTAGGCGAGCGGCTTGTCGACGTACGTCGCCACGCCCGCCTCCAGCAGCCGGGTCACGATCTCGGGGTGGACGTCGGTGGGGGCGTGCACGAAGGCCGCGTCGAGGTCCTGGGCGAGCAGGGCGTCGAGGTCGGCGTGGCGGCGCTGCGGCGGCAGGTGCAGGCCGTCGGCGACCCGGGTGAGGGTCGCGGGGGTGCGGGTCTGCAGGTGCAGCTCGATGCCGGGCTGGAAGGCGAGCACCGGGAGGTAGGCCTTCTGCGCGATGTCGCCGAGTCCGATGCAGCCGACCTTCACGGAGTTCTCCTCTGGTTACCGTCCTGGGTGTGCTGCGCAGCATACGGCGGCTGCGGCGGCCGCCGGCCGGCGATCCCGCCGTAGCCGCGCGGGAACGGCGCGGGCCCGCCCTTCGGCAGGACGGTGACCGCGGCGTCGCGTGCGACGACGGCGGCGCGGCCGGCGTCGGGGGCGGGCCGGGGAATCTCGAAGGCCGGCGCGCGGCGGCCGGCGGCGCGGCCGGATCGTGCAGCGCCCGGGCGCCGGAGCCGGACGAGGTGCGGGCGGGAGTGCGGGAGTTGCCGGCGGGGATGCCGGGCCGCGGCTGAAAACCCCTGGCCCGCCGGGCCGCAGCGGGCGAGGATGCGGGCATGACCACGACCGAGCGCCGCACGCCCGCCCCCACCGCCGACGAACGCACCATGCTGGAGGGCTGGCTGGACTACCACCGGCGGACTCTCGCCCTCAAGTGCGAGGGCCTGACCGACGCCCAGCTCCGGACGGCCTCGGTGGCACCGTCCGAACTGTCGCTGATGGGGCTGGTGCGGCACATGGCCGAGGTGGAGCGGCACTGGTTCCGCAGGGTACTGGCGGGCGAGGACGCGGGCCCCCTCTACTACGGCGACGAGGACCCGGACGGCGAGTTCCACCCGGCCGGGTCGGACACCTGGCAGGAGGCGTACACCACCTGGCAGGGCGAGATCGCCGTCGCCCGGCGCACCGCGGCCGGGTTCGGCCTGGACGACCTGTCCCAGGGGAAGAGCGGGTCGGCCGGGGAGCCCTGCAGCCTGCGGTGGATCTACACGCACATGATCGAGGAGTACGCCCGCCACAACGGCCACGCCGATCTGGTCCGCGAGCGCCTGGACGGTGCCACCGGAGAGTGACCGCCCCGTCCGGTCCCCGGTGGCCGGACGTCCGCGCCGGGCACGCGGGGCGGACGCCGGCGGGCGGCGCACGCCGGTCTTCGGGCGGGACCGGTGCCGTCCCCCGCGGTTGCCGAGCCTGCCCGCGGGGCCGGGGGTCACCCGTGCGGGGCATCCCGTGCCCGTCCGCCGCCGCCGGCCCGCCGGAACCAGCAAAGTGGCGCCTGTGCACCGAACGACGACCACCGCGACGCTTCTGTTCACCGTGGCTGTCTCGGCCCTGACCGGATGCGTGACGCTCCAGCGCCCGCCCGCCCCCGCGCCGGCCACGACGCCGACCGCACCGACCGCGCCGGGTCCGGACGGCGCGGTCGTACCACCGCAGGTGCAGCCCCCGGCCCGGGAGGCCCTGGGAATGATAGGTCCCTCCCGGCCGGTGGAACCGTCCCCGGCCGAAGCGCGCCGCACGCCCGCCCCGGCCACCGCGCCGCCGCGCGAACCGCCGGCCGCCGCACCGCCACGGGACCTGCCGGCCGCCCGGCCGGAACCACGCCCGCGACCGGTGCGACCGGGACCGCGAAAGCCCGCGCCGCGGCAGCCGCGGGGCGGTCACCCGGGCGCCGCGAAGCCGCCCGGCCGCGGCGGGCCGGGGCACGCGGACGTGTGCTCCCTGGGCAGGACCTACGGCGGCTGGCGGGCCGACAGTCCGCAAGCGGTGATCTGCGGGCAGACGTACGGCCGTTGAGACGGGACCGCCCGGCGGGCGGCCGTGCGCCGGGGCCGCCGGAAGACCGGACACGGGCCGCCGGCCGTCACAGCCCTTCCTGGGGGCGTTGCCGTGGCGGCCCCCAGGGACCGCCCTCCGGGGAGGCGCCGCGCGGCCCGTCCTCGTCCAGCCGCCGCGCCAGCCGTCCGATGGCCGTCCGCACGCCCTCGCCGTAGCCGTCGTCGCCCAGTACCCCGGCCGCGCCCCGCGCCCGCCGCAGATGCGCGCGGGCGGCCTCGCGCCGGCCGAGCCGGGCGTAGTCGGCGGCCAGGTTCAGATGGAGGGCGGGGTACAGGGCGCGCGCGGCCAGCGTCCCCGCGTGCCCGGCCGGGCGGCCCCGCGCCAGTTCCTCGGCGGCCGACAACGCGCGTAGGTCCCAGGCCAGTTCGTCGGCGGGGTCGTCCTGGGTGTCGGCCAGGTAGTGGGCCAGGGCGCAGCGGTGGAAGGGGTCGCCGTGCTCGCCGATCTCGGCCCACAGGCCGAGGAAGCGCTGCCGGGCCTCCTCGCGGTCGCCCGCGTGGTGCAGCAGGACGGCCTGCCCGATCCGCGTCGGCAGGGCGTCCGGCGCCGCCCGCTCCTGTTGCTCGCCCACCGTGTCCTCCGCACCGCTCGTCGGCTCTCTCCCGACGACGCTAGCGGCAGACACCGGCGATCCCGCTCAGGCGGCTCCGTACGGCGGCGGGGCGGGCCCGCGCGGCGGACCGGCCCCGCGGACCGGCTATCAGCCCAGGTTCGGGATGCGCCAGTCGATCGGCTCGTGCCCCTGGCGGGCGACGGCCTCGTTGATCTGCGTGAACGGACGGGAGCCGAAGAACTTCCTCGCCGACAGCGGCGAGGGGTGCGCACCCTTGACGACCGCGTGCCGCGACTCGTCGATCAGCGGCAGCTTCTTCTGCGCGTAGTTGCCCCACAGCACGAACACCGCCGGGTCGGGCCGGTTCACCACCGCCCGGATCACCGCGTCGGTGAACAGCTCCCAGCCCCGCCCCTTGTGCGAGTTGGCCTCACCGGCCCGGACCGTGAGGACCGCGTTGAGCAGCAGCACGCCCTGCTCGGCCCACGGCATCAGATAGCCATTGTCCGGGACGGGCGTGCCCAGCTCCTCGTGCATCTCCTTGTAGATGTTGCGCAGGGACGGCGGGACCTTCACGCCCGGGCGGACCGAGAAGCACAGGCCGTGGCCCTGGCCCTCGCCGTGGTAGGGGTCCTGCCCGAGGACGAGGACCTTGACCCGGTCGTACGGCGTGGCCTCCAGGGCGGCGAAGACCTCCTCGCGCGGAGGGTAGACGGGACCCCGCGCGCGCTCCTCCTCGACGAACTCCATCAGCTCCTTGAAGTAGGGCTGCTGCAGTTCGCCCCCCAGCACCTCGCGCCAGGACTCGGGCAGCATGGCGATGTCGGTCACGTCGGCTTCCTTACCGTGTGCGGTCGCTTTCCAGGTCACAGAACCTACAGGCGACCACTGACAACCGGTCCCCCGGGCCGGGTCTTGGACCCGGTCCCCGGGTCCTACCAGCTCGTCTTGCGGTGCAGCTCCCACATCATCATCACCGTCGAGGGGTCCAGTGCCCGCTCCGCGCCGGATATGTCCTCGCTGGCGGCCACGTACTGCTTGCCCTGCCACAGCGGCAGCAGCCGCACGTCGTCCACGAGGATCCGCTGGGCCCGCTCGAACTCCTCCACCACCGCGGCGCGGTCGCTCTCGCGGCGGGAGCGGGGCAGCAGCTCACCGGTGATCTCCGGGACCGGGTAGGGCGTCCCGAGCGCGTTCTGCTCGCCGACGAAGGGGGCGATGAAGTTCTCCGCGTCGGGGAAGTCGGGGAACCAGCCGCGCCCGAAGACCGGGTACTCGCCCTTGCGGTACCCCTCCACGTACGTCTTCCACGGGCGGCTCTGGAGGGTGACCGTGAACAGGCCGGACGCCTCGAGCTGCCGCTCCAGCTCCTTGAACTGCGCGGCGGTCTGGGAGCCGTAGCGGTCGGTGGTGTACCAGAGGGTGAGCGGGACGGGCTCGGTGATGCCGGCGCGGGTGAGGGTGGCGCGGGCCTTGGCGGCGCTGGGGTCGCCGTAGTCGTCGAAGAAGTCGGTGGTGTGGCCGGTCAGGCCCGCGGGGACCATCGAGTACAGCGGCTCGACCGTGTCCTGGTAGACCTTGTGCGCGATGGCCGCCCGGTCGACGACCTGGGCGACGGCCCGGCGCACGGCCTTGCGGCCCGCCCAGGGGTCGTCGGGGTCGAAGACCAGGTAGCTGATGTCGGTGCCGGCGCCCTCGATGAGCTGGAGGTCCTCCTCCTTTCCGGCCCTGCCCTGGAGGGTGATGATGTCGTCCGGGGCCAGCCCGCGGTAGGTGACCTGGATCCGCTGCTCCCGCAGTGCCTTCACCATGGCGCCCGAGTCCGGGAAGTAGCGGATCGTCACGGCGTCGTTGCGGCGCTCGGCGAAACCCTTGTAGCGGTCGTTGCGGACGAGTTCGGCCTGCCGCCCCTCCTCGTACGAGGCGAGCGTGTAGGGGCCGGAGCCGAGGACCTCGCCGTCCTCGCGGACCGCGTCGGCCGGATAGCTGCCGGGGTCCACGATCGACAGCGCGGGGGTGGCCAGCACGAACGGGAAGGTGGCGTCGGGCTTGTTCAGATGGAAGACGATCTCGCGCTCGCTCGGCGCCTGGACGCGGTCGAGGCTGCCCAGCAGGCCGGCGGGGCCGCCGTCGACGTCGATGGCGCGGATCCGGTCGATCGAGTGCTTGACGGCCCGGGCGTCCAGCGCTCCCCCGTCGGAGAAGGTCAGGCCGGCCCGCAGCTCGCAGCGGTAGACCCGCAGGGACTCGTCGGTGAACGCGCACTGCTCGGCGGCGTCCGGCTGGGGGGCGGTCGCCCCGTTCGGGTAGCTCAGCAGCGTCTGGTAGACGTTGCGGAACAGCTCCCACGAGCTGTCCCAGGAGGCGGCCGGGTCCAGCGTGGAGGGCGCGCTGGTCGTGCCCACGAGGATCGGCTCCTCCTCGTCCGGGGTACCGGACGACAGCAGGCCGCACCCGGTGAGCAGGGACGACAGGGACGCGATGGCCGCCATCCGCCGCAGGCATCGGTTCCGCTTGAACACGCGCACGCTCCTCGATCTGCCGTACCAAGGGTCGGCAGACCATACCGCAGCGTCCCGGCGGCTGAACCCCCTGTGAACGGCACGTGGATCACGAGGGAGACGACATCGCCGTCCTGGGCGGGGTCGTCGCCGTGGACGGGGGTCGAGGCCGCGTCGCGTCGCGGCTCGGCGCGGGGCCGCGCGCCGAGCCGCGGCGGCCCCGGGCCGGTGCGTCCCCTCAGGCCACGCCGGCGTTGAGGAAGATCCCGCCGTCGACGACCAGCGTCTGGCCGGTGATCCAGTCCGACTGCGCGGAGGTGAGGAAGGCGGCGGCCCCGCCGATGTCGGAGGGAACGCCGAGCCGGCCCAGCGGGTAGGCCGCGGCGGCCTCCGCCTCGCGGCCCTCGTACAGGGCGGCGGCGAACTTGGTCTTCACCACGGCCGGGGCGATGGCGTTGACCCGCACCCTGGGGGCGAACTCGTGCGCGAGCTGCACGGTCAGGTTGATCATCGCGGCCTTGCTGATGCCGTAGGCGCCGATGCAGGGCGAGGCCGACAGGCCCGCGACGGAGGCGATGTTGACGATCGCGCCGCCGTTCTCCTTCTGCCAGGCGTGCCAGGTGCGCTGGGCGAAGCCGAGCGCCGAGACCACGTTGGTCTCGAAGACCTTGCGGGCCACGTTCAGGTCGAGGTCGGCGATCGGCCCGAACACCGGGTTGGTGCCGGCGTTGTTGACCAGGTAGTCGACGCGGCCGAACGCCTCCATCGTGCGCTCCACGGCGGCGGCCTGGTGGGCCTCGTCGTGCGCCTTGCCCGCGACGCCGATGACCCGGTCGGCGCCGAGCCGTTCGACGGCCTCCTTCAGGGCGTCCTCGTTGCGGCCGGTGATGCAGACCCGGTCGCCGCGTGCGAGGAGCGCCTCGGCTACCCCGTATCCGATGCCGCGGCTGGCGCCCGTGACGAGCGCGACGTTGCCCGAGAGCTCGGGGAGTTCTGCGGAAGTCATGTCCCTGTCCCTAGTCGAGCGGTCCGCCGGCGACGTACAGCACCTGGCCGGAGACGAAACCGGCCGCCTCGCCCGTGAAGAAGGCGATGGCGTTGGCGATGTCGTCGGGCTCGCCGACGCGCTGCACCGGGATCTGGGTGGCGGCGGCGGCCTTGAACTCCTCGAAGCCCATGCCGACGCGGTCGGCGGTGGCCTTGGTCATCTCGGTGGCGATGAAGCCGGGGGCGACGGCGTTGGCGGTGACGCCGAACTTGCCGAGCTCCTTGGCGAGGGTCTTGGTGAAGCCCTGGAGGCCGGCCTTGGCGGCCGAGTAGTTGACCTGGCCGCGGTTGCCGAGCGCGGAGGACGAGGAGAGGTTGACGATCCGGCCGAAGTGCGCGTCGACCATGTGCTTCTGGCAGGCCCGGGACATCAGGAAGGCACCGCGCAGGTGCACGTTCATGACGGTGTCCCAGTCGGAGACGCTCATCTTGAACAGCAGGTTGTCGCGCAGCACGCCCGCGTTGTTGACGAGGATCGTCGGCGCGCCCAGCTCCTCGGTGATCCGGGAGACGGCCGCCTCGACCTGCGCCTCGTCGGAGACGTCACAGCCGACCGCGATCGCCTTGCCGCCCGCCGCGGTGATCTTCTCGACGGTGTCCTTGCAGGCGGCCTCGTCGAGGTCCAGTACGGCGACGGCGCGGCCCTCGGCGGCCAGTCGTACGGCCGTGGCGGCGCCGATGCCGCGCGCGGCACCGGTGACGACGGCGACCCGCTGCTCAGTGGTGGACATTGCTGCTTCTCCTCGCCCTTGGGATGCGGCTCCTGCGGCCCGCCCTCTGGTGAGCGACCGCTTAGTACCTTCAGCAGACGTGACGCTAGAAGCCCCGGCACGCGGTGTCAACGGCACATCGGACGGGTGTGATCCATTACCTGCGCGTCCCGGTCGCCTCCCCCGTGCCGCGCCACCCGAACGGCCCAGCGCTCCGCGCCGTCGCGCCCCGGGGCCCCTAGCGTCGGAGCCCGAGCCACTCATGGCCGGAAAGGCCGGAAAAGGCTGGAAAAAGCCAGACAAGGCCGTACAAGGCTGGAGAAGGAGGCGTCCATGCGTGCGAGTACCACCCTCGCGGGCCTGCTGATCGCGGTGACGGCGGCGGGCCTGCCGGCCGGCACCGCGTACGCCCAGGACCTGGACTGCGGGCACTTCACCTACCAGGAGGAGGCGCAGGCGGTGTACGACAGCGACCGGAGCGACCCCCACCGACTCGACGAGGACCAGGGACCGCACGACGGCATAGCCTGCGAGGTACTGCCGCGGCGGCGCGGCACCGGCGCCACCATCTCCGCCACGAGCCGCCCCCCGCGCCCCACGGC
>NZ_WYCT01000155.1 GCF_011008945.1 Streptomyces harenosi
GCCCCGGCGGGACATCCTCCCGCGCCCCCGGCCGCCGCGCCCCGGTCCGCGTCCTCCGCGCCCCCCGCGTACTCCGTCTCCTCCCCGTCCTCCGGGTTCTCTGCGTCCTCCGGGTTCTCTGCGTCGGCCGCCGCCTCCGTCCCGGCCTCGGAGCCTGTGCGGCCGTCCGGCCCGCACCCGGAGCCCGGGGCCGACCGGCCCACGTCGCCGCCCGTCCCGGCCGCCGCCGCGGTCCACGAGGGCTGCGGGGCGACGGACGGCGCCTGCGGCGGGGGGCAGGTCCGGCACGCCGACACGACGTGCGCGTCCGGTGCGGTGGGCGGCGGGCCGGTGCTGCCCGCGCTCGTCGCCGACCCGGTTCCGCCGGCCGTCCGCACCGGGGTCGCGCCCTCCCGCGCGGCCGAGGCACCCGACGGCGCACGCGCGCCGCCGTCCCTGTCCGAACTCCAGCTCCTGCGGATATAGGCACCGCCTTCGCACCGCGCCCCGGTGGGTGCGGCGCCTCGGCATGCCGACCATCCCTTCACAGCAGAAGTTCAGGAGTACACCCATGAGCAGCATCCGTACGACGACGCGCCGCGCCGCCCTGGCGGCGGTGGCGGCCGGTGCCGCACTCGCCCTCGCCGCCTGCGGCGGGGACGGGGACGGCGGCGCCGGACACGGCGGGCACGCCACGGCGTCCGCGAGCGCCGGGGCCACGGCGCCGGCGGAGGGCGGAACCGCGACCGCCGCGCACAACGCCCAGGACGTCGCCTTCGCGCAGGGCATGATCCCGCACCACCGCCAGGCCCTGGACATGGCGCGGCTGGCCGCCGGCCGGGCCGCCTCCGCCGAGGTCGGGGAACTCGCCACGCGTATCGAGAAGGCGCAGGAGCCGGAGATCGCGACGATGACCGGCTGGCTGAAGTCCTGGGGCGAACAGGTGCCGGGGCCGGCGGGCTCCTCGTCCGGCACCGGCCACTCCGGCCACTCCGATCACTCGGGTATGCCCGGGATGATGGACGGCGCGGACATGGAGAAGCTGGAGAAGGCCACGGGCGAGGACTTCGACCGGATGTTCCTCACCCTGATGATCGAGCACCACAGGGGCGCCGTGGAGATGGCCGCGACGCAGAGGGAGAAGGGCGCGTACGAACCCGCCCGAGCCCTGGCCGACGACATCGCCACCGCGCAGAAGGCCGAGATCGCCCAGATGGAGAGGCTCCTCGGCGGGAGCTGACGGCTCTCCCCGCCTCTCTCCGTCTCCGTCTTCGGTCTCTCCCCGCCTGCCCCGTCCGTCTCCTGCGAGCTCCCGGGAGTTCGCAGGAGACCCGGCGGCCCCCCGCGGACCCCGCGGGGGGCGCTACGCATCCCGCCCGGACTCCTCAGCCTTCGGAGCCTTCGGAGCCCTCGGGCTCCTCGGGCGGGGTCTCGTGGGCGTGCTTGAGCCGGGAGCGGGCGGTCACGCGGTCGGGGCCGCCCAGTTCGGACCAGTAGCGGTGGGTGCTGACGAAGACGGCGAGTTCGCGTTCCCGTTGCCGCAGCTTCTCGACCTCGGCCTGCTCGTCGGCCGACCAGCCGGGCGAGGCCGGCCGCTCGACCTTGCGCCAGCCGTTGTCGTCGCTGAAGGCGTCCAAGGGCTCGACCGACCAGGGGAGCCGCTTCAACAGGGCCGACAGCTCGGCCCGGACCTGATGCAGTTCCTGCTGACCGGCCAGGAGGTCACTCGGGAAGTCATAGGTCGTTGTCACGACACAATGATACGCCTGTTCGAATACGAGGTTCGGGAGACTCCCGGGGACCGGCCTCCCGGTTCCCCCGTACGGGTGTCCCGGAGCGGGGGCGGCGGGGCGTGCGGGCCGGCGTCCCCGGGGACGCCGGCCCGTCCGTCACCGGTGGACGGCGCCCCTCGGTTCCCGCGGTTCTCGCGCTTCTCGCAGCTCTTGTACTACACGGGCGGTCACCGGGACCGGCACACCGTGGCGCTCGGCCGCGCGCAGCAGGGCGCCGCCGATGGCGTCCAGCTCCAGGGGGCGGCCGGACTCGGCATCGCGCTGCATGGACGACCTGGTGTGCGGCGGGAAGGCGTCGTAGCGGGCGAGGGCCTGGGCGGGATCGGCGGGACCGCCGCAGGCGCGGCTGACCGCGGCCGTCTCCTCCACCAGGGCCGTCAGCTCCTCGCGGTGTCGCTCGCGCACCGCGCCCAGGGGAAGCCCGTAACGGGTGGTGAGCAGGGCGAACGGCGCGAGGAACGACATCTTCGCCCACAGTGCCGCCGTCTCGTCCTCCACCACCCGGGTGTCCGGGCCCGCGCCGGCCAGTGCCGCCGCGAGGACGTCGAGGCGTGCCCGGGGGACTGGTACCGGGGCGCCGGTCAGGTCGATCTCCGCGAACGGGCTGCCGTGGACGACCACGCCACGGGCGGCACGGGTGGACTCGACGCGGACGACCGCGGGGGCCACCTGCTCGGGGCGGTAGCGGGCGCGCAGGGTCGCGGGGTGTTCGACGCCGTTCAGGAACGGTACGAGCAGTCCGTCGCCCAGTACCGAGGCCGGTACGCGGTCCAGGGCGGCGTCCAGGGCGGTGTGCTTCACCGTGATCAGGTACGCGTCGACCGGTTCGCGCAGGGCGGTGACGGCCTCGACGCGGGCCGTGAAGTCGCCGAACAGCGCGCTGCGGACGCGGATGCCGCCCGTGCGCAGCGCGTCGGCCGTCTCGTCGCCGGCCAGGCAGATCACCCGGTGCCCGGCCCGGGCCAGCAGCGCGGCGAGCAGGCCGCCCACTCCGCCGGGCCCCAGTACGGCCACGGTGAGGTTGTCGTCGGTCATGGTGTGGTCCCTTCACCGGTCGGCCCCTCGGACGGTGGCCGCCTCGCGGTGATCATGGCAGAGGCACCCGGGTGAGGGAATGCCCGGCGGTGGCGGGGCCGGTGGACGACACTGGGAGCATGTGCCGCAGCATCAAGACGCTTCGCCCGCCGGTGCTGGCCGAGGAGGCCACCGAGGACGAGATCCGGGCCGCCGCCCTCCAGTACGTGCGGAAGGTCTCCGGTTTCCGGGCGCCGGCCGCGCACAACCGGGAGGTGTTCGAACGGGCCGTGGACGCGATCACGCAGGCCACCGCCGAGCTGCTGGACGGGCTGGAGGTGCGGGGCGCCGGAGCCCGCCGCGCGGGGTGACGCCGCCGGGGCGCGCACCCTCCCGGGCCCCGCTGCCGCGGACGCCGATGCGCGCCCCCGGGCCCCGCTGCCGCGGACGCCGGGGCGGGCACCCGTCGGGCCCCGCTGTCGCGGACGCCGGAGCGGGCACCCGTCGGGCCCCGCTGCCGTGGACGCCGGGGCGGGCACCCGTCGGGCCCCGCTGCCGCAGACGACGGAGCGGGCACCCTCCGAGCCCCGCTACCGCGGACGCCGGACCCCGCTGTCGCGGACGCCGATGCGCGCCCCGGCCCCGCCGACGCCGGGCGCCATCCCGCCTACGGCGTCCTGGCGGCCGGTGGCTGCTCGCGCCGTACCAGGAAGGCCGCGCCCGCCCCCGCGCCGAACAGCGCGAGCAGCGACACGCCCGTCGCGAGCCAGGTCGCGCCCAGCCACTGCCCGCCGAAATAGCCGAGGGCGACGCTGTAGCCGGCCCAGGAGAGTCCGGCCAGCGCGGACCAGGGGAGGAAGTCGCGAGCCCGGCGGTGGGCGGCGCCCGCGACGAAGGAGACGACCGAGCGGCCCGCGGGGGCGAAGCGGGCGAGGACGACCAGGGCGCCGCCGCCCCGGGCCAGGGCCGCGCCGAGCCGCGCCTGCGCCGTCGTCAGACGGCGGGAGCGGGAGATGGCGCGGTCCAGCCGCGCACCGCCGCGCCAGGCGAGGAGGTAGGCCACGAGGTCACCGAGGACGGAGGCGGTGGTGGCGCAGAGCATCAGCACCAGGAGGTCGGGGACCCCGTGCGGCACCTGCCCGGTCGCCGCGCCCGAACCCGCGGCGGCCGCCGTGGCCGCCGTGATCACCAGGACTCCGCTCGGCAGCATCGGCAGGAACACGTCCAGGAGCACCGAGAGGGCCACCGCGGCGTAGATCCAGGGGCTGCTGACCAGCGGCCCCATGCTCCCGAGACTTTCGACCACCGCGACTCCCCCGTGACTCCCCCCGCGGACCGGACCGAGCCGCGACGCGCGGGGAGCGGCAGGGGCGGCCGATGACAGCCATACAGCGTACGCCCGGGGTGTGACAGAAGGTTCGCAGGGGGCTCATGTGCCGTGCACACGACGCTCACCTCGTGTCCGCGTCCTCGTGCCCCCGCCGGGCGGCCGGGCGAGGGAGCGAGCAGGGGAGACCGCCCGGACGGGAGCCGGGCGCGGCCCCCGGGGCCGGCACGGAAAACGGTGCCCTCCCCGTGCGGGCAGGGCACCGTCGGGCGGTGCGTGCGTGCGGAGCCGGACTCAGGCGGCGACCGGCGTCTGCCGCTCCGCCGCCGGCTCGTCCCCGGCCGCCGAGCGGCGGGTGAACAGCCGGTCCAGGCCGAAGGCGCCGGAGCCGGTGAAGACCAGCAGCAGGAACGCCCAGCAGAACAGGGCGGACGGCTCGCCGCCGTTCTCCATCGGCCACAGGGCGCTGGGCTGGTGGACCTTGAAGTACGCGTACGCCATGGAGCCGGAGGCGATGAACGCGGCGGCGCGCGTGCCCAGGCCGAGCAGGACGAGGCCGCCGCCGACCAACTGGATCACGGCCGCGTACCAGCCCGGCCAGGTGCCCGTCTCGATGGTTCCGCCGTCGGTGCCCGCGGCACCGCCGAGCACACCGAAGAGGGAAGCGGCGCCGTGGCAGGCGAAGAGCAGGCCGACGACGATGCGGAAGAGCCCGAGGACGTACGGCTGGGCTCTGTCGAGGCGTCCGGTCATGTGGGGGGTGCTCCTTCGGTCGGGGCGGTCGGGGAGGACCGGCCGGGGGACGAACCGACTGGGCGCCCACGTTAGGTGAACCTAATCAATGCTTGCAAGTTCAACATTTAGTCATGGGCGGGTTTCGGCCACCGGCGAAGTTTCAGGCCAAATCGGTCTCGCTGACCGTCCGCAGTGCCGCGCCCCTGCCCTCGCCGCGCTCGGCCCGTGCCTGCTCCAGGCGCAGGTGCGCCGAGCGGCCGCGCAGCGTGAGCGTCATGAGCTGGTTGCCGAACCAGGGCCCGCCGGTCTTCCGCCAGTCGACCGGCGGCCGGGCCGCCCGCGCGTGCCGGGTCAGGCACCGGCCCAGGACGCGGGCCGGGCCGCCCCACCCGGAACGGAACCCCAGACGCAGTGACAGGGGGATGGAGTTGTGGACGGGGGAGCAGGTGAGCTGCACCACCCGGGCGTCCGGCCCGCCGCCCGGCCAGGAGGGTTCGGCGATGTAGGCGTGGTGGACGTCGCCCGACAGCACGGCCACGGTCGCGGGCGCCCCCGGCCCCGTACCGGCCTCGGCGATCAGCTCGGCCAGCGCGGCGAAGGAGTCCGGAAACGCCGCCCAGTGCTCCAGATCCGCGGCCTGGCGCAGCTTCTCCCCGAGCCGTGCCCAGCGCGCGCCCTTCGCGCCCCGGCACAGCGCGGCGCTCCACGCCTCCGCGTCGTGCATCAGGGGCGGCAGCAGCCAGGGCAGGGAGGTGCCGATGAGCAGGTGGTCGAAGGTCCCCCGCCCGCTCAGCGCCTGCTCGCGCAGCCAGGCCGCCTCGCCGGGGTCGAGCATCGCCCGGTTCTCCTCGTCCAGCACCCGGGCCGCCCGGCTGTCGACCATCAGCAGCCGCACGCGGCCGAAGTCGCGCCGGTAGCTCCAGCGCACGCTCGCCGGATCGGCGTCCGCCTGGGCGGCGAAGGCGCGCAGCACGTCCGTGCCGTCGGGGGTGCGGCGGACGGCGGCGTAGAGGGGGTCGGCGGCCAGTTCGTCCGGTGACAGGTTGCCCAGGTGCTGGTAGACCCAGTACGACATCAGGCCGCTCAGCAGCCGTTCGCGCCACCAGCCGGTGGCGCGCATGCCGGCGAGCCAGGCGGCGGAGGTGTTCCAGTCGTCGACGACGTCGTGGTCGTCGAAGATCATGCAACTGGGCACCGTGGAGAGCAGCCAGCGCACGTCCGGGTCGAGCCAGGACTCGTAGTAGAGCCGGGTGTACTCCTCGTAGTCCGCGACCTGGCTGCCCGGGGGGCGGCGCAGATCGCGGCGGGCGGCCAGCCAGCGGCGGGTGGCGTCGGAGGTCTCGTCCGCGTACACCTGATCGCCGAGCAGCAGCAGGACGTCGGGCCGCTCGCCCGCCGGGCGGGCCGCGATGCGGGCGGCCAGGGTGTCCAGCGCGTCGGGGCCGATCGGGTCCTTCTCGCCGGAGGGCGGGGCGGCCCAGCGGCAGGAGCCGAACGCGACCCGGACGTCGCCGTCCGGGCCCGGGGTGCGGATGGCGGAGGGCGGGAAGCGGCCCGGGGGCGCGTCGGGCGGCGGCCACACCCGCGCGCCGTCGAGGAACACCTCGTACGGCGTCGAGGTGCCCGGTGCCAGGCCGGTCACCGCGACCAGGGCGTAGTGGTGGCCCGCCACCTGGAAGGTGCGGGCCGTGTGGCGGGCGCCGCCGGCGCAGCGCACCTCGGCGGTGCACGGGCGGCTCGTCTCCACCCAGACGGTCGCGGACGACCCGTCGACGTATCTCAGCAGCGGTCCCAGGCGCAGTCCGGCCATGTGTCCCTCGCCCTCCTCCGTCGCTCCGTACGGTACGGAACGACTCGGGCGGGCGGTGGGGTTCCGGCCGGCCGCGCGCGTCGTCCGGGCGGCCGGCCGGGGCCGGCGGCCTCAGCAGCCGGCGAGGTGGTTCTGGAGCGCCGTCTTCTCGGCGGAGTCCACCGACAGGCCGTAGTAGTGCTTCACCTGCACCCAGGCGCGGACGTAGGTGCAGCGGTAGTCGGTCCGGGAGGGCATCCAGGTGGCCGGGTCCTGGTCGCCCTTGGCCTGGTTGACGTTGTCGGTGACGGCGATGAGCTGCGGGCGGGTCAGGTCGTTGGCGAACGCCTGGCGCCGGGTGGTGGTCCAGCCGTCGGCGCCGGAGTCCCATGCCTCGGCGAGCGGGACGAGGTGGTCGATGTCGACGTCGGAGGCGGCGGTCCAGGTGGCGCCGTCGTACGGGGAGTACCAGCTGCCGCTGGTGGCGGCGCAGGAGGCGTCGGTGACGACGTTGGAGCCGTCGCGCTTGAGGACCGTCTCGCGGGTGTTGCAGGCGCCGCTGACCGTGCTCCAGTGCGGGAAGAGGTCGCGGTCGTAGCCGGTGCGGTCCTCGGCGGTCACCGTGAGGGTGGCCAGATAGCTGCGGGCGGTGGAGGCGCTGACGGGGGTGGGCAGCGCGGCGGAGGCCGCCGGGCCGTTGAACAGCCCGATCGAGGCGACGAGCCCGGTGAGCGCGGCGAGGAGGGCGACGCGTTGACGCGCGTAGAACCGGCGCATGGTGAACTCCCTTGCGTGGTGGGCGTTGTCGGTGGGCGAGCGAGGGGAATGCTCGCCACGCCGTGTGACGCACAGATGTGCGGTCAGTAAGAAGCTAGTGACGTGTACATGTCGCGTCTATGGGTGGGACGCCTTCGTCCGGTGGTTCCGGCGCGGCGATGGAGGGGCGGCTTCGCCCCGCCGGGGCAGGGCCCGGCGCCTTCGGTTCCGGGGGGCCGCCGCCGGTGTCGCGTACCATGGACGGCGCAGAAGGGGAGTAGCTCTTCGCCGGACCGTCGACATACTGCTCAGCTCGTCTGAGCCGGCGCCCGGAGGCAGGTCTCGCGCGAGACCGGCCAGCGAGACCTTCGGCAAGCAGTGCACGCCCGTGCCCGCACGGCAGGGCGCTCCGTGTGCTGCCGTGCCGAGGTGTCTTGCGTCAAGGCTCAGCACTCTCGGCGGGGCAGCCCGACCGATTGAGGAATCGTTGATCAGCTTTTCCGTGACGGCGCTCGTCTTCGGCGTCGTCTTCCTCGCCGAACTGCCGGACAAGACCGCCTTGGCCGGACTCGTCCTCGGCACCCGCTACCGCGCGTCCTACGTCTTCGCCGGTGTCGCCGCCGCCTTCGCGCTGCACGTCGCGCTCGCCGTCGCGGCCGGCAGCGTGCTCACCCTGCTGCCGCAGCAGATCGTGCACGCGCTCACCGGTGTGCTCTTCCTGGGCGGCGCCGCGATGCTGCTGATGAAGAAGGACGAGGACGACGAGGAGATCCGCAAGCCGGAGAACCAGTCCTTCTGGAAGGTGTCCGGAGCGGGCTTCATGCTCATCCTGGTCGCCGAGTTCGGCGACCTCACCCAGATCATGACGGCCAACCTCGCCGCCCGCTACGAGGACCCGCTCTCCGTCGGCCTGGGCGCGGTGCTCGCGCTGTGGGCGGTCGCCGGGCTCGGCATCGTCGGCGGGAAGGCGCTGATGAAGCGGGTGCCGCTGCGGCTGATCACCCAGATCGCGGCCCTGGTGATGCTGGCCCTCGGCCTGTGGAGCCTGTGGGAGGCGGTGACCGGGTGAGCCCGGCCGGCGGCGGGTCCGCCGGGTCCGCCGGGTCCGCCGGGCGCCCGGGCCCCGGGAGGCTGCGGGACCGTCGCGGCTTCCGGGTCCCGGGAGGCTGCGGGGCCGCTGCGGCTTCCGGGACCCGGGAGGTTGCGGGGCCGCCGTGCTTCCCGGGCTCCGGGGAATCGGCGGCACCGCCGTGGCTCCGCGGGCGCCCGGACGAGGACGGCGCGCGGTCCCGTCGGCGGCGGCGCGCGGGAGTGTGGTGGTGGCGCGCGGTCCCGTCGGCGGCGGCGCGCGGGAGTGTGGTGGTGGCGCGCGGTCCCGTCGACGGCGGCGCGCGGGAGTGTGGTGGCGGCGCCCGGTCCCGTCGACGGCGGCGCCCGGCCCCGTCGACGGCGGCGCGCGGGACTGTGGTGGCGGCGCGCGGTCCCGTCGGCGGCGGCGCTCGTATCTGCGGTGGCGGCGCGCGGTCCCATGGCGGTGGCGCGAGGGGGCTGCGGCGGTGGCAGGCGCCCTTGGGGCGGTGGCGCGCGGCCTCGGGGAGGTGGCGCGCGAGGCGTCGGCGGCGGGCGCTCGTCCGCCGTCGCGGCGAAGGGCGAGTGAATGTCCGGGGAGTCGCTGGCGCGATCCCGGGTCTGTTTTGTACCGTGGAGGAACAAAGTGGCTCCCGCCCGTTTTCCCTGACCGGCGGGCGGGGCCGCCTTGTACCCGGGGACACACCCCTGAGCCCCTCTCCCGCGCCTTGGAGCCCTGCCGATGACGGCCACTTCCGTTCTCACCGCCCGCGCCCTGCTGCTCGACATGGACGGCACCCTCGTCAACTCCGACGCCTCCGTCGAACGCGTCTGGCGGCGCTGGGCCGGCCGGCACGGCCTGGACGGCGACGAGGTGATGAAGGTCGTCCACGGACGGCAGGGCTACGCCTCCATGGCGCTGCTCCTGCCCGACCGGCCGATGGAGCAGAACCACGCCGACAACGCGCGCCTGCTGGCCGAGGAGACCGCCGACACCGAGGGCGTCGTGGCGATCCCCGGCGCGCCGGAGTTCCTCGCCTCGCTGCGCGGGCTGCCGCACGCCCTGGTGACCTCGGCTGACGTCGCGCTCTCCACGGCGCGGATGGCGGCCGCCGGACTGGGCCTGCCCGACGTGCGCGTCACCGCGGAGTCCGTCGGGGCCAGCAAGCCCGACCCCGAGGGCTTCCTCAAGGGCGCCGCCGAGCTCGGCGTCGACCCGGCCGACTGCATCGCCTTCGAGGACTCCGGCGCCGGCATCACGGCCGCGCGCGCCGCCGGCATGCGGGTGGTCGGGATCGGCCCCCGGGCCGGCGCCCACCAGCCCGACGTGCTCGTCCCGGACCTGACGCGGCTGCGGGTCGAGGCCGGCCCGGACGGGACGATCCTGCTGCACGTCCGGACCGCCTGATCCGGCCCGGGGCGGACGGGGGACCCTAGCGCCCCGACGTCTCCGCCTCCAGCCGCTGCCGGGTCTCCGGCCCGTACACGCCCAGCTCGTCGGAGCGGATGCCCCGGGACCACTGGTAGTTGCGGAGGGCCTCCTCGACCCGCTGGTCGAAGACGCCGTCGACCTCGCCCGTGTAGAGGTAGACCTTCCGCAGGCGGGTCTGGAGGTCGGCGACCCGCGGCCCCCGGTCGCCGCGCCGCAGCACGGAACTCTCGGGGGCGTCCTCGCGGCCGTCGTCGCCCGGCTGCTGAGCCGTGGCGGTGGGGCGGGCGGTCGTCGGGCTCGCCGTCGGCGAGGGCGAGCGGGACGGCGTCGGCGAGGCGCTGGACGGCGTCGGTTCCGGCGTCGGCGAGGCGGACGGGGTGGCGCTGCCGGACGGGGACGGCGAGGCGGACGCCGTGCGCACGGGGGTGGCGGCCGGGGGCTCGGGCGGCGCCGAATCCGTGGCGGCGGACGGCTCCGGCACGCCGGCCCGCACCTCCTGCGGCAGCGCTCCGTCCCGCGAGGGCGTCTGGTAGGAGAACAGCCCTCCGGCGTACCCGGCCACCGCCACCACCGCGACGGCGGCTCCCGCCGCGCCGAGCAGCGCGCCCCGGCGACGGCGCGGGCGCCCCCCGGTGCCCTCGGCCCCGTCGCGCTCGCCGCGCTCGTCGTCCCCGCCGCCCGTGCCGTCCGCCGCGGCCCCGCGCGCATCCCGGCCCGTGGTCTCGAACAGGCTGAGGTCCGTGGCGCTGGGGGCACCGGCCGGGGGAGCCTGCGGTGCGGTCAGGGCCACGGGCGGCGACGCGGGACCGGCGGCGGGCAGCGGCACGGTGGCCTCCGGCTCGGCCGGTGCGGTGCCGTCCGGCTCCGCCGGTGCCGGTCCCGGCGGCGTCGGGGCGGGCCTGCCCCGGCCGCCCAGCTCGACGTACGGGCGGATGCGCAGGGGGTCGAAGTCCTCGGCCGCGGCGGCCTGCGCCTCACGTGCCTCGCGCAGCGCGTCGGACGCCTGCCGGCCGCAGGCGCAGGAGGGCGTACGGTCGGCCCGGCGCTGTGCCCCGCACCGCGGGCACGGGTGGTCCGCAGGTGTTCTCGGCTGTTCCACGCGGTCGTCCCTCCCGTCGCGATCCCCCTCGCGAACTCCGGAAATTATGCAGATCCCCTCCGCACTCCGGTGCGCACGCCCCCGGTTGCCGTCCGTGAGCGCCCCCGGAATACCGGCCTCCGGCAGGACTGAACGGGCGATAACTGGTCACACCGACCACGGAGGACGGTGTGACGAGAACTCCGGGAGGTCTTCATGGCCGGGGACGCGCGCAGAGCGGCGGAGGCGACCGGTCCCGCGGGACCGGCCGGTGCGGCGGGCCGCACCGGACCGGCGGGCACCAAGGACCCCACGGACGCGACGCGGGTCCCCGCCCCGGAGCACGTGTCCGGCGGTGTCCTCGTCTCGATCGGCGCGCTCCTGCTCGGCATGCTGCTCGCCGCCCTGGACCAGACGATCGTGTCGACGGCCCTGCCCACCATCGTCAGCGACCTCGGCGGCATGGAGCACCTGTCGTGGGTGGTCACCGCATACATGCTGGCGGCCACGGCGGCGACCCCGCTGTGGGGCAAGCTGGGCGACCAGTACGGGCGCAAACGGCTGTTCCAGACGGCGATCGTGATCTTCCTGGTGGGGTCGGCGCTGTGCGGCATGGCGCGGAACATGCCCGAGCTGATCGCCTTCCGCGCCCTGCAGGGCCTGGGCGGCGGCGGACTGATGGTGCTGTCGATGGCGATCGTCGGCGATCTCGTCCCGCCCCGCGAGCGCGGCCGGTACCAGGGCCTGTTCGGGGCGGTGTTCGGCGCCACCAGCGTCCTCGGGCCGCTGCTGGGCGGGCTGTTCACCGAGCATCTGAGCTGGCGCTGGGTGTTCTACGTCAACCTGCCGGTCGGCGTCGTCGCGCTCGCCGTCATCGCCGCCGTGCTGCACATCCCGCGCAAGGCCACCCGGCACGTCATCGACTACCTCGGCACCTTCCTGATCGCCTCGGTCGCCACCTGCCTGGTGCTGGTCGCCTCGCTCGGCGGCACCACCTGGGCCTGGGGATCGCCGCAGATCATCGGCCTGGCCGCCCTGGGCGTGGTGCTGGCCTGCGTCTTCGTGGCCGTGGAGCGCCGGGCGGCCGAACCGGTCCTGCCGCTCAAGCTCTTCCGCGTCCGGACCTTCACCCTGTCCGCCGTGATCAGCTTCATCGTCGGCTTCGCGATGTTCGGCGCGATGACCTACCTGCCGACGTTCCTCCAGGTCGTCCAGGGCGTGAGCCCGACCATGTCGGGTGTGCACATGCTGCCGATGGTGGCCGGCGTACTGCTGTCGTCGACCGTCTCCGGGCAGATCGTCAGCCGCACCGGCCGCTGGAAGGTCTTCCCGGTCGCGGGCACCGCCGTCACCACCCTCGGCCTGCTCCTGCTCCACCAGCTCGACGAGACCAGCTCCACCGCCGAGATGAGCGCGTACTTCTTCGTCTTCGGCCTCGGCCTGGGCCTGGTGATGCAGGTCCTGGTGCTGATCGTGCAGAACGCGGTGGCCTACGAGGACCTGGGCGTCGCCACCTCCGGGGCGACCTTCTTCCGCTCGATCGGCGCCTCCTTCGGGGTGGCCGTCTTCGGGACGGTCTTCGCCGGCCGCCTCGGCGACGAACTCGCCGACGCCTTCCGTGGCGCGCAGCTCCCGCCGGGCGTCTCCGCCGAGACGCTGAAGGCCGATCCGCGCGGCATCGCCGCCCTCCCGCCCGCGCTGCGCCCGGACGCGCTGCACGCGTACGCCTCCTCCATCACCGACGTCTTCCTGTACGCCGCCCCCGTCGCCCTCCTCGGCTTCGCCCTGGCCTGGCTGCTGAAGGAGGACCGGCTGCGCGGCTCGGTCACCGCCCCGGACGCCACCCAGACCCTGGCCAGCAACCCGGTCGAACGGTCCTCGCACGACGAGGTGTGCCGCGCGCTGTCGGTGCTCGGCACCCGTGAGGGGCGCCGCGAGGTCTACCGGAAGATCACCGAGCGGGCGGGCTACGACCTGCTGCCGGCGGCGAGCTGGCTGCTGCTGCGGATCAGGAGGTACGGCCGGGTGGAGCCGGCCGTGCTCGCCGAGCGCGGCCCCGTCCCGCTGACCGTGGTCATCGAGGCCGCCCGCCAGGTGGAGGAGCGCCGGCTCGCGGTCCGCCAGGGCCTGGACCTCGTCCTGACCGACCGGGGCCACGAGGCCGCCGCGCGGCTGGCGCGGGCCCGCGAGGAGTCCCTGGCCGAGCTGCTCGGCGACTGGTGGGGGCCGGACCGCCCGACCGACCTGACACAGCTCGTGCGGGAGCTCACCGGGGAGCTGTGCGGCTCGGACCGGGAGCGCCCGCACGACGGCCGGGTGCTGACGCGAGCGGGATGAGCGGCTTGCCGAACCAGTGCTCGGCGTAGGGGCCGCTGCTGTGCGGTTCGGTCTCCGCGTAGCCGAGCCGCCGGTACAGGGCGCGGGCCTCGACGAGGTCGCTGCGCGTGTCGAGCACCATCCGGGCCGCGCCGAGCGCCCGTGCGGCGTCCTCGGCGGCCCGCACCAGCAGCGGCGCCCCGCCCCGCCCGCGCAGCGGCCCGGCGACGAAGACCCGGGTCAGCTCGGCGGTGGCGGCGTCCAGCAACCGGACACCGGCGGTGCCGGCCGGGTCGCCCCCGTACCGCGCGACCAGCAGCGCGCCGCGCGGCGGGGCGAGATCGGCCCCGGTCTCCGCGGCGATCTCCCGTTCCAGTTCCGCGGGGTCGGTCCGGCGCCCCTCGTGCCGCAGGTACCAGCGGTCGCTGACTTCGGTGTAGTACGCCCGCCACAGGGCGGCGGCGACGGGGGAGTCGTACGGTTCCGGCGTGACGGTCCAGGTCATGGGGCATTGTCCGGCCACGGGCGGCGAGCCGCGCAACCGGATAACGCACGCCGGGGCCGTCCGCGCGGCCGGGGGGGGGCGGCGAACCCGCCCGGACCGCCCGCCCGGCCGGTGGCCGCACGCCGGTCCCACCGTTGACGTACGGGCCCTGCGCCGATCCGCCGAGGCGGGCGTGGACCCACCGGGCCCCGCCCGCGCGGTTGCCGTTTGGACGACGCCCGTGGGGCTACCCGACCGGCGAACCGGCCCATGACGAGGGCCGGTTGGCCGAGAACCGGAAGGCATTCATGTCCACAGGCGTGATCATCGCTCTGATCGTGATCGTGGCGGCCGTGCTCCTCGTCGCGGCCGCACTGACCCTGCGCGCACGCGGCCCGCGCCACGGCGGGAGCCTGAAGCGGCGCTTCGGGCCCGAGTACGACCGGGCCGTGGCCCGGCACGACGGCGACACCAAGGCCGCCGAACGCGAGCTCGCCCAGCGCCTGGAGCGCCACGGCGACCTGCGTGAGAAGGCGCTGGACCCGGCCGAGCGCGAGCGGTTCGAGGCGCGCTGGACGGCCGCCCAGGAGCGTTTCGTCGACTCCCCCCGGGAGGCGGTCGCCGAGGCGGACCGGCTGCTCGCGGAGCTGGCCGGGGCCCGGGGGTTCCCGGACGGCGGGCAGTACGAGGAGCAGCTCGCCGCCCTCTCCGTGCACCACGCCCACCACGTCGAGGGCTACCGGCGGGTGCACCTCGCGGCGCGCGCGGGCGCGGACGGCGGTACGGGCACGGAGGAGATGCGCGAGGCCATGGTCGAGGCCCGCGCCCTGTTCGAGGACCTGGTACGCCCGGCCCGCCACGACGGCGGACGGCACCGCACCGGCGCGGGCGCCCGCCGCTCCGCCCCGGCGCGCACGCACACCCCGTGGTCGTTCGACCGGCGTCAGCCCAAGGAGAGTTGAGGCACATGTCCGACGTGACCCGTTCATCCGGCAGCGTTTCCGCCGGGCCGGTCCCCGGGGCCCGCGGTGAGACGACCCCGGACACCGTCCGGGCGCCGGAGCCGCACCGGCCCGCCACCGCCGCCACCGCCGCCGAGGACACGGCCGGCGCCCGCCTCCTGCCGCAGGAGGAGAGCGGCAAGCTGGGGCAGCGGCTGCACCACGCGGTCGCCGGATTCGTCGACGAGCCGCGCGCGGCCGTGGAGGAGGCGGACCAGGCCCTGGAGGAGATCGCCGCCCGTCTCACCGACGCCGTGCACCGGCGCCGCCACATCCTGCGCGCGTCGTGGCAGGGTGCGGACGGGCCCGCGGCGACCACCGACACCGAGCAACTCCGCCTGGTCCTGCGGGACTACCGCGCGCTGGCGGACCGCCTGCTGCGCATCTGACGCGCCGGCACCGGCTACCGGTCCGCCCGGCCCTCCCGCCACCGCCGTACCACGTCCTCGACGTCGTACGGCTTCAGGCCCAGCGGGGGGCCGGGCGGCGGCTTGAACATCATCTCGCGGATCTTCACGTTGATGTCCGCGATCATCTTGCGCACCGCCGCCTCGGACGGTGCCTTCGCGGCGGCCTCCAGCACCTCCTCCGCCTCCTTGCGCAGGGCCAGCGTCGGCGGCAGCACCGAGGCGCCCTCGCGGGCCAGCTTCCGCTTGACCCACCACAGTTCGTCGTAGGTCGCGTCCACGTCCGCCGGCAGTGGCCGGCCCGCCCCGGGCAGCCGGTCGAACTCGCCGCGCGCCTCCGCGTCACGGATCTGCTTGTCGACCCAGGACTCGAAGTCGACGCCGGGTGGCTTCCGCTCGGTCATGCCCCCATTGTCCGAAGACCGCGCACCCGGCGTCCAGTACGCCTCGCCGGTGCGGCCCGGACGCCCGGGCGTGGGCGCGGCCCGGCTCAGGCCCGCACCCGGGCCAGGGCGAACCCGTCGTAACCCTTGCTGCCGACGGTCTGGATCGCGGTACCGCTCAGCCGCGGGTGGCCGCCGATCATCTCGATGGCGGCGCGGGTGCCGCGTACGTCGTCGGCGGTCTCGGCCGGGTCGGCGACGCGGCCGCCGCGGACCACGTTGTCGAGGACGATCAGGCTGCCAGTGCGGGTGAGCCTCAGGGCCCACTCCAGGTAGTGCGGGTTGTTCACCTTGTCGGCGTCGATGAAGACCAGGTCGAAGGGGGGCGGGTTCTCGTCCGCCAGCTTCGGCAGCGACTCCAGCGCCGGTCCGACCCGCACCTCGACCTGCCGGTCCAGGCCGGCGCGGGCGATGTTGCGGACGGCGACCTCGGCGTGCTTGGCGCTGTGCTCCAGGGAGACCAGGTGCCCGTCGCCGGGGAGGGCGCGGGCCAGCCAGATGGTGCTGTAGCCGCCGAGCGTGCCGATCTCCAGGATGTACCGGGCACCCTGGATCTCGGCGAGGAGCCGGAGCAGTTTGCCCTGGGTCGCGCTGACGTGGATCCGGGGGAGCCCGGCCGCGTCGCTGTCGCGGAGCGCGGCCTCGAGGGCGTCGTCGTCGCGGGCGAGGTGGGTGGTGAAGTAGTCGTCGACGTCGTCCCAGAGCTGCGACTCGCTCATACGCCTTGCCCTTTCGTAAGCCTAGTTAGGCTATCTAACTAGCTGCGCTAATGAATATAGTCGCCGCCGGGTGCGGTGTCAGGGGATTGAGGGGGCGTGTTCGCCCCGTCGTGCACGTGGCGCCGACGCCGGGGGTGCGCGGCCCGGCGCGATCGGGTTGCCCCCCGAGCCGCCGGGGGCACCTCCCAGGACGTTCGGGCCCGGGGGAGGCACGCGGCCCGCGGAGTTTCGGCCCGGGCCCGGGAGCGCGAACCCGCGCCCGCCTGGCGCGCGGCGCGGGAGTGGCCGCCGTGAGCCGCGCACCCCGGCGCTTGCGGGTCGCCGCCCGCGCCCACCCGTGCCGCCCTGCGGCACGTTTGCCCGCGGGGTGGCGGGTCTTGCCCACCGAGGGGATGTGTCCCGCGCCCGCCCGCGGCGGGAAGGGGCGTGCCGGGGGGTGTCCGCCCGCAGCGGTTGGCGCGTCGGCGGGGGTGGCAAGGCCGGTGGCCGGCCGAGGCGCGGGGGTGGCCGCCGTGAGTCGCGCATCCCGGCGCTTGCGGGTTGCCGCCCGCGCCCACCCGTGCCGCCGTGCGGCACGTTTGCCCGCGGGATGGGCGGGTCTCGCCCGCCGAGGGGGGTGTATCCCGCGCCCGCCCGTGG
>NZ_WYCT01000156.1 GCF_011008945.1 Streptomyces harenosi
GCCGGGACGTGCGCGGCGGGTTCCTCGGCGGGACGGTCGGAGGACGCTTCCGGCGGTGCGTACCCGTCCCCGGCCTGCGGCCCGGGCGGGAAGGTGACGGGGCCCGCCGGTGCGGCGGACGGGGGCTCCCAGGGGGCGCGCGGCGGGACCGCCGGGTCCCCGGCGGAGGCCGCGGCGCCCGTCACGTCCCCGCCACGGGACGGGACACCCGCCGGATTCCGGCCACCGGACGTACCGTCCACCGCCTCCCCGTCACCGGACGGACCGCCCGCCGGACCCCCGGGAGCGGGCCCGGCGCCCACCGCGTCCGCGCCACCGGACGCGGCGTCCACCGCGTCTGCGCTACGCCCCGAGGGGCTCTCCGGTCTCCCGGGGCCGGGCGCGGGGATGCGCGGGTCGCCCGCGCGCGGTGCCGGGACGCCGCGCGCCGCGCGGGGCGGCCGGCCGGCGGCCGGGCCCGGCCGTGCACCGGGGCCGGGCGAGGCGGCGGTCCGGCCCGTGCCGTGCGCCGGTGCTCCGCCCGTCTCCTTCACCGCCCCGGCCGCCGAGGCGAACCGGTCGTCCAGGGAGTCGGCCGCGGCCGTGGGGCCCGTGTCGCCGGTGGTGTCGTCGTACAACTGCCCCCACCAGTCGTCCTCGTGACCGGTGGGACTTGCCCCCTGCTGGCTCATGGCCCCGATTGTCCACCGCGCGGGCCCGGGGAGAACGGATCATCCGTGAATTGCGCCGCGCGGTGACCGGCGGGAGCACCACGTCGGGTGAGGCGTCGAACGACCGTGCGGTGGAGTCGCCGGGCGGCCCCACCCCCCACGGGAGGACCGCCCGGCGAGCCGGGTGACCCGGGCCCGTCCCGGCGGGTGCGTGACCGGCTCGGGGCGCGGGGTCCGCGGCGGGCCCGGCGGGCGGCCGCCGGCGCCGCGGGCCCCCACCTTGGCAGAGGGACGGACGGTACGGCGATGATGTCCGCAGGCGGGTTTGCGCCGTGGCCGTTTTCCGCCACGGGCAGGAGCGCGGGCCGGTTTCCGGGGAGGGGCGACGCTTGATGCTGGGAGTGCTGGGGCTGGACGAGACGCACGAGGCGGCCTACCGGGCGCTGGTCTCCGTCGGCGCCGCCGACGTGCCCGATCTCGCGCGGCGGCTGGCGCTGGGCGAGCAGGCCACCGAGCGCGCCCTGCGCCGGCTGGAACGGCAGGGGCTCGCGGCGCAGTCCTCGGCGCGGCCCGGCCGCTGGGTCGCCGCGCCGCCGGGCGTGGCACTGGGCGCGCTGCTCACCCGGCAGCGGCACGAGCTGGAGAAGGCGGAGCTGGCGGCGGCGCTGCTGGCGGAAGAGTACCGGGCGGCGGCGGCCGAGCCCGCGGTGCACGATCTGGTCGAGGTGGTGATCGGCGCGGCGGCGGTCGCCCAGCGCTTCCTCCAGCTCCAGCTCGGCGCGAGCGAGGAGGTCTGCGCGCTGGTCACCGGCAGCCCGGTCGCCGTCAGCGGCATGGAGAACGACGCCGAGGAGCAGGCGGCGGGGCGGGGGGTGCGCTACCGGGTGGTGGTCGAGCGCGCGGTACTGGACCTGCCTCAGGGCCTCACCGAGCTGACGGCCGCCCTCGGCCGCGAGGAGCAGGTGCGGGTGGTGGACCGGGTGCCGACCAAGCTGGTGATCGCGGACCGGACGCTGGCCCTGGTGCCGCTCACCGCGCGCAGCGCGGAGCCCGCCGCGCTGGTCGTCCACGCCAGCGGGCTGCTGGAGCTGCTGGCCGGGCTGTTCGAGTCGGTGTGGCGGGGCGCGCTGCCGTTGCGGCTGGGCGCCTTCGGGGTGACGGAGCAGGAGCCGGACGGCCCCGACCCCACCGACCTGGAGATCCTCTCCCTTCTCCTGGCCGGGCTGACCGACGCGAGCGTCGCCAAGCAGCTCGATCTGGGACTGCGCACCGTGCAGCGGCGGGTGAAGCGGCTGATGGAGCTGACCGGGGTGACGACCCGGCTCCAGTTGGGCTGGCACGCCTACGAGCGGGGCTGGGTGGCGCGCGAGCACTGACACCGCCCGGCCCGCGGCCGGTGGGCTTGCCCGTACGGGGTGGCCGTCGTCGGGCCCGGGAGTGGCCGTCGTCCGCAGGTTCTGCGGACCCGCCGGGCGCCCGGCACCCTGGTCGGATGGGAGTGGTGGAACTCCTGCTGGCCGGCCTGGTGATCCTGCTCGGGCTGTGCGGAGTGCTGCTGCCCGGGGTGCCCGGCTCGTGGCTGGTGTGGGCCGGGGTCTCGTGGTGGGCGCTCCAGGACGCCCGCCCGGTGGCGTGGGGCGTGCTGGTGGGGGCCACGGTCGTGCTGCTGCTGTCCCAGGCGGTGCGCTGGGCCCTGCCGTCCCGGCGGCTGCGGGCGAGCGGCGCGGGCCCGCGGCTGACGGCGTTCGCGGGGGCGGGAGCGTTCCTCGGGTTCCTGCTGATCCCGGTGGTCGGGGCGATCCCCGGCTTCATGGGCGGCATCTACCTCGCCGAGCGGTTGCGGCTGGGGCGGCACGGCGAGGCGGTGGCGGCGCTGCGCACGGCGATGCGCTCGGGCGGCTCCAGCGTGCTGGCGGAGCTGTTCGCCTGTCTGGTGGTCGCGGCGGCGTGGCTGGGCGCGGTCATCGCGGGCTGAGGGACGCGGGGTCGTCCGCCCGGCCGAGGACGCCCTCCAGGGTGAGCAGCCAGGTCTTGCGGGTGAGCCCGCCCGCGTACCCGGTCAGGGTCCCGTCCGCGCCGATCACGCGGTGGCAGGGCCGCACGATCAGCAGCGGGTTGGCGCCGATCGCGCCGCCGACGGCGCGCACCGCGGCCCGGGGGGCGCCGATCCGCGCGGCGATCTCGCCGTAGGTCGTGGTCCGGCCGTACGGCACGGTGTCGAGGGCGTCCCACACGCGGGTGCGGAAGGCGGTGCCCTCGGCGCGCAGCGGCAGCCGGAACCGCGTGAGTTCCCCGGCGAAGTAGGCGGTGAGCTGGTCGGCGGCCTCGCGGAAGGGACCGGGGTCGCGCAGCCATCCGTCCTGGACGGTGCGCCCGCCCTTCTGGCCGGGGACCGAGAGGGAGGTCAGCGCGCCGTCCGGGGCCGCGGTGAGGAGGAGGCGTCCGACGGGGCTGTCGAGCGCGGTCCAGTACGTGGGGGTGTCCGCGGTGCCGGGGGCCGCCGCGTCGGTGAGAATGCCGTGGGTGGTCACGAGAACTCCAGCTCTCCGGCTGCACGCAGGTGGTGCAGGGCGTACGAGCGCCAGGGGCGCCAGGTGTCGGGCAGGTCCGCGCCGGGTGGGGCCACGTCCGGGTCGCCGAGGGCGCGGGTGCGGATGACGGCGGCCGTGCGGGCGTCCAGGCCGGGCAGGGCGAGCAGGGCCCGCTGGGCGTCGTCCCGGTCGGCGCCGGGGTCCAGGCGTACGACGTCGTCGGCGAGGGCGGCGGCGAGGGCGCCGAGGGAGCCCGGCTCGCCGTCGGCGAGGGCGGCCGGCTCGGGGAAGACGTGGGTCAGGCCGCCGCACGGGGCGTCCAGCCGCTTGCCGTACCGCTGGACCAGCCGAGCGGCCCGCGCGCGGCCCGCCAGGGCCCGCACCGCGAGTTCCTCGGGGTCGGCGGCGCCGGGTGAGCGCAACCCGGGGCGGGCCGCGACCAGCGGGGCGAGCCGGGGGTCCGCGCCGAGCCGCTCGTCGACGGCGTACGGGTCGGCGTCGAGGTCGAACAGGCGCCGCAGCCGCTGGACGGCGGTGGTGAGGTCGCGGTGGTCGGTGAGGTGCAGCCGGGCGTCCAGCCAGCCGCCGGGGTGGGCGCCGCGCGCGGCCGGCCGCCCGCCGCCCGGGCGTTCGTGGACGGCGGCGATCGCGGTGCCGTGCGGGAGGCGGAGGGTGCGCCGGTAGACGCGGCGGCCGGGGGTCCCGGTCACCTCCTCGACGCCGGGGACGGCCTCCCGCTGGAGCAGATCGAAGACGGGCCGGGCCTGGTAGGGGCCCCGGTGGGCGAGCCGCAGCGGGATTCCGGCGTCCGGGGTCGCCCGGCGGGCCGCGCGCCCGCCGCCGGGCGCGGCGGCGCGCAGTTCGCTCGGGGTGGCCGCGTACACCGCGCGGACGGTGTCGTTGAACTGCCGCACGCTGGCGAATCCCGACGCGAAGGCGATCTCGGTCACGGGCAGGCCGGTGGTCTGGAGCAGGACCCGCGCGGTGTGCGCCCGCTGGGCGCGGGCCAGGGCGACCGGCCCGGCGCCCAGCTCGGCGGTGAGCTGCCGCTGCACCTGCCGGGCGCTGTAGCCGAGGCGGGCGGCGAGCCCGGCGACGCCTTCCCGGTCGACGACGCCGTCGCCGATCAGCCGCATGGCCCGGCCGACGACGTCGGCGCGCACGTTCCATTCCGCCGAGCCCGGCGCGGCGTCCGGACGGCACCGCCGGCAGGCCCGGAACCCGGAGCCCTGCGCGGCGGCGGCCGTCGGGAAGAACCGCACGTTGTGCCGTTTCGGCGTGACCGCCGGACAACTGGGCCGGCAGTAGATGCCGGTCGTCTCGACGGCGAAGAAGAACGCGCCGTCGAACCGGGCGTCCCGGCTGCGCACGGCCTCGTACCTGGTGTCCTCGTCCATCACGCTCTCCAGTCTCCGCCAGGCCGGCGGACCGGGCTGGCGGGAATCGGACATGGCGTCTGCCGGTGCGGACGCGTCCGGCGGCGCTGCGTCACGCCGAGTGGACCGGGCGTCCGGCGCGGAGGTGCGAGCCCTCGATCGCACGGCCGAGCGCCGGCGCCGCCCCCAGGCCGCCTTCCCACGGCGACCGGCGCCCGCGCGGGCCGATACGTCCACCGCGCCGACGCCGACGGACAGCACCCGGTGCGCCAAGACGACCGGCAGGCACACCGCCCGCAGGGCCCCGGCCGCCATCACGGCCGGGAGGCCGGCCCCGCGTGTCGTGCCGGGCGGCGGGACACCGTCGCGGTCTTCCGCCGCCCAGCCCGGTCACCGGCCGGGATCGGGTGCGATCGCTCAGGCCGGGCGCACCGGTGCCTGTAGTTCCGTCACCCAGTCGTCGCGGTTCTCGGGACACTCCAGGTTGATCTCGCGGGGGTATCCGGTCGACTGGTAGCCGTTGGCGTCGATCCAGCGGGCCAGGGTCTGCGCGGTGGGAAGCACGGTGTCCATCGAGCCGCGGTGCACGATGGTCGCCGCCTGGTCGAGGGACGGCAGGTCGAGGACCCGGAAAGCGCCGTCCTGGAGACGGGCGGAGACCTGGACGGCGGCGTGGACCCTGATCCTGCCGCCGCCCTCCGGGGCGTCCTCGTAGTAGGCGACACCGGGACCCGTGGGGGCGATGCCTGCCGCCTCCAGGCGCCGGAACAGCTCGTCGTAGAGCGGCCCGATGACCGGGCCGATGTCCTCGGGCTCGAAACTCGCGGCGGTCGCGGTCAGCTCCGCCACCCGGACGGCAGGGACGTTCTTGACGACGACGTCGTTCGTGGGCATGCGCCCCTCGCTCTCGATCGCTCGGAGCCTGGCCTCGACCTGGGTCAGCCGCGCTCTCGCGACAGCCATCGCGGTCTCCAGTTCGGCCCGCCGCAGCCGCAGCATGCCGCGCAGCTCCTCGGCGCCGACCTTCTCGTCCACGATGTCCTGGACCTGCTGCAGGGTGAAGCCGAGGTCCTTCAGCGCGATGATCCGGTTGAGGCGGGCGAGCTGGGCCGCGGTGTAGTAGCGGTATCCGCTGGCCGGGTCGACGTGGGCGGGGTGCAGCAGGCCGGTCGCGTCGTAGTGACGCAGCATCCGGATCGAGACGCGGCCGTGCCGGGCGAAGTCTCCGATGGTGAACATGGTGCCTCCGAGCTGACCGCCTGACACGGTGTGAGGGTCAAGAAGCTCCGTTGCGGCTCTCCCGGCCTCGTACGGCGAGACGCCCGAGGCCAGGGGGATCGCCCGCGTGACGAAGCAGTATCAGGGTCTTGCGTTCTCCGGATCAGGCCGGGCGTCCGCGAGCCCGGCCTGATCCGAACGGAAGGTCCTAGCGCAGGCCGCCCCGCTTGGCAGCCATCGCCGCCTTGCCCTGGGCGCCCCGGCGCTTCCATTCCTTGCGGATCTCGGCGCGCAGCCGGGCATCGGTCTTGGCGACGATGCGCTGGTTCTCCCGCAGCAGCTTGCGGTAGCTCTCCAGGCGCCGCTCGGACAGCTCCCCGGCGTCGAGGGCGGCGCGGACCGCGCAGCCGGGCTCGCTCTCGTGCGCGCAGTCGTGGAAGCGGCACTCGGCGGCCAGTTCCTCGATCTCCGCGAAGACCTGGCCGACCCCGTCGCCGGCGTCCCACAGCCCGACGCCGCGCAGGCCCGGGGTGTCGATCAGCGCGCCGCCGCCGGGCAGGAGCAGCAGGTTGCGGGTGGTCGTGGTGTGACGCCCCTTGCCGTCCACGTCCCGGATGGCCTGCACCTCCATGGCGTCCTCGCCGAGCAGGGCGTTGGCGAGGGTGGACTTGCCCGCTCCGGACTGCCCGAGCAGGACGGCCGTGCCGCCGCCGACGACGGCGGCCAGGACGTCGAGCCCTTCCCCGTGCAGGGAGCTGACGGGCAGCACCGGCACGCCCGGGGCGGCCCTCTCGATGTCCTGGACGAGGTGGGAGAGCGTCACGGGGTCCGCCACGAGGTCGGCCTTGGTGAGCACGACCACGGGCTGCGCCCCGGACTCCCAGGCCAGCGCGAGGAACCGCTCCACCCGGGCGAGGTCGAGCTCGGCGGCCGCCGGCACCGCCACGATCGCGTGGTCGACGTTGGCGGCCAGGATCTGCCCCTCGGACCGCTTGGAGGAGGTGGAGCGCACAAAGGCGGTGCGGCGCGGCAGGTACGTCCGCACGTAGCGAGGGCTGCCGTCCGGGTCGACGGCAGCCCAGTCGCCGGTGCACACGACCCTCAGCGGGTCGTGCGGGGTGACGAACGCGGTGTCGGCGCGTACGACCCCCTCGGCGGTGACGACGTCGCACTGCCCCCGGTCGACCCGCACCACCCGGCCGGGCACCAGGCCCTGCTCGGTGTACGGGGCGAACTCGGCCTCCCACCCCGCGTCCCAGCCGTAGGACGCCAGCGGGTGCGCGGCGGACGAGCCGAAGGAGGGAGAGGACGCGGAGGAGGAGGAAGCAGAGGACGGCGACGGGGAGCAGGAGGAGAGCGAGGACGAAGACGAAGACGGGTACGAGGACGAGGACGAAGACAAGGGGTGCCCCTTCGCATGGGTGGCCCCGGCGCCGCGCGTCACAGGCGCGAAAGGTGAGGTGTCAGCCGGCGGCCACGGAGGTGGACGGAACGAACTGCTGGATGCGGGCAAGGCCCATCACAGGGACAGCCATCGGTCGACACCTCCTCAACACGTCACGAACGGTCACGGCGGACGTGCTCCGCCGGTCTTCGGGAACGACCGTAGCCGACTGCCGCACGGCCGCACCACCGATTTTTTTCCGGCCCCCTCCGCGGGGGCCGGGCGCGCGGGACGCCGGTGGCCGTGCGTTCCGGGCGCACGGCGACGGGGGCCGCCGCCGTGCGCGGCCCCCGTCCTGCGCGGCCGGGGGTCGCGTCCCCCGAGCCGTCGTCTCAGTACCGGGCGGGGCCGCCTCGGTCAGGCCCCCACCGGCTCGTCCGCCGGGAGGCTGTCCATGAAGGAGCTGACCGAGAAGACCGCGCGGCCGGCGCCGGGCGGGCCGTAGCCGGGGGGCGAGGAGAGGCCGAAGTCCTCCATCGTCTGCCGGTAGGCCTGGAGCAGGCGGATGTGGTACTCCAGCGGCGCGCCCTGCGGGTTGGCCTTGCCGAGCGGGGTGGTCGGCTCGGGGCACCAGGTGGTGAAGCGGGGCGTGATGCCGTGCGACATGAAGAAGCGCAGGCCCTCGGTGGTCGACTCGATCGCCTCGTCGACCGTCTTGAAGCCGAAGGGCTCGGCCATCTCCACGCCCGCCACGAAGTTGGGGATGACGTTGCGCGCGCCGAAGACGTCCGCGGAGTCCAGGATGCGCTTGTGCCACTCGTCGCGGCCGACGTAGCGCTCCTTGCCGGGGCAGTACATCTTGAACAGGTACTCGTCCCACACCTCGAAGTTGGGGTGGTAGATCTGCACGCCGTAGTCCTTGAACCGCTGGACGTCGGCCTTGGGCAGTGCCTGGGCGACGACCTTGCCGATCCAGCGGCCCGGGAAGCGCTCCTCGATGGCCTTGGCGTAGTGGCCGTAGAAGTCGGCCTCGTCCCGTCCGGCGACCGTCTTGGTGATGGCGCCGCCGGTGAGGGTGTACGCGGTGGACGCCTTCTGGGTGTCGTAGCGGTCGATGATCTCCAGGGCTTCGAGGACCTCCTCGACGTCCTTCACACCCGTGTACGGCCGCCCGGCCGCCTTGTGCTGGCGCCAGTTGTGATTGATGTCGCAGTACTGGCACTCCTCCTTGGCGCCGAAGTACTGGCAGACGCGGAAGACGGTCAGGTAGATCAGGTAACCCCACTGGATGGTGGGGGCCACCTCCATGACGGACTTCCCGTTGGACAGCGTGTGCCGGTAGTACTCGGGCATGGGCGGCACGCCGACGTCCGAGATGCGCCGGCCGTCCAGGTAGAGGCCGAGCATGCCCTCCTCGTCGGCGGCCACGCGGTAGGGGGAGGCCGGGTTCACGCGGACCGAGACGACGGTGCGGCGCAGGTCGTAGGGGCCGCCGGTGAGGATGATCTCCTCGGGCGGGCGGCGCAGCGCGGCCTCGCCCAGCTCGGGCAGGGTGCCGTGGTCGAAGGAGAAGATGAAGTACGACTTCGGCTTCACCTCTCCGGACTCGTTGTCGCTGAGGGCCGAGGGGTCGAAGGCCACGCCGCCCCGCAGCAGGTCCTCCTTGAAGACGGCCTCCCGCGGCACATGCGGAAACCGCTCCATCAGATCCTCGACCAGCGCGGTACGGCTGTCCATCCGTCTCTCCTCCCGGCTCAGGCGTACGACATCTCACGGTATGCCCCCGCCTCCGCGCCGTCCGTGCCGGGTCCCCCTCGCACCGCGCGGCGTGTCCCGGAGGGGCCGGGGGTAACCGGCCGGTCGCGCTGCCCGCCACCTCGGTGGCGGCCCGGACCGGTCGTCCGGATAGGTTCCAGCGGTGACCTCCTGGCGCTCGACTCCCCGGAAAGGGGCGACCGGATGACCGAGACCGTGACCAACTGGGCCGGCAACATCACCTACGCGGCGAAGGAACTGCACCGGCCGCACTCGCTCGACGCGCTGCGGACAGTGGTGGCGCGGAGCCCGGCCGTGCGGGTGCTGGGCAGCGGGCACTCCTTCAACGAGATCGCCGAGCCCGGCGCCGAGGGCGTGCTGCTGTCGCTGGCCGCGCTGCCGCCGGAGATCGACGTGGACACCGCCGCCCGCACGGTCCGCGTCGGCGGCGGTGTCCGCTACGCCGAACTGGCCCGCCATGTGCACGCGCACGGGCTGGCGCTGCCGAACATGGCCTCGCTGCCGCACATCTCGGTGGCCGGTTCCGTCGCGACCGGCACGCACGGCTCCGGGGTGGGCAACGGCCCGCTGGCCGCCGCCGTGCGGGAGGTGGAGCTGGTGACCGCGGACGGCTCGGTGGTGGTGATCGGACGGGGCGACGCTCGCTTCGGCGCGGCGGTCACCTCCCTGGGCGCGCTCGGCGTGGTCACCGCGCTCACCCTGGACCTGGAGCCGGCCTTCGAGGTCGAGCAGTACGTCTTCACCGGACTGCCGCTCGACGGGCTGGACCCCGGCACCTTCGAGACGATCATGGCGTCGGCCTACAGTGTGAGCCTCTTCACGGACTGGCGCGCGCCCGGGTTCCGGCAGGTGTGGCTCAAGCGGCGCACCGATCAGCCGCTGCCCGGTTTCCCCTGGGCCTCGCCCGCCACCGGGAAGATGCACCCCGTCCCCGGCATGCCGGCGGTCAACTGCACCGAGCAGTCGGGCGTCCCCGGGCCGTGGCACGAACGGCTGCCGCACTTCCGGGCCGAGTTCACGCCCAGCAGCGGTGCCGAGCTCCAGTCGGAGTACCTGATGCCGCGCCGCCACGCCCTGGCCGCGCTGCGCGCGCTG
The DNA here is from genome assembly GCF_011008945.1 of Streptomyces harenosi. Classification (GTDB taxonomy): domain Bacteria; phylum Actinomycetota; class Actinomycetes; order Streptomycetales; family Streptomycetaceae; genus Streptomyces; species Streptomyces harenosi. Next base: position 10,031 of record NZ_WYCT01000156.1, read on the forward strand.
GAGGCGATACGGACGGTGGTGGCCCCGGTGCTCCAGATCTGCGAGGTGCGCGCGGTGGCCGCCGACGAGCAGTGGCTGAGCCCGGCCCACGGGCGGGACACGGTGGCCGTGCACTTCACCTGGGTGGCGGACACCCGGGCGGTGCTGCCGGTGGTCCGGCGGGTCGAGGAGGCGCTGGACGCCTTCGAGCCGCGACCGCACTGGGGGAAGGTGTTCACCACTCCGGCGGCGCGGCTGCGCGAGCGGTATCCGCGGCTGGACGACTTCCGCGCGGTGGCGCGGGAGCTGGACCCGGCGGGCGCCTTCACCAACGCGTTCGTACGGGAGGTGCTGGGCGCCTGAGCCGGGCCCCGGGCTGCGCGGGCGGGGACGGCGGCCGAGCGCCCCGGGCGGGCGGCGGCCGGGCGCCCCGGGCGGACGGCGGCCTGGCGCCCCGGGCGGACGGCGGCCTGGCGCCCCGGGCGGGCGGCGGCCACCGTCGCCCGTGCCACCACGGCGGGCCGTCCCCTCGCACGGCGGGCCGTCCCCTGCACGGCGGGCCGTCTCCCGCACGGCAGCTGTCTCCCGCCACGGCGGGCCGTCCCCCGCCGCACCCGCCCACCGGGCGGGGGAGGTGAGCCGGGGGATGCCGGTGGACAGGGCCCCGCCGTCGTCAGTGGTCCGCGCAGCAGGGTGTCGGGTCCGGCACCTCGAAGGGGACGAGGGTGCCGCCGGCGGCCGGTACGGCGGCCAGTTCCAGCCGTCCCTCCCGCCACTGCGGGCGCACGTGGTCCCGGGTGACCAGCCGGGCCTGCGGGGCGGCGGGCCCGGCGGTGCCGAGCACCCGCACCGCGTCGATCGCGGAGCGGGCGAGCAGCTCGGCGACGGTGAGGGTGCCGGTGAGCGAGGCGGCGCCCGGGTAGAGCACCGCGCGGCCCGCCGCGTCCGGCAGGCCGGGGGCGACCGCGTACCCCCGCCGCGCCAGCCGCTCGGCGAGGCCGGGCGGCAGCGGCCCGCCCGGCCGGCTGAGGGACACGGCGACGCGCGGGCGTTCGCCGTGCACCAGGTGGGTGCAGCCGAACACGTCGCCGGGGAGGGCGAGCGAGGCCGCCAGGGTGCGCAGCAGGTGGTCGGCGGCGCGCAGGTCCCGGCTCCCCGCGTCCACGGTGAGGGCGTGCGGGGTCACGCGGGCAGCACCCATACCGGGTTGGTGTAGAACCACAGGTCGCGCCAGGGGTCGGCGTCGCCGACGACGTCGAGGGCCGGGCCCGCCGGGTCGACGGCGGCGCCCATCGCTCCGACGGCACCGCGGTTGCCGTCGGTGCCGCGCAGCCGGACGTAGACGGGGCGCTCCACGCGGCCCAGGTCGTAGGTGAGGCGGACGGTGCCGGCCGTCTTGTCCACCTCGTAGGAGGTGACGACCCGGGCGGTGGGGGCGGTGAAGGTGTCCCTGTCCTCCGCCTCGCCCGTGACATCGCCCTGGATGACGTCCACGCGCGCCAGCTTCGGCACGAAACCGGCCCAGTTGGGGCCGCCGGCCAGGGCCACGTCGGCGGTCAGGGTGACGCGGGTGCCCTTCCGCACGTGCAGCGCGCCGCCGAGCGTGGCCCAGCGGCCGGCGCCCGCCACCCGGACGTCGAGGGCGCTGACGAGCTGGCCGTGGTCGACCCAGATGCGGCCCGCCCGGATGCCGTCCATGACCGCGGCGTAGGAGAAGCCGTCGGCGCCGACGTGGGTACGGCTGTACTGGCCGGGCCAGTAGTCGCCCTGGGTGAGGTCGATGGTGCCGCCGTAGACCGGGTCCGGGTAGCGGCCGTCGGCGGTGAAGTCGCCGCCGAGGCCGCGTACGGCGGTGTCGGCGTAGACCTGGTGGGAGTCGGAGTTGGCGGTGATCCACCAGGGCTTGCCCTCGGCGAGGAGGCTGTCCCACAGCCCGCCGACGGTGGCGGTCATCCAGTCGAAGCCGCCCCAGGTGCGGTAGGACTCCAGGGGGTAGCCGGGGAAGGAGTTGGCGCCGGGGTTGTTGTCGTAGATGCCCCGGGCGCGGGCCATGCCGAGCGGTGCGGGCAGGCCGGCGGCCTGGTGGCCGGGGGCGCCCTCGAAGCCGACGGCGATGCGGTGGCCGGCGGGGGTGGCGTCGCGCCAGGCGCGGATCTCGTGCGGGGAGTCGACGCCGCGCCGCGCCGGGTGGTTGGCGAGCATCAGCGCGTCCTTGACCTTGCGCCGCCGCACCTGGTCGTGGAGGAAGGCGAGACCGGCGACGGCGAGCGCCTCGTTGGCGGGGGTGGAGTCGGTGGCGCCCTTGACGCTGCCGTCGTAGTCGGTCTCGAACTGCTTGAGGACGGCGACCTCGTTCCTGCCGGGGTGCACGAAGACGGTCCCGTGCTCGGCGGCCGGGATGTTCCACTCCAGGCCCTGGAAGACCAGGGTGTCCTGGTAGGCGCTGCGGGCCTCGCGGATGTCCGGGTTGACCTTCTCCACGCCGATCCTGGCGTGGGTGGCGCTGCCGTGGTCGGTGATGACGAGCCAGTCCATGCCGTGCCGGGCGCCCTGGCGGACCTGGTCGACGACGCGGTACTTGCCGTCGCTGCTGTACTGGGTGTGGATGTGGTGGTCGCCGGCGAGCCACAGGAAACCCTTGTTCCCGCGGCCGCCCGTCGCCGCGGCGGCGGGCGCCGCCTGGCCGAGGACGCTCCCGGCGGCCAGGCCCGCGCCGAGCAGTCCCGCGCGGCGCAGCAGCGAGCGGCGCGAGCGCTGTTCGGGGGTCAGGGCCTCGTCGGGCACGGAGGTGTCGAACGCGGCGGGCAGCGGCGCGGTCTGGTGGTCGTGGCCGGGTCCGTGGTGGTGCCCGGGGCCGTGGTGGTGCGCATGGCCGTGAGCGTGACCGTGTCCCATGATGTGCCTCCTGATCGCCGCTGCCTTCTGCGGCCGTCCGCCGCCGCGCTGGTGCGCCGCGCGTGAGGAGGATCAAGCCAGAAGATGAACGTTGAACATCGCGGTGGTGAGCGGGGAACGTCCCGGAGACGGCCGCTCACCACCACCGATACGAGCAACGTCAAACCCTGCAGCTCGATAGATAGTTGACGGAACGTCACCTTCCACGGGCGCGTTCCAGTCCCCAGGCCGACACCCCGGCACGGCCGCGCACCGGCCCGGAGCGGGATCGGCGCGGCCGCGCACCGGCCCGCACCCCTCCGCACCGGGGCCGAAAAGGCGTGACGCCGACCGCCTTCCTCCCTACACTAGGCAGCTTCCTAGAGGCCCTAGGTCAGGGAGGTTCCACCATGCCCCGCGCCGGGCTCACCGCCGACCGCCTCGTCGCGGCCGCCGCCGACCTCGCCGACGAGGCCGGGTTCGAGAACGTCACCCTGTCGGCGCTGGCACGCCGCTTCGGGGTGAAGGACGCGAGCCTGTACGCGCACGTCAGGAACCTCCAGGACCTGCGCACCCGGCTGGCCCTGTTCGCGGGCGGCGAGCTGATCGACCGCATCGCCGCCGCCGTGGCCGGGCGCGCCGGGAAGGAGGCGCTGGCCGCCTTCGCCGGTGCCTACCGGGAGTACGCGCTCACCCGGCCGGGGCGGTACGCGGCGACCCAGATCCGCATCGACCAGGATCTCGTCGCCCGCTCCCCCGCCCTGCACCGCACCGCCGAGATCACCTACGGCATGCTCCGCGCCTACGGCCTGGCGGAGCCCGACCTCACCGACGCCGTCCGCCTGCTGCGCAGCACCTTCCACGGCTACTGCGCCCTGGAGGCGGCCGGCGGCTTCGGCGCCGCCCGGGACGTCCAGGCGTCCTGGGACAAGGCGGTCGACGCCCTGCACATCACGCTGGAGAACTGGCCCCGTGAGGAGACGCACGATGACCGACCTGCCTGACCGGTCCGACCGGTCCGACCGGCACCGCGACCACTACGACGTCACGGGCACCGGCCCCGTCCTGCTCGTCGTCCCCGGCGGCGCGGGCCACCCGATGGGGCTGGGGCCGCTGACGGCCGCCCTCTCGGCCCGCTTCACCGTGGTGACGTACGACCCGCTGGGTCTCGCCCACGGGCGGCTCGGCCTGCCCGTCCCCGAACAGCGGGTGGAGTGGTGGAGCGAGGGCGCGCGGCGGGTGCTGGACGCGGTCCTCCCCGAGGGGGAGCCGGCGTACGTGCTGGGGATGAGCTCGGGCGGCATCGCGGCCCTGGACCTGCTCGCCCGGCACCCGGGGCGGCTGCGGCACGTCGTCGCCCACGAACCCCCGGCCGTCACCGTGCTGCCCGACGGCGCCCGGGAGCGCCGGGACCTGCTGCGGAGCCTGGGCGGGCCGCCGTCCTCCGGCGGGGAGCCTGCCGATCCCCTGGGCGTCTTCCTCACCCGGGTCGTGCGCCCCTTCACCGCGTACGCGCCGGACCTGGACGCCCTGCGCGCCCGCGCCTCCCGGCTGACCCTGGCCGCCGGCTCCGGCTCGCGGGACCAACCGCCGTACCGGACCGCCGCCTTCCTCGCCGGGCGCACGGGCGGCGGCTTCGCCGAGCTGCCGGGCGGTCACCTCGGGGCCCTCGACCACCCCGAGGAGTTCGCGGAAGGCCTCGCCGGGCTGCTGGAAGGCACCGGTGGCGGGCGTTCCGCGGCAGCCTGCGGCCACTTGCAGGAAAGTTGAGCTGCGTCGTATAAAACATGACCGATCAACCCTCTTCTCACGGGTTTCGTGCTCACGTGCGCATTCCGTGACGCGGTGCCCGTGTTCCTGGGCTGTCGTGGACTGGCGTGGACTGTCGTGGCGGGAAGGTGATCGATGGGCGCGGGCTGGACGTTCGCCGGGGAGGCGACGCAGGGCGGCGGCGATGCGGTGACGTTGATCGAGGGGTCGTCGTTCTGCCTGTCCGAGCGGGGCGGGGACCTCGCGCCCGGCACCCCCCACGGTCTGTTCCACCGCGACACCCGCATCCTGTCCGGCTGGCAACTGCGGCTGGACGACGAGGAGGTCGACGCCCTCTCGGTCATCGCCGAGGAACCCTACGAGGCCCTGTTCCTGGGCCGGGCCCGGCCGCGCCCCGGGCACAGCGAGGCGACCGTCCTCGTGGAGCGGCGCCGGTACGTGGGCGCGGGCATGCGCGAGGACCTGGTGCTGCGCAACCTCGGCAACGAGGCCGCGGCCTGTGTGCTCACCCTGCGTGTGGAGGCCGACTTCGCCGACCTGTTCGAGGTCAAGGAGGGGCGGGTGAAGCCGCGCGGGCAGTACGGCGTCGACTACGGCGACGGTGTGCTGGCCCTGACCCGGCAGTGGCGGGGCGAGAGCCGGGGCGTGCGGATCGCCGCCGAGGACGCCATCTGCTCCCCCGGCCGGCTCACCTTCCGCGCGGTCGTTCCGCCGCGCGGCACCTGGCGGACGTCCGTGCTGGTCACCCCGGTGATCGACGGGGTGGAGACGCCGACGTCGTTCCCGCTGGAGCGGCCCGTGGAGCAGGCCGGGCCGTCGGTGCGCAACACCGAGTGGCGCGAGACCGGGCCCCGGGTGAAGGTGGGCGACGAGTCGCTGGCGCTGACCCTGCGCCGAAGCTGCCAGGACCTGGGCGCCCTGCGCATCTTCGACCCCGAGCGCCCCGACACGCCCGTCGTCGCGGCCGGCGCCCCCTGGTTCATGGCGCTGTTCGGCCGTGACTCCCTCCTCACCGCGCTGATGGCGCTGCCGTTGGACCCGCAGCTCGCCCTCGGCACCGCGCAGACCCTCGCCCGCCACCAGGGCGTGAAGACCGACCCGGTGACCGAGGAGGAGCCCGGCAAGATCCCGCACGAGCTGCGCTTCGGCGTCGAGGCGTCGCTCGCCCTGGGCGGCACCGTGTACTACGGCACGGTCGACGCCACCCCCCTGTTCGTGATGCTGCTCGGCGAGCTGTGCCGCTGGGGCGTCGACCCGGAGGCCGTACGGGAGCTGCTGCCGCACGCCGACCGGGCGCTGGAGTGGGTGGAGACCTACGGCGACCGGGACGGCGACGGCTTCGTGGAGTACCGGCGCTCCACCGACCGGGGCCTGGCCAACCAGGGCTGGAAGGACTCCTGGGACGGTGTCAACAGCGCCGGCGGACGGCTCGCGGAGCCGCCGATCGCGCTCGCCGAGGTGCAAGGGTACGTCTACGCCGCCTACCGGGCGCGCGCCCTGCTCGCCGAACACACCGGGGACCCGGGCGGCGCCGAGAAGTGGCACCAGCGGGCGCGGCTGCTGAAGGAACGCTTCAACGAGACGTTCTGGCTGCCCGAGCGCGGCTGGTACGCCGAGGCGCTCGACGGCGCCAAGCGCCCCGTCGACGCGCTGGCCTCCAACATGGGCCACTGCCTGTGGACCGGAATCGTGGACGCCGACAAGGCGCCCGCCGTCGCCGAACTCCTGCTCTCGCCCGAGATGTTCAGCGGCTGGGGCGTGCGCACGCTGGCCACCACGATGGCCGCCTACAACCCGATGAGCTACCACAACGGCTCGGTGTGGCCGCACGACAGCGGCATCGTCGCCGCGGGGCTGAGGCGCTACGGCTTCACCGCCCACGCCCGCCGCGTCGCCGAGGCCGTCCTCGACGCCGGCGCGGCCTTCGGCGGGCGCCTGCCGGAACTGCTGTGCGGCTTCGACCGCACCGAGTACGCGCAGCCGGTGCCCTACCCGGCGGCCTGCTCCCCGCAGGCGTGGGCCTCCGCCACCCCGCTGTACCTGCTGCGGGTGCTGCTCGGCGCGGAGGTGTGCGTGCCGCACGGCGTGCTCCGCCTCGACCCCGCGCTCCCGGCCCGCTACGGGGCGCTGCGGCTGACCGACGTGCCGGTGGGCGCCGCCCGGGTGGGCGTGGCGGTGGCCCGCGACGGGGGCGTCCGCGTCAGCGGCCTGCCGTCCGGCATGCGGCTGTCCGAGACGCCCTGCGCGTGCCCGGCGGTGGATCCGCCGCACCCCGGCTGACCCCGGGCCTCTCCCGAACCTTCCCTCCCTTCCCCTCCCCCGG
>NZ_WYCT01000157.1 GCF_011008945.1 Streptomyces harenosi
CCCTTCCCCTCCCGTGTGGCGCCATGTCCTCGAGGGCGCCCTCGCCCCCGTGGCCGCCCTCGTGACCATGGCCGCCACCGCCTGGGCGGCACTGACCGCCCTCGGTGCCGACGCCGTCGCACCGGTCTCCCGGCTGGTGCCGGTGCTGGTGAGTCTCGCCGTCGGCGGCGGCGTCACCCTGGAGTCGGCCACCGAGTCCGGCGGGTCCGCCGGCGCAGGGGGGCTCGGCGGACTGCTCGGCGGGGGCGGCGGGATGAGTCTCGGGCTGACCGGTGAGGTGGCGCTGACCCCCCTCACGCTGTCCTTCCTGGGCACGGCCGTCCTCACGACGGCGTTCTTCCGGCCCCTGCGCCGCAGGGCGCGTCCCACCCCGGCGATGCTGTGGGCGCGGTGCGGGGGCGCACTGGCGGCCACGGCGGTGGCCCTCCCGGTGTGCGCCGTCCTGGCGCGGGGCACGGCCCGGCTGCCGGAGGGCGTGAAGGACCGGATCGGCGAGCGCGCCGGGTCCGGCCGGTTCGGCGGACTCGGCGGCGGGGCCGACGGGGGCCTCGCCTCGGCCCTGTCCTCGGTGACGTTCCGGACCGACGCCGCCGCGGCGGCCTTCCTCGGCCTGCTGGGCGTGGCCGTCGTCCTGGCCGTCGGCTGCCTCGCCGCCCGCCGTACGATGCTGCCGCGCCCCCTCGCCCTGAGCGGCCTGCGGCTGAAGTGGAACGCCGCCCTGTCCGCCCTGACGGGGACCGCCGCCGTGCTGTGCTGTGCCGTCCTGGCCGTCGCCGTCCTCGCCGGGACCGCGGCGCTGACCGGCCGCGAGCGGGCGGCCGAGGCCGCGGGCGTGCTGCTGCTCGCCGGTCCCAACGCGATCGCGGTACTCCTCACGGCCGGGACGGGCGCCTCCTGGGAGGCGGGGCTGCGGCGCCTTCAGCCCGAGGGCGGCGGGATGCTCGGCATGCTCGGCGCGGCGGGGCAGGACGACACGGCGGGCCGGGACCGCTCCGTGGACCTCGGACACTGGGCGGTCGCGGGTGTGCCGCTGTGGGTGACCGGACTGCTGCTGACGTTGTTCCTGCTGGTGATCGCCGGATACGTAGCCGCCGCCCGCACCCCGGCCCGTACCCCCGGGCAGGACGCCGACTCCCTCCTGGACCGCCACACGGACACCGCCGTGCGGATGGGCGTCGCGGTCGGCGCCGCGACGTTCGTGCTCCCCTACCTCGCGCGCGGCTCGCTGCGGATCGGCGTCAGCCTCATGGGCGGGCAGCTGGGCGGCCTCAGCGCCGGCCTGGGCACGAGCCCTCGGCTGTCCGCGCTGACCGCGTTCGTCGCGGCCGCCCTCGCCGCGTACGGCGGGAGCCGCCTGCACGGCCGGCGGACCCGGCGCCGTGAACGCCGGAAGCGGAAGCCCGGCACCGCGCCCGGCACCGCGCCCGGCGCCGTGTCCGCACGTCCGAGCCGGTCTCCCCAGGATCGTGTGATCTCCTGAAAAGACGTTGAGCGATGCCTGCGAGAACAGCAGCACCGTGTGGCACCCGGGAAGGCGGCGAACCACGACCATGGCGGCACCGACACCCCCCTCGCACACCGCGGGCCGACCGGACCACCTGCTCGTCGTCGACGACGAGCCCACCGTCCGGGAGCTGCTGCGCACCGCCCTGCGCTACGCCGGTTTCGACGTCGACGCCGCCGCCACCGGCCGGGAAGCCCTCGACCTGGCCGCACGGCACACCCCCGATCTCGTCCTCCTCGACGTCATGCTCCCGGACATGGACGGCTTCGAGGTGATCCGCCGCCTGCGCGCCCAGCCCCGATCACCGCTGCCCGGCCGGGGCGGCGACGTGCCGGTCCTCTTCGTCACCGCACGCGAGGACCGCCAGGACCGCCTGAACGGACTGGCGCTCGGCGGCGACGACTACGTCACCAAGCCCTTCGACCTCGAGGAACTGATCGCCCGTATCCACGCCGTACTGCGCCGCACCCGGGGCGAGCTGCCGGCCCGCCTCGCCGTGGGCGACCTGTGCCTCGAACCCGACAGCCACCACGTCACCCGGGCGGGCCGGACCGTACGACTGTCCCCGACCGAGTTCCGCCTGCTGCACTTCCTGGTCGCCAACGCCGGACGGACCATGACGAAGAGCCAGATCCTGGACAGCGTGTGGGAGTACGACTTCGGCGGCGACCCCAGCATCGTCGACACCTACATCAGCTACCTGCGCCGCAAGGTCGACACCGAAGGGGCCAAACTCATCCACACCGTCCGCGGCGTCGGCTACGTCATCCGCGGGCCCCGGCCGTGAAGCGCCCCCGTCCGGCATCCCCCAGGACGTGGCTGGGCCGGATGTCGCTGCGCACGCGCCTGCTGTGCTTGTCCATCGCCCTGGTCGCCGTCGGTCTCCTCGGCACCGGACTGCTCGTCACCACGGCGCTGCGCGGCTACCTCCAGGAGCGGGTGGACGACCGGCTCGCCCTGACCGGGCAGATCGCCGCCCGGCTGGCACCGCCGCCCGGCACGGGCACCCCGCCGAGCGTGCGCGCCCTCGGCGTGCTCGGCGACACCACCGTGACGTACGTGGACGACACCGGCGCCGCCCGCAGAACGTTCGACGCGAGCACGGCACCCCCCGGCGGCGGTCCCGACCTGCCCCGCCTGGACCGCGCGGCCGTCCTCGCCCACGCGGGCCGGCCGTTCACCGTGCCCGCGCACGACGGCGAGCACGACTGGCGGGTCGTCGCACTGACCCAGCCCGCCCAGGTCTTCCCACCGGACCGCTCCGCACCCGGCGGGAGTGTCGCCGTGGCCACCTCCCTCGAAGAGGTCGACCGCACCGTCACCACCACCAGGAACCTCTCCCTGACCGCAGGCGCCGCCCTGCTCGCCGTCCTGGGCGTCGCCGGCTGGTTCGCCGTCCGCTCCGGACTGCGCCCCCTGACCCGGATCGAGGAGACCGCGACCGCGATCGCCTCCGGCGACTACTCCCACCGCGTCCCCGAGCTGGCCGCGCCCCACACCGAGGTGGGACGCCTCACCGCCTGCCTCAACCAGATGCTCGGCCGCATCGACACGGCCTTCCGCGCCCGTGCGGAAGCCGAGGCGCGAACCCGGCGCTTCTTCGCCGACGCCAGCCACGAGCTGCGCACGCCGCTCGTCGGCATCAAGGGCTACACCGACCTCTACCGGATGGGTGCGATGCCCACACGCGAGGACGTCGACAAGACGATGACCCGGATCGCGGAGGAGTCCCAACGCCTCACCCGGCTCGTCGAGGAGATGTTCCTCCTCGCCCGCCTCGACGAGGACACCGGGCGCGCGGGCGCCGACGGCACCCCCGCCGCCCGCGCGCCCGCCTTCGGCCTCGACCTCGCCCCCATGGACCTGCGCACCCTGGCCGCCGACGCCCTCCACGACGTACGTGCCCTGGACCCCACGCGCCCGGTGACCCTGACCGGGCCCGGCGGCGGGAAACCCGCCACCGCCCCCGCGTACGCCGACGAGGCCCGGCTGCGCCAGGTCGTCACCAACCTCATCGGGAACGCCGTCACCCACACCCCTCCCGGCACTCCCGTCCGTATCGGCGTCGGCATCGCCGGGCCCCACGCGGTCCTGGAAGTCGCCGACCAGGGCCCCGGTCTCACCGCCACCGAACGTGACCACGTCTTCGACCGTTTCTACCGCGCCGACGACTCGCGCACCCGCGCCACCGGTGGCTCCGGACTGGGCCTCGCCATCGCCCACGCCCTCGTCACCGCCCACGCCGGCCGCATCACCGTCGACACCGCCCCCGCCCAGGGCTGCACGTTCCGCATTCTGCTGCCCCTGCCCGACCCGCCGGAGGACCGGGCCGCGGACGCGGTGACATGAGCCAAGAGGCGCGCGGCGACGTTCCGAGGGCTCGGGCGCGTCCGCGGCTCCCGCCCGGCAGGCCGTGCCGGCGGGGGACGGCGGCCGGGGGCCGGAGGGGGGAGTCGCCGTTCACGGACCCTCGTCCGGGCGGGCGGAGAACGCCCCCGCGGTCGCCGCCAGCACCGCCGCGGCCGCGGACTGTTCGGGCAGTCGCGGATCCGCGTCCGTGCGCAGGAGCACCATCTGGTGGTAGAGCGGAGCCGTGGCGGCGATCAGCAGCCGTCGCGCATCCGTGTGCGGAGGAAGTTCGCCGCGCTCGACCGCGCGGTCGACGATGACCTCGCACTGGGTGTACCGGTCCGTCCACAGCCTCGTCTGGGCCCGCGCGGCCTGCTCGGAGCGGAACGAGGCGGCCATCAGGGCGCGGGCGAACGACGGCTGCGCGGCCAGGGTCTGCCGGATCTCCTGGTTGAGAGCCGTCAGGTCGCCGCGCAGGGACCCGGTGTCCGGTGGCCGCCAGTCGATCTCGCCGGCCGCGTCGATGGCGTCGACGAGCAGTCCGCCGACGTCGCGCCAGCGCCGGTAGACCGTGGCGCGGTGGACGCCCGCGCGAGTGGCGACGCCCTCCATCGTGAGCCCCTCGTCACCGCGTTCACCGAGTTCGGCGCGCACCGCCTCGATGACCCTGGCCCGGATGCGGGCGGTACGGCCGCCCGGACGGCGGTCCGGTGCGGAGTCGGGCGAGTCTGCCATGGCGCGTCCAGTAACTCGTTGATCGGGGGCCTGAGCCGTGCCAGCATCTTAAAGCGACGGTTGTCGCAGTAATGCTCCCGTCGAGAGGAAGCGTCTCCACCGTGCCGCCCGTTCCCGCCGACCCCGCCGTGCTCCACCCGATGCCCGAGCACCCGCGCGTCGTCCTGCTCAAGCCCCTGGTGACGTCACCGCTGATCGAGGTGGGCGACTACTCCTACTACGACGATCCCGACGACGCGACCGCGTTCGAGACGCGCAACGTCCTGTACCACTACGGGCCCGAGAGACTCGTCATCGGCAAGTACTGCGCGCTGGGTACGGGGACCCGGTTCATCATGAACGGCGCCAACCACCGCATGGACGGCCCGTCCACGTTCCCCTTCCCCACCATGGGCGGCGACTGGGCGCACCACTTCGACCTGCTCACCGGCTTGCCGAATTCCGGCGACACCGTGGTCGGCAACGATGTGTGGTTCGGTAACGGCGCGACCGTGATGCCCGGCGTCCGGATCGGCCACGGCGCCATCGTCGCGACCGGGGCGGTGGTCACGAGCGACGTGCCCGACTACGGCATCGTCGGCGGCAACCCGGCCCGCGTCATCCGCATCCGCTTCGACGAGCGGACGGTCGAGCGGCTGCTCGCGGTGGCCTGGTGGGACTGGCCGGCGGAGCACATCACCGAGCACGTCCGCACGATCATGTCGGGGTCGGTCGACGAGCTGGAGGCGGCCGCCCCGGGCACCGGCCGGTCCTGACGCCGAGCGGCCGCCGCCCCGCCGGTCTCCTCGTCGCACCTCGTGCGTGCGGCTCCACGGTCTTCCGCGCGCCGGCTGCCGGCCGGCAGAAGACTCCAGGAATACCGGTCGGTGACCGGGGTAGACGCGCTTTCGCCGGACCGTGGGCCGGTGTGGAAGAGCTGATCGAAGAGGAGGGGCGCATGATGACGGCGACCGTGCAGGCCGTAGGGCGGACGGTGGACGTTCCGGAGGTCACGGACCCTTCCCAGGTCGCGCCGAAGGACGCGCGGGAGTTGTCGAAGGCCTTCTTCGACCAGCTCGCGGTGCTGGAGGAGGGCACGCCGGAGTACCAGTACGCCCGTAACACGCTGATCGAGATGAACATGTCCCTCGTCCGCTACGCGGCCGGCCGGTTCCGCAGCCGCGGGCCGGAGGAGATGGAGGACATCGTCCAGGTCGGCATGATCGGACTGATCAAGGCCATCGACCGGTTCGAGCTGACCCGCGAGGTGGAGTTCACCTCCTTCGCCGTGCCGTACATCGTGGGCGAGATCAAGCGGTTCTTCCGTGACACCTCCTGGGCCGTGCACGTGCCGCGCCGGCTCCAGGAGGCCCGCGTCCAACTGGCCCGTGCCAACGAGGAACTGCGCAGCCGGCTGGGCCGGACGCCGACGACCAAGGAGCTGGCCGAGCTGATGTGCCTTCCGGAGGACGAGGTCGTCGAGGCCCGGCTGGCCTCCAACGGTTACAAGTCGGCCTCCCTGGACGCGGCGATCAACGGCAGCGAGGACGGCGAGGCCGCGCTGGCGGACTTCATCGGCAACGAGGACGCCGCCCTCGGCCTGGTCGAGGACTTCCACGCCCTCGCCCCGATGATCGCCGAACTCGACGAGCGTGACCGCAAGATCATCCACTGGCGGTTCGTGGAGGAACTGACCCAGGCTCAGATCGGCGAACGCCTCGGTGTCTCCCAGATGCACGTCTCCCGGCTGATCAGCCGTCTCCTGGCCCGGCTGCGCGAGGGCATGCTCACCTCCGCCTGACGGCGCGCCGCCCGGCGGCCGGACGTCGCCCGCTCGTCCGCGGGGAGAGACGGGTGCCGGGCTCGATGCCTCACCTCACGGGGTCCTGCCGGTCGGCGGGGCCCCGCTTCGGTGGGTGAGGGCCGCCGGGTGCCGTGCTCCGCACGCCGGGGAGCCGGGCCGGTGCCGTGGTCTGCACGCCGGGGAGCCGAGCGGGGTCCGCCGGCCGGGCGCCGGGTGCCGGGAGCCGGGCCAGGATCGTCGGCCGGGCGCCATGCCGGTCGGGAGCAGCCCGGAGGGGCAGGCGCCGTCGGCGTTCGGGCCGCCCGCCCGGGAAGCCGTGTGGCGCGGCGCAGGCCCCGGGTAACCGGCGAGGAGTACGGCCGGCAGGCCCGCGTCGCGCGTCCGGTGCGGCGCGAGAAAGGTTAGGACGATCCGCCGCACAGGGCGGGCGTCCGAGACCGCCTCATTCCCCTTCCACCGGTTCCTCCCGGGCGGGTTTCGCCAGCTCCGCGTTGAACTGAGCGCCCACCAGAAGAGCCAGGTTGGACAGCCACAGCCAGACCAGGAAGACCACGACCCCCGCCAGTGAGCCGTACAGGCGGTGGTAGGTGCCGACCTGCGAGGTGTAGAAGGCGAAGCCGAGCGAGACGGCCAGCAGGAGCACGACCGCCAGTGCGCCGCCCGGCGCCATCCTCCCGAGGGGCCGGGAGGGCGCCGGGCCCGAACGGTACAGGACGAGCACCAGCACGACGGCGACCACGGCGACGACCGGCCACCGCAGGATGTCCCAGGCCTCCTGCGGCCCGGTACCCAGACGCATCACCCGGCCCAGGCGCCGGACCAGGCCCCCGGTGAGGAACAGGGCGAGGGTCGACGTGAGAAGCAGGGAGACCAGGACGAGGGCCGTGGCGATGATGCGCGGAGCCGTGCGCCAGACCGGCCGGTGCGCGCCGATCCGGTGCATGGCGTGCAACGCCCGGCGGAAGACGCTCAGATAGCTGCACCCCGACCACAGGGCTCCCGCGCCTCCGAAGAAGATCAGCGTCCACGCGGCCGACGACTGTCCGGCCATCTCCCGCAGGGTGCTGCGCAGCAGAGCGCGGGAGGCGGCCGGAGCGGCCTGCGACAGACGGTCGATGACCTCGGGCTTGGCGGTGGGCACGGTCAGACCCAGGATCGACAGGATCACCAGCAGCAGGGGAAACAGGGCCAGGACCGCGTAGTAGGTCAACGCGGCGGCCCAGTCCGTGACATCGTCGTTCCAGAGGGCCGTCGGCGTCCGGCGCAGCGCCGTCCGCCACCGGATGCCCGGGTGACCGTCTCCCTCGTCCATGTCGCGGATGCTCCGGCTCTCGGTCGATGTACGGAAATAGTCGATGACCGAGCCGAAAAGGGGCCCTCCCGCATGTGCATCGGGCAGGCCCCTTTTCGAGTCCTCGGCGGAAAGACGGGGTCAGTGCTTGAACGCGTCCTTGGCCTTCTCCTTGGCCTGACGGGCATCACCCGTGCTCTTCTCCGCCTGGCCCTCGGCGGCCATCCGGTCGTTCCCGGTGAGGCGTCCCAGGGCTTCCTTGGCCTTGCCTTCGGCCTGCTCGGTCTTTGCCTTGGCCTTCTCGTCGGCAGTCATGAGCACCTCCTGATCGGTCTGTCCGTTGTCGCGTTGACCCGGCGTGTGCCCGCGCTTTTCCTCCACAAACAAAAGCGTCGCGGGTGAATGATGGAGGAATTGTGGGACAGACGGACGTGCAGGAGGTCGATAAACGTGGTTCCTTTGCTGCTGGTTCTGCTTCTCGCGCTGATCCTCTTCGGCGCGGGCTTCGCCGTCAAGGTCCTCTGGTGGGTCGCCGTCGCCGTACTGGTGCTGTGGCTCCTGGGGTTCGTCATGCGTTCCACCACGTCCGGTGGTGGCCGGGGTCGCTGGTACCGATGGTGACCTGACCCGCGAAAGCTCCCCCGCCACGGGGCCCGGCCGACCTGTCGGCCGGGCCCCGTCGCCGTGCGGCGGGAGCCGGACCGGACCGTGCGCGGGCCCGCCGGGCCGTGCCGCCCCGGTCCATGACCGCCGCCGCCCGGACGCCGTGGCCCGCCCGTCATCGAAGACCAAGACACCGTTCGCGCCCCCGCCGTTCTCCGCCGGGGGCGTCGTACGCCCGCGGGCACGCTCGTACGGCAGGACCGCCCGCCCCGCCCCGCGTCGGCGGCGCGCGTCGGCGACCGGCCCCCGCCCGCGGAGCGGTCCGCGCGCGTGAGGCCGCGCGGGCGGTGGCAGGGGCGCAGGGACCGGGTGGCCGCACGGCGGCGGCCGTGCACGCCATAGGGTTGAGGGGAGACCGGGCGTCTGGCAGTAGTGCGCCGAGGGAGGACTGTTGTGTCCCGTCGACGCTGTCGGCGGGGCCCTGTGGAGCAATGGAGTGCAGCAGTGGTGCGACTGGAGCTCGGGGCCGCGGTTTCGACGGCGCGGGAGATCGCGGAGGAGGTGCTCGCTCCGGAGGCCGCGGCGGTGGACGAGGAGCACAGATGGCCGGAGAAGGGCATGACCGCGTTGCGGTCCCGGCTGGGCGGGCTGGTCGTGCCGGCCGAGTGCGGGGGAATGGGGCACGGGCTGCTGGCGGTCGCGCAGGTCGGCGAGGCGACGGGGCGCGCCTGTGCCTCGACGTCCATCTGCTTCGGTATGCACCTCGTCGGTTCCGCCGTGATCGCCGCGAAGGCCGGCCGACGGCAGCAGAAGCACTATCTGGAGCCGATCGCGGCGGGTGAGCACCTGACGACGCTGGCCCTGTCCGAGCCGGGGACGGGCGGTGAGTTCTGGTTGCCGCAGACCCGTATGGAGCGGGTCGGGGAGGGACGGCTGCGGCTGACCGGAGCGAAGAGCTTCGTGACCAACGCCGGCCACGCGGACTCCTACGTGCTGTCGACGCTGGCCGCCGGCCCGGGAGTGCCGCCGGGACAGTTCTCGTGCACGGTCGTCGACGCCTGTGTGCCGGGACTGGAGTGGGGGCCGCCGTGGCGGGGTTTCGGCATGCGCGGGAACGCCTCGCGCGGGCTGGAGCTGCGAGGAGCCGAGATCGCCGACTGGTGCCTGCTGGGAGAGGAGGGGGACGAGATCTGGTACGTCTTCAACGTCGTCGCCCCCTACTTCCTGATGGCCATGGCCGGCACCTATCTCGGTGTCGCGGCGGCGGCCTTGGAAGAGGCCCGGACCCTCCTGCTGCGCCGCAAGGGGACGCGGGCGGGACGGTCCGCGGCCGAGCAGCCGGTCGTCCAGCACCGTCTCGGCACCATGTGGGCCCGCGTGGAACGCACCCGACGGCTGATCTACCATGCCGCGGCCGAGGCGGAGATCGGCGCCCCGGAGGCGCTGCTCGGGCTGGCCTCGGCCAAGGCGGAGGTCGCCGACGCCGCCGAGGCCACCGTCAACGACGCCCTCACCCTGCTCGGAGGCATCGGTTACGGCGAACACTCACCCCTGCACCGCATGCTGCGCGACGCCCGCGCCGCCCATGTGATGTCCCCGGTGACCGATCTGCTGCGGGTATGGACCGGCCGGGCCCTGCTCGACGAACCCCTGCTCGAGGGCTGACCCGGTGCATCACAGCCGACCCTTGCTGCTGCTGGTCGACCTCGCCCGGCAGACGGCCGACGCCATCACCGCCGAGCTGGCCGCGACCGCCGAGACCATCCGGACCACCGCCGAGGACCTGCCGGCCTACACGGGCGGAACGCCCGGACAGCGCCGGCCCACCGTGGTGGTGCTGGGGGAGACGGTCCCGGCGCCGGTCGGCGTCGTCCATTCCCTGCGGCCCCACCCCGCGGACCTGGCGGTCGCCGTGACGGCCTCTCCCGCCACGCGGAACGAACTCGCGACGCTCCCGCTGCTGTTCTCCTCCGCCGCCGTGCGCCGCGTGGACGGTGGCGAGGCGGCGCGGCGGATGCCCCAGGTGGTGAGCGAGTTGCTGCGGCAGCTCAGCCACCGCCACATGCACGCCGCGGCGCAGGCCCAGGCCCAGCGGCGGCTCTCCGCCGGCACGTCGATCGACCGGCAACTGGGGGAGCGGCTGCTGGGACGGTTCCTCACCCAGGCCCCGATCGGTGTGCTCATGCTGGACGGCGACGCGGTCATCGCCTGGAACCGGCGCGCCGCCGACATGCTGGAGCTGACGGAGCCGGAATCGGTGCGCCGGCCGGTGACCGGCCTGTTCCCCGAAGAGCAGCGCACCGCCCTGCAACGCCACCTGAGCGACTCCGGGCAGCACCGGGAGACCGAACCCGACGCGGTCTTCGAACGCGTTCGCGGTGACGGCACCTCCCAGGCCCTGCACCTGGCCGTGCGGCAGGTCCTGGACACCGAGGGCCGCAACCGTACCCTCGTACTCACCGAGGACGTGACCGACCGCCTCCACGCCCAGCGCAAACTCGCCGAACGCACCGGCCACGCCCTCCTCACCGCCGAGGTCGCCGCCGCCATGACGGCGCCGGGACCGCTGGACGAGCGCCTGCGCAGGTGTGTACGGGCCGCCACCGACCGCCTGGGCGCCGACCGGGTCTGCATCTGGACGCTGAACACCCGCGGCCAGCTGGCCCACGCCGTCTGCGCCGCGGACGACGCCGGTCTCCCCGACTCGTCCTCCTGCCGCACCACGCAGCGCGCCCTGGTGGAGAAGGTCGTCGCCGCACACCGCCCGCACCTGGACGTCCTGCCACGATCCGGCCCCCGCGCCTCCCGGCTCACCGACGGTCCCCGGTCGTTCGCCGCCTTCCCCCTGGTCTCCGGCGGTGAGCTGCTCGGGGTGCTGTCGCTGACCACGCGTCTGGCGCTGCCCGGCTCCGTCCTGACCGTCCTGGAGAACATCGCCGACCAGATAGCCGTCGGCACGCAACAGGACCGTCTGCTCAACCGGCTCAGCGAGGCGACCCGGGCCCTCGAACGGCCCCTGCTCCCGCCCCGTCTGCCCGCCATGCCCGGCTTCGAGATCGCCGCCCGCTATGCCCCCTTCAGTCAGGGGCTGCACATCGGGGGCGACTTCTACGACGCCTTCACCACTCCGGACGGCCGCCACGTCCTGGTCCTCGGGGACGTCTGCGGAAAGGGGCCCGACGCGGCAGCCATCACCGGCCTGGTCCGCCACACCCTGTGGGCCGCGGCCCAGCACACCAGCGACCCCGCCCACGTCCTCGGCCTGGTCAACAACGCGCTGCTCCGCCAGAACGCCCCCTTCTGCACCCTCGCCTACGTGGTCGTCGACACCACCCGCGCCCCCGCCCGCCTCCAGATCGCCAGCGCCGGCCACCCCGCACCGCTCCTGCGCCGGGCGAACGGCGACACGGCACCGCTGGAGATGCGCGGAGCCCTGCTGGGCGTACTGGACACACCGCACCACGCGGTCACCGAGGTGGAACTCGGGCCCGGCGACACCCTGGTGCTCTACACCGACGGCTTCACCGAGGGGGCCGGGGCCGCCAACCGGCGCGACCCGGAAGACCTCGCTGCCACCCTTGCCTCCCTGCCGCCGGCCGCCGCCCCGGGTTCCGCCGAGAACGTGGCCACCGCCCTGATGGACGACGCCCACCGCTGGTGGGGCGAGCGGCTGCGCGACGACCTCGCCGTCCTCGCCCTGACCGCCCTGCCCGGCACGGCCGCGGCTGCGCAACCACCCGACGACGACACCGGCACGAGCGCCGGATGACGCGCCTGCCGCGCCGGTCCGGGCCGCACGGACCGTGCGGGCCAGTGTCGTACGGGTCCGGGCCGCACGGGTCCGGGCCGTACGTCCGGCCCGCGCGAGAACGGGGGAGGGGATCGGCGACGGCGGGACCCCGGCCCCTGTCCCGGGCACGTCCGCGGGCGCGGGCGCGCCGGCGGTGACCCCGCCGCCTGGACGACACCCCCTGTGGACGGCCCGGACACGGGCACGGCCGGGCCGGCGTGCCCGTCAGGCGGCCGGGACCGGGCCGCCGGGGCGGAACGGCTCCACCCCGACGATGTGCCGCACCTTGACCGGGCGCACGATCACCGCGACCCGCCGCTCACCGGGCATCAGCCACTCGAAGCGCTCGCTGCCCAGGTACTTGCGGGCCAGCCGGTCCATCCGCTCGCGTGCCTCCTCGCCCTCGATGAAGCGGTCCACCACTCCGCTGATCTGCACGCGGTCGAAGGGGTCGGCGGCGTCCGCGTGCGAGAGGTAGACGCGCGGGTCACGGCGCAGGTTCTCCTCCTTCACCCGGCCCACCGAGGTGTTGAAGGTCAGCTCCCCCTCCCCCTCCAGGTCCACCCACATCGGGCTGACCTGCGGTGCCCCGTCGGCGCACACGGTGCCGACGTACCAGATGTGGGGGGCTCGCAGCCGGGCACGGACGGCTTCACCGAATGTCGCGGTCATCCGGGGAGGCTACCAACCGTGATCGGCGCGGCCGGGTCAGCGGGTCACAGGCCGTAGACGCGGGTGGCGGTCGTGCGGAAGACCGCGGCGCGCTCGGGCTCGCTCAGGCCGGCGGTCAGTTCGGCGGCCACGGCCACCACCTCGCCGTAGGGCGCGGCGAGGGTGCACACCGGCCAGTCGGAGCCGAACATCAGCCGGTCCGGTCCGAACGCGTCGAGGACCACGTCGGCGTACGGGCGCAGGTCGCGGACGGTCCAGGTGGCGGGGTCGGCCTCGGTGACCAGGCCCGACAGCTTGCAGACCGTGTTGGGCAGCGCGGCGAGCGCGCGGACGGCGCCCGCCCACGGCTCGGTCGCGCCGGAGGCGACGGGCGGTTTGCCGAGGTGGTCGAGGACGAAGGTGAGCCCCGGGTGCTCGGCGGCGGCCCGCACGCAGGCGGGCAGTTGGCGGGGCCGCACCACGAGGTCGTGGACGAGCCCGGCGTCCGCGACGGCGGCCAGGCCACGGCGTACGTCCGGACGCAGCAGCCACCGCGGGTCGGGCTCCGCCTGCACCTGGTGGCGGATGCCCACGAGGTGCCCGCCGCCGGGCAGGGCGCGCAGCCGGGCCAGTTCGCCGGCGACGTCCGGCCGGGTGAGGTCGGTCCAGCCGACGACGCCCCCGATCAGTTCGTGACGGCCGGCCAGGGCCAGCAGCTCGGGGGTCTCCTCGGGCACGGTGACCGTCTGGACCAGCACGGTGCGGCCTACCCCGGCGGCCCGGGCCTCGGGGCGCAGGTCGCCGAGGGTGAAGGAGCGGCGCAGCGGCGCCAGTTCGGGGCCGGTGATCCAGTCCTGGTCGCGTACGGAGAGGTCCCAGAGGTGGTGGTGGGCGTCGACGATCACGGCCGGTCCTCGCCGGGCAGGGGGGCGTCGGCGGGGAGCAGACCGCTCGCCCGCAGCTCCCGCCAGAACGCCTCCGGTACGGGGGTGCGGAACTGCGCGGCGCAGTCGTCGACCTCGGCCGCCGAGCGGGCCCCGACGAGGACTTCGGTGACGGCGGGATGCGCGGCGCAGAAGGCGAGGGCGGCGGCGCGCAGGGTGGTGCCGTGGCGCTCGGCGACCGCCTTCAGGCGCAGTGCGCGGCCGACCAGTTCGGGCGGCGCCTGCCGGTAGTCGTACGTGGCCGCCGGTCCCGGGTCGGCGAGCAGGCCGGAGTTGAAGGCGCCGCCGAGGACGACCCTCGTGCCGCGCTCCCGGGCGGCGGGCAGGAGGTCGGCGAGGGCGCTCTGGTCGAGCAGGGTGTAGCGGCCCGCGCACAGCACCACGTCCACGTCGGTGTCGCGGACGAACCGGGTGAGCAGGGCAGTCTGGTTCATGCCCGCGCCGATCCGCCCGACCACGCCTTCCGCGCGCAGCCGTTCCAGCGCCGGATACCCCTCGCGGAAGGCTTCCTCGGCGTGGTCGTCGGGGTCGTGGAGGTAGACGGTGTCGACCCGGTCCAGGCCCAGCCGGGCGAGGCTGGCGTCGAGGGTGCGGCGGATGCCGTCGGCGGTGAAGTCCCACACGCGGCGGTGGGTGGCCCGGACGGCGAAGCCGTGCGCGAGGTCGTCGCCGGTGCCGTCGGCCGGTTCCAGGCGGCGGCCCACCTTGGTGGAGACGGTGTACTCCTCGCGCGGGTGCCGGCGCAGGGCGGCGCCGAGGCGGCGCTCGGACAGGCCGAGGCCGTAGTGGGGCGCGGTGTCGAAGGCGCGGATGCCCTGGCGCCAGGCGGCGGTGACGGCGGCGTGCGCCTGCTCGTCGGTCACCTCGGTGTAGAGGTTGCCGATCCCGGCGGCGCCGAAGGCGAGGGCGGTCACCGGGCCGCCGGGCGCGGGCGCAGGCCCTGCATGCCGCCGTCGACGGCCAGGGCGGTGCCGGTGGTGGCGCCGGACAGCGGGCTCGCCAAGTAGGCGATGGCGCCCGCCACTTCGGCGGCGCTCACCAGGCGGCCGGTGGGCTGGCGGGCCTCCAGGGCGGCACGCTCGGCGGCCGGGTCGTCGGCGGCGTCGAGGAGACGACCGACCCACGGGGTGTCGACCGTCCCGGGGTTGACGCAGTTGACGCGGATGCCCTCGCGGACGTGGTCGGCGGCCATGGCGAGGGTCAGGGAGAGGACGGCACCCTTGGTCGCGCTGTAGAGGGCGCGCTGCGGCAGGCCGGCGGTGGCCGCGATGGAGCAGGTGTTGACGATCGCGGCGTGCGCGGAGCGGCGCAGGTGCGGCAGGGCGGCGCGGGTGGTGCGGACCATGCCGAGGACGTTGACGTCCAGGACGCGGTGCCACTCGGCGTCGTCGTTGTCCTCGACGGTGCCCTGGGCGCCGACGCCCGCGTTGTTGACCAGGACGTCCAGGCCCCCGAGGCCGTCGGCGGCGGCGGCCACGGCCCGGCGTACGGACGGGTCGTCGGTGACGTCGGCGCGGTGGGCCAGCAGCGGCTCGCCGACCGTCGTGGGGTCCAGGTCGAGAACGGCGACCCGGGCACCGCGTGCGGCCAGCAGCTCGGCGGTGGCCCGGCCGATGCCGGAGGCGCCGCCGGTCACCAGGGCCCGCAGCCCTTCGAAGTCGCTCATACGGCCCGCTCCTTCCGTGTGCGCTCGGCGAGGTCGGCGGCCCAGAAGGTGCCGCCGGGGTACGTGTACCGCGCGATCGACTCCGGGCGCAGGGCGGCGGAGAAGCCGGGCGCGGCGGGGGCGGTGTAGTGCCCGTCCCGGATGACCACCGGGTCGAGGAAGTGCTCGTGGAGGTGGTCGACGTACTCGATCACCCGGTCCTCGGTGGTGCCGGAGACCGCCAGGTAGTCGAACATCGCCAGGTGCTGGACGAGTTCGCACAGGCCGACGCCGCCCGCGTGCGGGCAGACCGGCACGCCGAAGCGGGCGGCCAGCAGGAGGATCGCCAGGTTCTCGTTGACGCCGCCGACGCGGGCCGCGTCGAGCTGGAGGACGTCGACGGCGCCGGCCTGGAGGAGTTGCTTGACCACGACGCGGTTGTGGGCGTGCTCGCCGGTGGCGACCTTCACCGGGGCGACGGCCCGGCGGATCGCCGCGTGGCCGAGGATGTCGTCCGGGCTGGTGGGCTCCTCGATCCAGTACGGGTCGAACGGGGCGAGCGCGGTGGTCCAGCGGATCGCCTCCGGCACGTCCCAGCGCTGGTTGGCGTCCACGGCCAGGCGGACGTCCGGGCCTACGGCCGCCCGGGCGGTGCGGCAGCGGCGGATGTCGTCGTCGAGGTCGGCGCCGACCTTCAGCTTGATCTGGGTGAAGCCGTCGGCGACGGCCCGGCGGGCGAGCCGGGTCAGCTTGGCGTCGTCGTAGCCGAGCCAGCCGGGGGAGGTGGTGTACGCAGGGTAGCCGCGCTCCAGCAGGCGGGCCCGGCGCTCGTCGGCGCCCTTCCGGCCGCGCCGCAGCAGGTCCAGCGCGTCGCCGGGGGTGAGCACGTCGGTGAGGTACCGGAGGTCGGCCTGCCCGACCAGCCACTCCGGCTCCGCGTCGGCCAGCAGGCGCCACAGCGGCTTGCGGGCGCGCCGGGCCGCGAGGTCCCAGACGGCGTTGACGACCGCCCCGACGGCCATGTGCGCCACGCCCTTGTCCGGGCCCAGCCAGCGCAGTTGGCTGTCGCCGGTCAGGTCCCGGTACAGCGACGCGGGGTCGGTGCACAGCGTGTCGACCGAGCGGCCCAGCACCTGGCCGCGCAGCGCCTCGATCGCCGCGACCTGCACGTCGTTGCCCCGCCCGATGGTGAAGGCGAAGCCGTGGCCCTCCGGCGCGTCGGCGGCGTCGGTGCGCAGCACGACGTAGGCGGCCGAGTAGTCGGGGTCCGGGTTCATCGCGTCCGAGCCGTCCAGCTCGCGGGAGGTCGGGAAGCGGATGTCGTACGTGTCGACGGAGGTGACGCGGGCGGAGGTCGGGGACACGGGAGCCCTTTCGGTCCGGGACGGCGACGTCGCATATTTATCAGACCACTTGGTGCCTGGGGCACCCCTCGGACGACCTGAATACCTCTGACGATCGGAAGTGGTAGGGCCACTGGCCCGGGTCCGCCGGGTCGTCCGGTGGCTAGACTGCGGGCCCACCGGAGGAACAGGGGGAGCCCGGACGTGGACAGGACGGACGCGCAGACGGAGACGGACGCGCAGACGGGGGCGGACTCGCAGACGGGGGCGGGGACGGACGCCGTGACCGGGGCGGACGCGCGGACGGACCCGCGGACGGGGGCGGGGGC
>NZ_WYCT01000158.1 GCF_011008945.1 Streptomyces harenosi
CCCCGGCTACTTCCTCGTGGTCGCCGACTTCATCATGTGGGCCAAGAAGCGAGGTCCTTGGGGGTGGGCACGCCCTTGGCGGCCGGGACCCGCTCGGCGCTGCCGTTGCGCGCGGCGGTGGACGCCGTCGGGTGCGGCGGCTCCTCGGCGGGCCGCTCCACGGGGGCGGGCAGCGCGGACTCCGGCAGGGGCGCGGAGAGGATCGCGGCGATCTCGGGGCGCGGTGCGGGCGGCGGCGCGCACACCCCGGTGAGCTCCTTGGCGCGTACCGCCTTGGTGATCCAGCTGCGGTCCAGTACGCGCCGCTCGTCGGCCTCGGCGACCAGGTCCTCGGACTGGTTGTAGTCGCCGTCGGCGGCCTGCACGGCCCACAGGTGGACGGCGACGCCGTGCTCCTTGGCCGCCATCATGCCGGGCAGCAGATCGCCGTCGCCGGTCACGAGCACGATGTCGGAGCAGGCGCGGTTGCGGGCCAGTTCGGTCAGCTCGGCGTGCATGGCGGCGTCCACGCCCTTCTGCGCCCAGCGGCCGTCGCTGCGGGTCAGGGCGCCGAGCCGGACGGTGACCCGGGGCATCACGCGCAGCCGGCGGTGCTCGGGCTGCGGGACGCGGTCGGGGGCGCCGTCGAACCAGTAGATGCGCAGCAGGGGCTGGCGCGTGTCGGACTCGGCGCGCTCGCGCAGCCCCTGGATGAGGGCGGTGTGGTCGACGGTGATGCGGGACCGCGAGGGTTCCCCCGCGAGGAGACTGGCGGCGGCCCCCAGCAGATACCCGGCGTCCACCAGGACGATGCAGCGGTCCACGCGATCCACCCTCTTTCCGGGAGGTTTGCTTCGGGCTTGCTTCGAGTCTGCCCGACCGCGCCGGGGTTAACGGTCCGAACTCGATCTTCGGCGTGGCGTTTCGGCGCTCCACCGGGCCGATGAACCCTGTCACGGACGGTAATTGCCCGACATGCGTTCTTTATCGGCCTATGTGAATCTGGTCCCGGCCCTGGCCCCTAGATCCCCCACAGGAGGCAGATCACCATGGCCAAGAACAAGAACCGTGACCGTAAGCAGCCGCGGGCGGAGCGCGCCCCGCAGTCGTCCCCGACCGCCACGCTGGAACCGCAGGACGAACAGCGCACCTCGCAGGCGGCCCCCGGCGAGATAACCGGCCGCAAGGGCAGGCAGAAGCGCTTCGGCCACAACTGAGCCGGCAACCGGGTCCGCGCCACGGGCCGTTGGGGCCCGGGCGTCCGATCCGACACGAGGGGCGCACCCGTCACAGGGTGCGCCCCTCGGTGCGTCGGGTGGCGTCTTGCGCGTCGGCCGGCGCTTCCCGGCCGTGCCGCTAACCGGCCAGGCAGGACGGGCCGAGCAGCACCTTCAAGTCGCCGAAGAGGGCCGGATCGGGCTTGACCCGGTGCCGGTCCAGGCGCAGCACGGTCGTCTTGGTGGGGCCCTGGAGCTTGATCCGGACCTCGCTGTCGCCCTTGTGGTGGCTGAGCACCTCGCCGAGGCGGCTGACCAGGGGCGGGGTGACGCGGGTGGCCGGGATGGTCAGGACCACGGGTGCGTTGGCGCCCGCGTTGGACAGGTCCGGGACCATCAGCTCCATCGCGACCAGCCGGGGCACGTCCTCCCGCTTGTCCAGGCGCCCCTTGACGAACACGACGGCGTCCTCGACGAGTTGGGTGGAGACGAGCTGGTAGGTCGCCGGGAAGAACATGCACTCGATGGAGCCGGCGAGGTCCTCCACGGTGGCGATGGCCCAGGCGTTGCCCTGCTTGGTCATCTTGCGCTGGAGGCCGGAGATGATGCCGCCGATGGTGACCACCGCGCCGTCGCCGAAGTCGCCGCCGGTGAGCTGGGAGATGCCCGCGTCGGCCTTGTCGGACAGGATGTGCTCCAGGCCGAACAGCGGGTGGTCGGAGACGTAGAGACCGAGCATCTCCCGCTCCTGGGCGAGCAGATAGGTCTTGTCCCACTCGTCGGTGGAGAACTCCACGTCCAGCCCGAAGCCGGGCTCGCTGCTGTCCTCCTCGCCCATGCCGCCGAAGAGGTCGAACTGCCCCTCGGCCTCCTTGCGCTTGACCGCGACCACGTTGTCGATCATGGGCTCGTACTGCGCCATGAGGCCCTTGCGGGTGTGGCCCATGGAGTCGAAGGCGCCGGCCTTGATCAGCGATTCGGTGGTGCGCTTGTTGCAGACGACCGCCTCGACCTTGTCGAGGTAGTCGGGGAAGGAGGTGTACTTCCCCTTGGCCTTGCGGCACCGGATGATCGACTCGACCACGTTGGTGCCGACGTTGCGCACCGCGGACAGGCCGAAGAGGATCACGTCGTCGCCCTGCGCGGCGAAGTTCGCCTCGGACTCGTTGACGTTGGGCGGGAGCACCTTGATGCCCATGCGGCGGCACTCGTTGAGGTAGACCGCGGACTTGTCCTTGTCGTCCTTGACGGAGGTCAGCAGCGCGGCCATGTACTCGGCGGGGTGGTTCGCCTTCAGGTACGCGGTCCAGTACGACACCAGGCCGTACGCGGCGGAGTGCGCCTTGTTGAAGGCGTAGCCGGCGAAGGGGACCAGCACGTCCCACAGCGCCTGGATGGCCTCGTCGCTGTAGCCCTTCTTGCGGGCGCCCTCCTGGAAGAGGACGAAGTTCTTCGCCAGCTCCTCGGGCTTCTTCTTGCCCATCACGCGGCGGAGGATGTCGGCCTCGCCGAGCGAGTAGCCGGCGATGATCTGGGCGGCCTTCTGCACCTGCTCCTGGTAGACGATCAGGCCGTAGGTGACGTCCAGGACCTCCTTGAGCGGTTCCTCCAGCTCCGGGTGGATCGGCGTGATCTCCTGCTGGCCGTTCTTGCGCAGGGCGTAGTTGATGTGCGAGTTCATGCCCATCGGTCCCGGCCGGTACAGGGCCGAGACGGCGGAGATGTCCTCGAAGTTGTCGGGCTTCATCATGCGCAGCAGGGAGCGCATGGGGCCGCCGTCGAACTGGAAGACGCCGAGGGTGTCGCCGCGCTGGAGCAGCTCGAAGGTGGTCGGGTCGTCGAGCGGGAGGCTGAGGAGATCGATGTCGATCCCCTTGTTCGCCTTCACCATCTTGACGGCGTCGTCCATGATCGTGAGGTTGCGCAGGCCCAGGAAGTCCATCTTCAGCAGGCCGAGCGACTCGCAGCTCGGGTAGTCCCACTGCGTGATGGTGACGCCGTCGGTGTGCCTGACCCAGACCGGGACGTGGTCGACGATCGGCTCGCTGGACATGATCACGCCGGCGGCGTGCACGCCCATCTGCCGCACCAGGCCCTCGACGCCGCGCGCGGTGTCGATGACCTTCTTCACGTCCGGCTCGTTCTCGTACATCGAGCGGACCTCGCCCGCCTCCGAGTACCGGGGGTGCTCCGGGTCGGTGATGCCGGACAGCGGGATGCCCTTGCCGAGGACGTCGGCGGGCATCGCCTTGGTGATGCGGTCGCCCATCGCGTACGGGTAGCCCAGCACGCGCGCGGAGTCCTTGATCGCGTTCTTGGCCTTGATGGTGCCGTAGGTGCCGATCTGGGCGACCTTGTCGGCGCCGTACTTCTCGGTCACGTACCGGATCACCTCGGCGCGCCGGCGCTCGTCGAAGTCGATGTCGACATCGGGCATCGAGATGCGCTCGGGGTTGAGGAACCGCTCGAAGATCAGGCCGTGCGGGATCGGGTCGAGGTCGGTGATGCCGAGCGCGTAGGCGACGATCGAGCCGGCCGCGGAGCCACGGCCGGGGCCGACGGCGATGCCCTGCTTCTTGGCCCACATGATGAAGTCGGCGACCACGAGGAAGTAGCCGGGGAAGCCCATCGAGATGATGACGTCCATCTCGTACTCGGCCTGCTTCATGCGGTCCTCGGGGATGCCGCCCGGGTAGCGGCGCTCCATGCCGCGGCGGACCTCCTCCTGGAACCAGGTGACCTCGGTGTAGCCCTCCGGGATGTCGAACTTCGGCATCAGGTCGCGCTTCTCGAACATGCCGGTGGTGTCGACCATCTCGGCGATCAGCCGTGTGTTGGCGCACCCCTCCTGCCAGGCGTCGGAGGAGTCGATGGCGTACATCTCCTCCGTCGACTTCAGGTAGTAGCCGGTGCCGTCGAACTTGAAGCGGTCCGGGTCGGAGAGGTTCTTGCCGGTCTGGATGCACAGCAGCGCGTCGTGCGCCTGCGCCTCGTGCGCGTAGGTGTAGTGCGAGTCGTTGGTGACCAGCGGGGGGATGCCGAGCTTCTTGCCGATCTCCAGCAGGCCGTCGCGGACCCGGCGCTCGATCTCGATGCCGTGGTCCATCAGCTCCAGGAAGTAGCGGTCCTTGCCGAAGATGTCCTGGTAGTCGGCGGCCGCCTTCAGCGCCTCGTCGAAGTGGCCCAGGCGCAGCCGGGTCTGCACCTCGCCGGAGGGGCAGCCGGTGGAGGCGACGAGCCCGGTGGACCACTGGGCGATGGTCTCCTTGTCCATCCGGGGCCACTTCTGGAGCCAGCCCTCGGCGTAGGCGTCCGAGGAGAGGCGGAAGAGGTTGTGCAGGCCGGTGCTGTCGACCGCCCAGATGGTCTTGTGCGTGTAGCCGCCGGAGCCGGAGACGTCGTCCCGCTTCTGGTGCGGCTGGCCCCAGAGGATCTTGCGCTTGTTGCGGCGCGACTCCGGGGCGACGTACGCCTCGATCCCGATGATCGGGGTGATCCCGGCCTTCTGCGCGGAGTGGAAGAAATCGTACGCACCGTGCAGGTTGCCGTGGTCGGACATGGCGATGTGCGTCATGCCCATCTCGTTGCACGCGTTGAACATGTCCTTCAGCCGCGCGGCACCGTCCAGCAGCGAGTACTGGGTGTGGACGTGCAGGTGCGTGAAGGGCGGCTTCGACACGTGCGGCCTCCTGGGGAAACGCTGGGCGACAGGCTGCGGACAGTCTGGGGGTCAGCGTCGAAGTCTATGCCCCGGCACCGACCGCCGGAGGGCTCACCCGCGTACCGTCGGACGCGGCGCCGGGCACTCGGGCGCACGCCCGGACGTTGGTCCGGGCGGGACGCGCGGCGCAGGCCGCCGCGCACCTGCGGAAACGTCCGCCCCGTTCGTCACGCACCACCCGCACCAGGAGGCACCCAGCGATGCCGGTCACGCAGCTCGGCCAGGAGCACCGCGGCGAGGAGATCCTCGCCGTCTTCGACACCGCCTTCGGCCAGCTCCTGGCCGCCGACCCGGCGGCCTTCCGCGTGAAGTTCCGCAAGATGGCGGCCTCCGCCTTCGCCTTCTACCGCGGCACGGCGTGCCTCTTCTACCACGACCTGGACCGCGACGGCTCCGGGCGGGACGGCGGCACCGCCGGCCGCGGTCCGTACCTCGACGAACGCACGTCCCGGGTGTGGATCCACGGCGACCTGCACGCGGAGAACTTCGGCACCTACATGGACTCCACCGGCCGGCTGATCTTCAACGTCAACGACTTCGACGAGGCGTACGTCGGCCCCTTCACCTGGGACCTGAAGCGCTTCGCGGCCTCGATCGCCCTGATCGGGTACGCCAAGGCGCTCAGCGACGAGCAGATCACCGAGCTGGTGCGGGTGTACGCGGGCGCGTACCGGGAGCGGATCCACGCCCTGGCGACCGGCGCCAGAAGCGACGAGGTGCCGCCGTTCACCCTGGACACGGCGTCGGGCCCGCTGCTGGACGCACTGCGCGACGCCCGCGCGCTGACCCGCTTCGGGCTGCTGGACTCGATGACCGAGATCCGCGACTTCGAACGCCGTTTCGCGCCGGGCGGCGGCTCCATCGAGCTGGACGCCGCCACCCGCTACAAGGTGCTGGCGGCCTTCGACGGCTATCTGGAGACGCTCCCGGAGTCGTCGCTGACCCGCCCGGACTCCTACCGGGTCAAGGACGTGGTCGGCCGCCGGGGCATCGGCATCGGGTCGGCCGGGCTGCCGTCGTACAACATCCTGCTGGAGGGCAACAGCGACGCCCTGGAGAACGACGTGGTGATCTACATCAAGCAGGCCCAGACCCCGGCCGTCTCCCGGCACGTCACCGACCGGGCGATCCGCGACTACTTCCAGCACGAGGGCCACCGCACGGTGATCTCCCAGCGGGCCCTCCAGGCGCACGCCGACCCGTGGCTGGGCTGGACCGAGCTGGACGGCGCGGGCCAGCTCGTCGCCGAGATCTCGCCCTACGCCGTCGACCTGGACTGGGGCGACATCGACGACCCGGAGGAGATCGCCGAGGTCGTCGCCGACCTGGGCCGGGCCACGGCCGCCATGCACGCGGCGGCGGACGACCAGTCCGGCGAGTCCCTGGTGCCGTTCTCCACGGAGCGGGCCATCGACGCGGCGATCGCCGCCGACGAGGAGGGCTTCGCGCCGCTGCTGATCGACTTCGCCCACGACTACGGCGCGCGCGCCCGCGCCGACCACCAGATCTTCGTCGACCTGTTCCGCAACGGCCGGATTCCGGGTCTGTAACCGTCGGCTCTCACAGCGGCCCTTTAGGAGTCTCTTACCGGCCTCCGTGACACACTCTCCTTTCGCTATGGACATATCCGGGACCCACCTCAGAGCCGTGCGCGCGGCGCTGTTCACGGCACTGGTCGTGATGCTCAGCACCGCGTCGCACGTGCTGCTGTCCCAGGTCCCGCTGCCGCTGAACACGGTGGCCGCGATCGCCGCCGCCGTGTTCGTCCCGGCCTACGCCCTGGCCGGGCGGGAGCGCTCCTTCGGGCGGATCGCGGCCCTGCTGATCCCCCTGGAGCTGGCCGCCGACACGGTCTTCACCACCGGCCAGCACCTGTGCTACGGCCGGGCGGGCGGCCCGGTCACCGGCCCGCTGCGCTCCGTCGGCCTGCACGTGCTGTGCGGCGACGGCACCGGCGTGGGCACCGGTGTCACCGCCCCGCTGACCCGGGTGACCGGCGCCGACACCGACCGGCTCGCCGTCGCCCTCGCGCACGCCGACGCCGGCACCGCCTGGCTGCTGCTGGGCGCCCACGTCGGCGTCGGGCTGCTCGCCGCGGCCTGGCTGCGCCGCGGCGAGCGGGCGCTGGCCCAGGTGCTGCGGGCGGTGGCCGCGACCACGTTCCGGCCGCTGCTGCTGGCCGTGGCCGCGGTGACCGCGGGGCGGGCCCCGGCACCGCACCGGCCGGTGCGCCCGGCCCGGCCCACCGCGACCGCCCGGGACCGGATCCTCGCCCACTCCCTGGGACGGCGCGGACCGCCGTGCTCGGCCGCCTTCGCGTGAACCACCCCGAGCACCAGCAGTCCCACCCGAGTTTTCCGCACACCCCCGTGTGCGCGTCCCCATGGAGATCACCACCATGAGCAAGCGGAACAGCCAGGCGGCGAAGACGGCGGCCCGTGAGCGCCTGCGCCAGGAGCGCGAGCGCCAGGCCAAGCGCGACAAGGTCAAGCGGCAGATCGTCGTCGCCTGCTCCATCGTCGGCGTCCTGGCGATAGCCGGCGGCATCGGCTACGCCGTCGTGCAGGCCAACAAGCCCTCGCACTGGGAGTCCGTCGCGGACGACAAGGTCGTCGCCC
The DNA here is from genome assembly GCF_011008945.1 of Streptomyces harenosi. Classification (GTDB taxonomy): domain Bacteria; phylum Actinomycetota; class Actinomycetes; order Streptomycetales; family Streptomycetaceae; genus Streptomyces; species Streptomyces harenosi. Next base: position 7,536 of record NZ_WYCT01000158.1, read on the forward strand.
CGGCCCACACCTCCGGCAAGGACGGCACCACCGTCACCGTCGGCAAGAGCAGCGCCAAGAAGACCCTCAAGATCTACGAGGACCCGCGCTGCCCGGTCTGCGCCGCCTTCGAGCAGACCGTCGGCCCCACCGTCGACAAGGACGTCGAAGAGGGCAAGTACAAGCTCCAGTTCATCGGCGGCACCTTCCTCGACGGCGACACCGAGAAGGACGGGAAGTTCGAGACCGGCTCGCACGGCGAGGGCTCGAAGAACGCGATGAGCGCCCTGGGCGCCGCCCTGAACGTGAGCCCGGAGGCGTTCCTCGACTACAAGGCGGCGCTCTACTCGGCCAAGTGGCACCCCTCGGAGAGCGACGACAAGTTCAAGGACGACGACTACCTCATCGAGATCGCCGACAGCGTCCCCGCCCTGAAGGGCAACGCCAAGTTCCGCGACGCCGTGGAGAAGGGCACGTACGACGCCTGGGCGGTGGCCATGTCCCAGACGTTCAACGGCAACAAGGACGGCGTCACCGGCACGCCGAGCCTGGTGATGGACGGCAAGAAGCTCACCGGCGCCGGCGGCAACGCCCCCATGACCGTGGAGGAGTTCGACAAGGCCGTCGACGCGGCCCTCAAGGCATGAGCCTCCGGCCGCCGAACCGGCGCTGAAGGGCGGGCGAACTTCCGGAGTTCGCCCGCTCTTCTTCATACCGATCAGTAATCTGATCGCCCGTGACCAGTCGACACAGATCATCCGGTTCCGGCCGGCCGGCGTCCGCCGAGCACGCCGACACCCTCCTCCCGTCGCCCGCCGAGCCCGCCGGCGCCCTGGTGCCCAGCCGCCGTACGGTGGTCAAGGCCGCCACCGCCGGCGCGGTCCTCGCCGCGCCGCTCACCGCCGCCCTGCCCGCCCGGGCCGCCGCAGCCGCCCCCGCCTTCCTGCACGGGGTCGCCTCCGGCGACCCGCTGCCCGACGGCATCCTGCTGTGGACCCGGGTGACGCCGGTGCCCGAGGCCGTGCCGGGCTCCGGCGCCGGCCCGGACACCGAGGTGGAGTGGGTCCTGGCGCGGGACCGGGCGTTCACCGACGTCGTGGCCAGGGGCTTCGTCACCGCGACCGCCGAGTCCGACCACACCGTCAAGGCGGACGTCCGGGGCCTGGAGCCCGCCACCGACTACTGGTTCCGCTTCCTCGCCGGCGGCACCGCCTCCCCCGCCGCCCGCACCCGCACCGCCCCGGCGCCCGACGCGGCCGTGCCGGGCCTGCGCTTCGGCGTGGTGTCCTGCGCCAACTGGGAGGCCGGCCACTTCGCCGCCTACCGCCACCTCGCGGCCCGCGGCGACCTGGACGCCTGGCTGCACCTGGGCGACTACCTCTACGAGTACGGCACCGGGGAGTACGGCACCCGCGGCACCGTCGTCCGCCCGCACGCGCCCGCCCACGAGATCCGCACGCTCGCCGACTACCGCGTACGGCACGGGCGCCACAAGACCGACCCCGACCTCCAGGCGCTGCACGCCGCCGCGCCGGTCATCGCCCTCTGGGACGACCACGAGTTCGCCGACAACGCCTGGCCGGGCGGTGCGGAGAACCACACCGAGGGCGCCGAGGGCCCCTGGGCCGCGCGGCTGGCCGCCGCCAAGCGGGCCTACTTCGAGTGGATGCCGGTCCGCCCGGCGATCGCGGGCACGACCTACCGCCGGCTGCGCTTCGGCCAGCTCGCCGACCTGTCCCTGCTGGACCTGCGCTCCTTCCGCTCGCAGCAGACCGGCATCGGCGACGGCGACGTGGACGATCCGGACCGCACCCTCACCGGCCGCGCCCAGATGGACTGGCTCAAGGCGGGGCTGCGCGCCTCCGACACCACCTGGCGGCTGATCGGCAACTCGGTGATGATCGCCCCGTTCGCCATCGGCTCGCTCACCGCCGACCTGCTGCGCCCGCTCGCCGAGCTGCTCGGCCTGCCCCAGGAGGGGCTCGCCCTCAACACCGACCAGTGGGACGGCTACACCGACGACCGCCGCGAACTCCTTGCCCACCTGCGGACCCACGCCATCCGCAACACCGTCTTCCTCACCGGGGACATCCACATGGCGTGGGCCAACGACGTGCCCTACGACGCCGGGACCTACCCGCTGTCCGCCTCGGCCGCCACGGAGTTCGTCGTCACCTCGGTGACCTCCGACAACCTCGACGACCTCGTGAAGGTCCGCGAGGGCACGGTCTCCGCGGTCGCCGCGCCGCTGATCCGCGCGGCCAACCGGCACGTCCACTGGGTCGACACCGACCGCCACGGGTACGGCGTCCTGGACGTCACGGCCGAACGCGCGCAGATGGACTACTACGTCCTGTCCGACCGTACGAAGGCCGACGCGACCGCCGCCTGGGCGCGGTCCTACCGCACCCGCAGCGGCACCCAGAAGGTCGAGCGGGCCTACGACCCGGTCTGAGGACCCCCGTCCTCCAGCGAGGCGAGGAAGCCGAGCGCCACCCGCCAGGTGGCCTCGGCGGCCTCCTCGTCGTAGTCCGGCAGGCCGGGGTCGGTGTAGAGGTGTCCGGCCCCCGCGTACCGGTACACCTCCACGTCGGCTCCGGCCCGGCCCATCTGGAGGTACCAGGCGCTCAGCCAGTCGTCCGGCTCGAACGGGTCCGGCTCGGCCACGTGCAGCTGGACCGGCAGCCCGTCGACCGACACGTTCGGCGCGAGGTCGGACGTGCCGTGCAGGAGCAGCAGCCCGCGCGCCTTGTCGTCGCCGAGCGCGAGCGTCTGGGCGATGGAGGCGCCCAGCGAGAACCCCGCGTAGACCAGTCCGCGCTCCGAGTAGGGAGCGGCGGCCAGCACGGCCCGCTTCAGCAGCTCGTCCTTGCCGATCTCGTCCTTGAACGCCCTGCCCTCCTCGACCGCGTCGAACGTGCGCCCCTCGAAGAGGTCCGGCGTCCAGACCTGGTGCCCGGCGCCGCGCAGCCGGTCCGCGGCCGAGCGCACCGCGGGGGTGAGGCCGTAGGTCGAGTGAAAGAGCATGATGTTCATGAGGCCATGGTGCCAGCCGGTTCCCGCAGCGCCCGGCCGCGTCCCCTACCCGCGAGCGCCGGGAAGTCACATGTTCGATCTCCCGCGTCCCCGGTTACGTTCGTGGGCATGGAGAACATACTCCGCCCGCTGATCGTGGTCGGCGGCTCGGTCGTCCTGACGCTCGTCATCGGCTGGGCCACCGACCTGCTGCTGCGCAAGGCCGACGACCGCAACCACCACACGCCGCTGTGGGGACTGCTGCGCCGGGCGAGCGTCCCCTACCAGCTCGTCCTGTGCACCGCGCTGCTGAGAGGCTCCTACGTCGAGGCGGGACTGTTCCCGTCGCACCGGACCGGCATCGGCCGGACGCTGACGCTGGTGCTGATCGGCTCGGCCGCCTGGCTGGTCATCAGGATCGCCTCGGCGATAGTGGAGACGTCCTACACGCGCTACGCCAACGCCCGGGCCGCCCGGGACCCGGCCCGGGTGCGGCGCGTGCGCACCCAGGTGTCGCTGATCATGCGGGTGGTCTCCGCGGTCGTGGGCGTGGTGGCCGGCGCCTCGATGCTGCTGACCTTCCCGGACATGCGCACCGCGGGCGCCTCCCTGCTCGCCTCCGCCGGTGTGCTCGGCATCGTCGCCGGCATCGCCGCCCAGTCCACGCTGGGCAACCTGTTCGCGGGGCTCCAGATCGCCTTCGGCGACATGGTGCGCATCGGCGACACGGTGGTGGTGGACGGCGAGTGGGGCACGGTCGAGGAGATCACGCTGACCTTCCTGACCGTGCGCACCTGGGACGAGCGCCGGATCACCATGCCGGTGTCGTACTTCACGTCCAAGCCGTTCGAGAACTGGTCGCGCGGCACGCCGCAGATGACCGGCATCGTCTACTGGCACCTCGACCACTGCGCTCCGCTGGACGCGATGCGCGACAAGCTCCGGGACATCCTGCGCGCCTGCCCCGCCTGGGACGGACGCGCCTACGACCTGACGGTCACCGACAGCACCCCGACCACCATGCAGGTGCGGGCCCTGGTGACGGCGAAGGACGCGGACGACATCTGGACGGTCCGGGTCACCGTCCGCGAGCAGATCATCCGCTGGCTGGCCGAGGCGCACCCCTACGCGCTGCCCCGCGTCGCCGTGGGCGACGCCTTCCCGCCGCCGTCTCGCGACGGCCTGCTCGGGCCCTCGCCCGACGGGGCTGCGCGCCGTCTCCCCGAGCAGTCGCGGCACGGCCGCTGAGCACCGGGGCCGCGCCCGCGGCACTCCGGTCACCGCCCCGCCCCCGCCGCGGGAGCGGGCGCGCCGGGGACCGCGGGCGCGCCGGGGCGGTCAGCGCAGACTGCGCACGTCCAGGTGGCGCAGCACCCGGTCCACGATCTCCGGGTCGGCACCGGGCTCGCTGCGCGCCGCGAGCACCTCGTGACGCGCGGCGCTGAGCAGCTCGCCCTGGATCCGCCGGATCCGCTTCAGCCTGCGCACCCGCTGCTCCTGCGCCTCGCGCCGCTCCTCGTCCCCGATGTCCGGACTGATCCGCACCCCGATGTCGAAGGCGCGCCGCAGCATCTGCTCGGAGAGCTCCTCCGGCAGCTCCTCGACCGCCTCGATCTCCTTCAGCCGCCGCTTGGCCGCCCGCGCCGCCCGCAGCGCCAGCTCCTTCTCGAACGCCTTCTCCCGCTCGGTGTCGGCCCGTACTCCGAGCCGGCCCACCAGCCACGGCAGGGTGAGTCCCTGGACGAGCAGCGTCACCACGATCACCCCGAAGGCGATGAAGACGATCTCGTCGCGGTTGGGGAAGGGGCTGCCGTCCTCCGTCTTCAGCGGGATCGCCAGGGCCAGCGCCACGGAGGCCACCCCCCGCATCCCCGACCACCACATGACGACGGTCTCCCGCCAGCTCATCGGGATGTCCTCGTCCTGGTCCCGCCGGGCGTGCAGCCGCTTCGTCAGCCAGGTCGCCGGCAGCAGCCACACCAGCCGGACCAGGACGACGACGGCGACGACCGCGGCGGCCCAGCCCAGCAGCTCGCCCCAGCGCCCGGACGCCGTGCGGACGGCGTTGTGCAGCTCCAGGCCGATGAGCCCGAAGGCCACCCCGGTGACGAGCGTGTCGACGACGTCCCAGACGGTGTGCCCGGCCAGCCGGGTCATCACGTCGTCGGCGTCGGCGGCGTACTCGGCGAGGAACATCGCCGTGGTGAGGACGGCGAGCACCCCGGAGCCGTGCAGCTCCTCGGCCAGGACGTAGCTCATGTACGGCACCAGCAGCGTGAGCCCGATCTGCAGGGTGGCGTCGCCCAGCAGGTCCAGCAGCTTGCTCGCGCCCCAGCCCAGGGCGAGGCCCACGGCGACGGCGACGACGGCGGACAGCACCAGGTCCAGGCCCGCCCGCCACGGGGAGAAGGTGCCGCCCACGGCGGCGGCGATGGCCACGTGGTACAGGACGATGGCCGTCACGTCGTTGAAGAGACCCTCGCCCTCCAGGATGGAGACCAGCCGGCGCGGCAGCCCGAGCTGCCCGGCGACGGCGGTCGCCGCCACCGGGTCGGGCGGCGCCACCAGCGCGCCGAGCGCGAAGGCCGCGGCGATCGGCAGCCCCGGCACGATCGCGTGGGCCGTGGCCGCCACGCACACCATCGTGACGAAGACCAGCGCGACCGCGAGCAGGAAGATCGGCCGTTTGTTGGCGGCGAACTGCCGCCAGGAGGTGCGCCGCACGGCCGCGTACAGCAGGGGCGGCAGCAGCAGGGGCAGGATGAGCTCGGGCGGGATGTCGACGTCGGGGACGAAGTCGGCCAGGGCCAGGGCGATGCCGAGGACCGTCATCAGCACCGGTGCCGGCAGCCCGAGCCGCTCCCCGACCGGGACGCTCACCAGGGCCCCGACCAACAGAAGGAACAACAGGGCCAACTGATCCACGGTCAGCGCTCCGGCGATCTAGGCGTTCACACGGCGGACTTCCAGCCTGCCACGTCACTGCGCGCACCAGCGCCTTCCACCCGGCCGCGTCCCCCGGCGCGCCGGGTGGAACGGATCACAGCGGACGCCGGGCGCGGTGGGTCACAGGGCGCGCCGCATGGCGCGGTGCGGTATCCCCGCGTCCGGGAACAGCGGCCCGTAGGCCGTGTAGCCGAGCCGCTCGTAGAAGCCCAGCGCGTGGGTCTGCGCGTGCAGGTCGACGGCCGTGAGCCCCCGCGCGCGGGCCGCCTCCTCGATCGCCCGCACCAGCGCCGCCCCGACGCCCAGGCCGCGGGCGGCCCGGGTCACGGCGAGCCGGCCGAGGGAGCCGACGGCGGGCCCGTCGCCGGTCCTGCCCGCGGCGGCCTCGCCGAACAGCAGCCGTCCGGTGCCGAGCGGCTCGCCGTCCTCGCGGACCGCCAGGACGTGGACCGCGCCGGCGTCGTGGGCGTCGTACTCGATGTCCTCGGGGACCTTCTGCTCGGCGACGAAGACCTCCTTGCGCACCGCGAAGCACGCCTGGAGGTCGGCGGGGTCCTCGGCGACGCGCACCGTGTAGCGCGCGGCGCTCATGCCCAGGTCTCCTCGCGGACCTGGTCCAGGGCCTTCTGCAGGTCCTCGGGGTAGTCGCTGGTGAACTCGGCCCACTCGCCGCTGCCGGGGTGCTCGAAGCCCAGCCGGACGGCGTGCAGCCACTGGCGGGTCAGCCGCAGGCGCTTGGCGAGCGTCGGGTCGGCGCCGTAGGTCAGGTCGCCGACGCAGGGGTGCCGGTGGGCGGCCATGTGGACGCGGATCTGGTGGGTGCGGCCGGTCTCCAGCTTCACGTCCAGCAGGGAGGCCGCGCGGAACGCCTCGATCAGGTCGTAGTGCGTGACGGAGGGCTTGCCGTCCGCGGTGACCGCCCACTTGTAGTCGTGCTGCGGGTGGCGGCCGATGGGGGCGTCGATGGTGCCGCTGGTGGGGTCGGGGTGGCCCTGGACGAGCGTGTGGTAGCGCTTGTCGACCGTGCGCTCCTTGAACTGGCGCTTGAGCGAGGTGTATGCGCGCTCCGACTTGGCGACCACCATCAGCCCGGAGGTGCCCACGTCGAGGCGGTGCACGATGCCCTGGCGCTCGGCGGCGCCGGAGGTGGAGATGCGGTAGCCGGCCGCGGCCAGCCCGCCGATGACCGTGGGGCCCGTCCAGCCGGGCGACGGGTGGGCGGCGACCCCGACCGGCTTGACGATCACGACCACGTCGTCGTCGTCGTGCACGATCTCCATGCCCTCGACCGGCTCGGCGACCACCTGGACCGGCGCGGGCGCCTGCGGCATCTCGACCTCCAGCCAGGCCCCGCCGCGCACCCGCTCCGACTTGCCGACCACCGACCCGTCGACCGTGACCTTCCCCGCCGCCGCCAGCTCGGCGGCCTTGGTACGGGAGAAGCCGAACATGCGGGAGATGGCGGCGTCGACGCGCTCGCCCTCCAGGCCGTCGGGCACGGGCAGGGTACGGATCTCGGGAATCGTGCTCACCCGTCGAGTATGCCGGACGGCTCCGGCACCCCCGTACGAGCCTGTGGAAAACCCTGGCCGCTCAGTCCTTGTGGACGGTCCCGTCCGGGTCCAGCCCCCTGAACGACAGCAGCACGATCAGGATGCCGCCGCACACGATCGCCGAGTCGGCGAGGTTGAAGACGGCGAAGCCCTTGGGCGCGATGAAGTCGACGACCGCCCCCTCGAAGACGCCGGGCGAGCGGAAGATCCGGTCGGTCAGGTTGCCGAGCGCCCCGCCGAGCAGCAGGCCGAGCGCGATCGCCCACGGCAGGCTGTAGAGCTTGCGGGCCAGCCGGGCGATCACCACGATGACCACCGCCGCGATCACCGTGAAGATCACGGTGAACGCCTCGCCGAAGCCGAAGGCCGCGCCCGCGTTGCGGATCGCCTCGAACCTGAGCCAGTCCCCGACGACCTCGATCGGCTCGTGGTGCTCCAGCTCGGCGACCACGATCATCTTGCTGATCAGGTCGAGGGCGTAGGCGAAGGCGGCGACGGCGAACAGCACGGCGATCCGGCGCCTGCCCCGGGGCCGCCCCGCCGCGCCGCCGGCCGCACCGGCTCCGGCCTCCTGGCCCGGGGCCGTCGGCCCGGCGGGGGCCGCCTCGGAATCGGAGCGCTCGCCCGCGGACCCGGCCGCCCCGTCGGCACCGGCGGCGCCCTCGGGACCGGCGGCGGCGCCGGACCCGCCGGCCGGGGTCCGTGCCGTGCCGGCACCGTTCGGCCCGCCCGGCGCGGCCGCCCCGTCCGGCCGCTCCTGCGCGGCCCGCGACCCGTCCGGGATGTCCGGCGTACCGATGATGCGCTCCGCCTCTGCCACGTGAGTCCCTCAACCTAGGTGCCTGACTGAGGACGAGGGTACGGCACGCCTTCCGCACCCCACGTGCTCAGGACGCGCACCGCGCCGATCAGTACCGGCGCTCCTGCTTCTGCTTGCACTCCACGCACAGCGTGGCCCGCGGGAACGCCTGCATGCGGGCCTTGCCGATCGGGTTCCCGCAGTTCTCGCACAGGCCGTAGGTCCCCGCGTCCAGGCGCTCCAGGGCACGCTCGGTCTGGGTGAGCATCTCGCGCGCGTTGGCGGCCAGCGCCAGCTCGTGCTCCCGCGTGATGTTCTTGGTGCCGGTGTCCGCCTGGTCGTCGCCCGCGCCGTCCCCGGAGTCGCGCATCAGGCCCGCCAGCGACCGCTCGGACGAGGTGATCTCGGCGCGCAGCCGCGCCTCCTCGGACTGCAGCTCGCCGCGGGCCTCCTCGACCTCTTCCGGGGTCCAGGGGTCCTCCCCGGGACGGACCGCGAGGTCGCCGGGTTCCGCCGCGGCGACGCGTGCCTTGGGGACGGCGGTCTTCGCCGCCGTGGCCGTGCCAGGGGTCTTCTTCGCAACCACCGTCGTGGCTCCCGTCTGCTCGGCGGCCTGAGCCGCACCCGCCTTCTTGGCCGTGCTCTTCCTGCCGGCGCCGCCCTCGGCCGCGCCCGTCGCGGCGCCGTCCGCGGTGCCGCCCTCCGTCGCGGCGCCGTCCGCGGTGCCGCCCTGCCCGCCCGCCGCCGTGGCCCCGCCTGCCACCCCGGCGCCCGGAGCACCGGGGGGTCCCGAGGTTCCGGTGGGACCCGAGGTTCCGGTGGGACCCGAGGTTCCGGTGGGACCCGAGGTTCCGGTGGGACCCGAGGTTCCGGTGGGATCGGAGGTTCCGGGGGGACCAGAGGGGCCGGTGGGACGGGAG
>NZ_WYCT01000159.1 GCF_011008945.1 Streptomyces harenosi
ACCCCGCCCCCGCCGACCGGGACCGGGTCCCCGTCCGGCGCCCCGCGTGGGCCCGCGCGGACGGAGGGACCGAGAGGCCCGCCGGACGCGGGAGCACCGGCGGCCCCGGCGTCGCCGGGGGAGCCGGCCCGGCGATCTGGACCCGCGGCCCGGCGACGGCCCCCGCGCCCGGCGACGCCGGCGCGTCCGGCGGAGCGGACCCGACCGCCTGGACCAGCGGGACCCTCACCACCCCCGGCCCCGCCCAGGCGAACGGCATCCCCGGCCCGGCCGCCGGGACCGGCCCGACCGCCTGGACCAGCGGGACGCTCACCACCCCCGGCCATCCCCGGGCCGCCGCAGGCCCCGGCGCCTTCCCCGGCCCGTACACGGTCGTCGTCGTGGACGGGGACCCGCACGGCGCCGACGTGCGCGACGCGCTGGCGCGGCTGGCGCTGGAGGGGCCGCGGGCCGGCATCCACCTGATGTGCCTCGCCGAGACCGCCGCCGCCTCCCCGGCCTCCCCGGTGGCGGAGACGTACGAAGCCGCCTGCGCCGTCTCGCCGGTGTTCCGCGCGTGCGGGGCGGTGGCGCTGCTCAGCGGCGACGTGGCCACGGCCCTGCGGCTGCTGCGCGTCGCGCGCGCGGGCGGCGCGCCGGCCGGCCCGGTCGGCCACGGCACCGTCGCCACCGTGGACGCCGTCTCCCCGGCCTGGGCCGAGCGGTTCGCGCGGGCGCTCGCGCCGCTGCGGCCGGACGGCTCCGACGGCGCCGGTCACCCGCGGCAGGCACGCGTGTCCGCGCCCCTGCCCCGGTCCGCGCGGCTCCTGGACGAGCTCGGGCTGGCCCGCGCCACCCCGGCGTCCCTGATGGCCCGGTGGGCCGCCGCGGCCGACGACCCGACGGCGCTCGGCGGGCGGGCGCACGCCGTGCTGGGCGCCGGGCCGCGCGGCCCGGTCGCCGTGGACCTCGCCGCCGAGGGACCCCATCTGCTGGTCGAGGGACCGCCGGGCAGCGGCCGTACGGAGCTGCTGCGGGCCCTGGTCGCCTCGCTGGCCTCCGCCGAGCGGCCCGACCGCCTCGGCATCGTCCTGATCGACGGGCGGGACGGCGCCGGCGCCGCTGGTGGCGGCGAGGGGTTGCGGGTCTGTACGGACGTACCGCACGTCACCACCCATCTGACCGCCAACGACCCGGTGCGGATGCGGGAGTTCGCCCAGTCGCTGAGCGCGGAGCTCAAGCGGCGCGCGGAGCTGCTCGGACGGTCGGAGTTCACCGAGTGGCACACCGGGCGCGAGGTGTCGGGCCGCATGGTCGCGCAGCGCACGGGGCCGGGCGCCCCGGAGCCCGCCGGTGCCGGGGACCTGGACGCCCCGCCCAGCGCGACCCTGCGGCTGCGCCCGGGGGCGGCCCGGCGGCGCGCGGAGGCCGCGCCGCCGCCGCTGCCCCGGCTGGTGGTGGTCGTGGACGACCTGGACGCCCTGGTCGCGCCCGCCCTCGGCTCGCCGGGGCGGCCCGCGGCCGGCTCGGTGATGCGGGCGCTGGAGGCCGTGGCGCGCGACGGCGAGCGGCTCGGCGTCCACCTGGTCGCGGCCGCGGGCCCCGGCGGCCGTACGGCACAGTCGGAACCGGCCCGCCGGGCGGCCCTGCGGGTGACGCTGGACGCCCCCGTGCCGGGGCCCGAGGAACCGGCGCCGGGGCGCGGGCGGCTGGCCCGCCCCGACGGGCGCACCGTGCCGTTCCAGGGCGGCCGGGTGACGGGCCGCATCCCGCGGACGGCGACCCTGCGCCCCACCGTCGTACCGCTGGAGTGGCACCGCATGGGCGACCCGCCCGCCCGGCGCCCCGTGCGGGAGCTGGGCAACGGCCCGACCGATCTGGCCCTGCTGGCCAGTGCGTTGGAGCGGGCGGCACGGGAGGTCTCGGCGGTGGCTGCGGCGCCCCTGGTGTGACGCCGGGGCACGCCCGGGCCGTGGCGCGCCCGTGCCTGGTCACGAGGGGGTCACGATCTTCCGTCCGACACCGGGTGCGCTCTTGCCGCCCGTCACCCCGGCGGCGTACACAGAGCGCACGGAAGAGCGCGGAACGTTCGACGAGGTACGAAGAACGGGGCAGTGATGCGCACCACGAGCCGCACCACCGGGACACGCAGGACCGCCGGGAAGACCACCAGAGCCGTGACCGCCCTCGCCGCGGGGGCGCTCGCGTTCTCGCTCACCGCCTGCGGGGGCGGTGGCGACGACGGCAACGACAAGGACAGGAACGAGGACCGGCCCAGCGGCGGGACGCGGGCGGCCCCCTCCGTCACCCTGCCGAGGCTGGACGGGGCGTCCCTGGAGGTCGCCGCCGTCTGGACCGGTACCGAGCAGGCCAACTTCAAGAAGGTCCTCGCGGAGTTCGAGAAGCGCACGGGCGCCAAGGTGACCTTCGTGCCCGCCCAGGACCCGATCATCAACTTCCTCGGCTCGAAGATCGCGGGCGGCCAGCCGCCGGACGTCGCCATGCTGCCGCAGCCCGGTGCCATCAAGCAGGCCGTCGACAAGGGCTGGGCCAAGCCGCTGGGCGCCGAGGCGGTCAAGGAGCTCGGCGAGAACTACGCGCAGGGCTGGCAGGACATCGGCAAGGTCGGCGGCAAGCAGTACGGGGTGTACTACAAGGCCGCCAACAAGTCCCTGATCTGGTACAATGCGCGGGTCTTCGAGAACGCGGGCGCGAGCGAGCCCAAGACCTGGGACGAGCTGCTGACCACCGCCCGGACGGTCTACGACTCCGGCGTCACCCCGTTCTCGGTCGGCGGCGCCGACGGCTGGACCCTCACCGACTGGTTCGAGAACGTCTATCTCTCGCAGGCGGGCCCGGAGAAGTACGACCAACTGGCCAAGCACGAGATCAAGTGGACGGACCCCTCGGTGAAGGAGGCGCTGACCACCCTCGCGCAGATCTGGGGCGAGAAGGACTACCTCGCGGGCGGCGCGCGCGGCGCGCTCCAGACGGAGTTCCCGGGCTCGGTGACCCAGACCTTCACCGGCGGCGACCAGCCCAAGGCGGGCATGGTCTACGAGGGCGACTTCGTGCAGGTCAACATCGGGGAGACGGAGGCGGAGGTCGGCACGGACGCCAAGGTGTTCCCGTTCCCGGCCGTCGGCGACACCGCGCCGGTGGTCTCCGGCGGTGACGCGGCGGTCGTCCTGAAGGACTCCGAGGCGGCGCAGGCGCTGGCCACCTTCCTGGCCTCGCCGGACGCGGCGGCGGTCCACGCGAAGCTCGGCGGCTACCTGTCCCCGAACAAGAACCTCGATCTGTCCGCGTACCCGAACGACGTGCAGCGAAAGATCGCCCAGGCGCTCGTCGCGGCCGGTGACGACTTCCGCTTCGACATGTCGGACCAGGCCCCGCAGGCGTTCGGCGGCACGCCCGGCAAGGGCGAGTGGAAGGCGCTCCAGGACTTCCTGAAGAACCCCGGCGACGTCGCGGGCGCCCAGCGCAAGCTGGAGGCCGAGGCGGCCGCCGCCTACGGGGGCTGACGGGATGCCGCCGGCCAGCGCGGCAGGGGCCCCGCCGGTCCCTGCCGCCCCCAAGTCGCACAAGAGCGTGACCGGCACCCGCAGGACGGTGGCGGCGCTGTTCCTGCTGCCCGCGCTGGTGCTGCTCGGCGCGCTCGTGGTCTACCCGATCGGGTACTCCCTCGTCCGCAGCTTCTACGACCAGTCCGGCGACGGCTTCGCCGGAATCGACAACTACCGGGCCCTGTTCACCGACGACGGCATCCGCACCGCCCTGAAGAACAACATCGTCTGGGTGGTCTTCGCCCCGGCGGTCTCCACCGCGCTCGGCCTGATCTTCGCGGTGCTGACCGAGCGGGTGCGCTGGGGCACGGCGTTCAAGCTCGTCGTCTTCATGCCGATGGCCATCTCGATGCTGGCCGCCGGCATCATCTTCCGCCTGGTGTACGACCAGGACCCGGACAAGGGCGTCGCCAACGCGGTCTGGGTGGGTGTGCACGACACGTTCGCGCAGTCCTCGGCGTTCCCGAAGGCGCACCCGGGCCGCGAGTCGCCGCTCGAGCCGGCCGGCGGGGGCGCGTTCGTCACCAGGGAGCCGGTCCGCGCCGGTGAGCCCGTCACGCTGCCGCTGGTCGGCGTGGCGCCCGACGTGATGCCCGACGACGCGCGGCGGGCGGCGGCGCCCGAGGCCGTGCCGGGGAAGGTCACCGGCACCACCTGGCAGGACTTCACCCGCGGCAAGGGCGTCGGCACGCTGGGCGGCGTCGACGCCTCCGAACTGGGCTATGCCGGGATGCGGATCGAGGCCGTCAAGGACGGCAGGGTCGTCGCGTCCACGACGGCGGCGGACGACGGCACCTTCACCCTGCCCGCCGCGGCCGACGGGGCGCTGCTGCGGCTGCCCGCCGACAACTTCAAGGAGCCGTACAACGGCCTGGAGTGGCTCGGCCCGTCGCTGGTCACCCCGGCGATCATCGGGGCGTACGTGTGGATGTGGGCGGGCTTCGCGATGGTCCTGATCGCGGCCGGGCTGGCGAGCGTCCCCCGGGAGCTGCTGGAGGCGGCCCGGGTCGACGGCGCGAACGAGTGGCAGGTCTTCCGCCGGGTCACCGTGCCGCTGCTCGCGCCGGTCCTCGCGGTGGTCGCCGTCACCTTGATGATCAACGTGCTGAAGGTGTTCGACCTGGTGTTCATCATCGCCCCCGGTTCCTCCCAGGACGACGCCAACGTGCTCGCCCTGGAGCTGTACCGCAAGGGCTTCGCGGCGGACCAGCCGGGCATCGCCAGCGCGATCGCGGTGTTCCTGCTGCTGCTCGTCATCCCGGTGATGTGGTTCAACATCCGTCGGCTCAGGCGGGAGGTGCGGCGATGACGGCACAGTCCGAGGCGGTCGCGAAGGCGGCCGTGGCCGGCCGGGCGGTCCCGGCGCGGCGGTCGCTGGGCGCGCGGCTGGCGCAGGGTGTCAGCGGCGGTCTGGTGCGCGTGTTCCTCGTCGTCGTCGGCCTGTTCTGGCTGGTGCCGACGTTCGGGCTGCTGCTGTCCTCGCTGCGCACCCCGCGGGACATGGCGGCGAGCGGCTGGTGGGAGGTGCTCACCGAGCCCGCCCAGCTCACCTTCGCCAGCTACGAGCGGTTGCTGGAGAACGGCGACATCACCGACTCGCTCGTCAACACCGTGCTGATCACGGTCCCGGCGACCGTGCTCGTCGTGGTCATCGGCTCGCTGGCGGGCTACGCGTTCGCGTGGATGGAGTTCCCCGGCCGCGACTGGTGGTTCCTCGGCGTGGTGGGGCTGCTGGTGGTGCCGGTGCAGGTGGCGCTCATCCCGATCGCCGAACTCTTCGGGAAGATCGGCCTGTTCGGCTCGATCGCCGGGGTGATCCTGTTCCATGTCGGCTTCGGCCTGCCGTTCGCGGTGTTCCTGCTGCGGAACTTCTTCGCGGAGATCCCGAAGGAGCTGCTGGAGGCGGCACGGCTGGACGGCGCGGGGGAACTGCGCCTGTTCGCCCGGGTGGTCATGCCGCTGGGCGGCCCGGCCATCGCCAGCCTGGGCATCTTCCAGTTCCTGTGGGTGTGGAACGACATGCTGGTCGCGCTGATCTTCACGGACTCCGGGAACCAGCCGGTCACGGTCGCGCTGCAGACGCAGGTACGGCAGTTCGGCAACAACATCGACGTACTGGCGCCCGGGGCGTTCATCTCGATGGTGGTCCCGCTGGCCGTGTTCTTCGCCTTCCAGCGGCAGTTCGTGTCCGGCGTGATGGCGGGCGCCGTCAAGTAGACAACTCACGCGCGAGGTTGGGGCGGGCCGGCGGCGGCCCGCCCCTTCGCGTGTGTGTCCCCCGTATGCCGTAGGGGCCGTAACCCCCTCGCTCCACCGGCCGTTGCCGGGCCGAACGCCCGCGCCGACCCCTGGATGTCCTCGTGCCCCGGTCCCGTGTCATCGCCCCCGCGCACCGGGCCCGGGCATGTCCGCACACCTGTCCGGGCCCGGTGCCCGCCCGGTCGCGGTCCGGTCCGGAGCCGCGCGAGCGGTGCCGCCCGCACGGCGACGGGCCCGCCGCCGAACGCGCCGTACCGGGCGAGGGCGGCCGGCCGCCCCTGGTGCCGCCCGGCGGGCGGCGGGCGGACCCGGGCGCGGCGACGGCGCGCGCGGCGCTCGCCGCCGTGGCGCAACCCGCCGGTCCGCGCACCGTCACCGAGAGCCTCCGACCGCCGTTGTCCCTTCGGGAGTCCGCATGTCCCGCAGCTCGTCGCGGCCCACTCCGACCCGGCCGTCCACCCGGCGGCCGGCGGGCCGGCCCGGCCGCCGCCGCGCCGGCTGAGGTGAGGGCGGGTGAAGAACGACGAACGCGACGAGCACGACGAGCACGCCGAGTACGACGACAGAGAGAGCAGAATGCCCCGCTTCAGCATCATCGTCCCGTCCCATGGGGTCGCGGGCCGCCTGTCCCAGGCGCTGGACTCGGTTCTCGCCCAGTCCTTCGGCGACTTCGAGCTGATCCCGGTCTGCGACGCGCCCGACTGCGCGGCGGCGGACGTCGCCGCCGCCCGCGCCGAGCGGGACGCGCGGGTCCACCCCGTGCACTCCCCGCCGTCGGCGGGCCTGGCCGGGGCGCGCAACGCCGGGGCGCGGGTGGCGACCGGCGCGTACCTGCTGTTCCTCGACGGGGACGACGTGCTGGTGCCGGGGGCGCTGGCGGCCCTGGAGGCGCGCCTGGCCGAGACGGACGACGTCGACGTGCTGTACTTCGAGCACGAGCGCGTCCCCTGGTGGGAGGGCGAGCCCGCCAACCCGGCCGCGCCGCTGCTGGCGAAGACGCCGGAGGGAGCCTTCGCCCCCGACGCCGCCCCGCGGCTGACCGGCGTGCGGCTGCCCGCGTGGAGCGCCGCCTACCGCCGTGCCTTCCTCACCGCGCACGACCTGCGCTTCCCCGGCGGGCACTTCACCGACGTCGCCTTCTGCGGCCTGGCCGCGGCGCAGGCCACCCGGATGGGCGTGCTGCGTGCGGTGCTCGTACGGCATCTGGTGCGCCGGCAGGGCAACCGGCTGCACCTGCCGGGCGCGCACCACACCGAACTGCTCGACCAGGCGGAGCGGGTGCTCACGCGGGCGGCCGAGCTGGGTCTGTCCCCGGCGCGCCGCACCGCCCTCTTCGAGGATCTCTTCGCGGCGATCCTGAGGACGGCCACCCATCCGCGGCGCCTGCCCGAGGGCCGCCGGGCCTTCTTCCGGCGGGCCTGCGCGCTCCACCGGCGCCACCGCCCGGCCGGGTTCCGGCCCCCCGGCGGGCGGCTGGGCGTGCAGCACCGGCTGCTGGCCGGCGGGTCGTACGCCGCGTTCCGGGCGCTGCGCGGCGCCAACCGGGCGGCGACGCGCGTCCTGCGCGGCCTGCCCCGCCCGCACGGGCTGCGCACCCGCCTGCTGTACCGGTGGCATCTGCACCGGCCGCTGGATCCGGAGCTGGTCGTGTACTGCGCGTACTGGGGCCGCGGCTACGCGTGCAACCCGGCCGCCGTGCACGCCAAGGCGCGCGAGCTGGCCCCGCGGCTGCGCGCGGTGTTCCTGGTGGAGCCCGGCCAGGAGCACACCATGCCCGAGGGCGTCGACCACGCGGTGATCGGCAGCCGCCGCTACTGGCGGGTGCTGGCCCGCGCGAAGTACCTGGTGAACAACGCCAACTTCGCGGAGGGCGTGGTCAAGCGGCCCGGCAGCGTGCACCTTCAGACCCAGCACGGCACCCCGCTGAAGACGATGGGCGTCGACCAGTCGACGTACCCGGTGGTGGCCGCGGCCAGCGGCAGCTTCACCAAGCTGCTGGGCCGGGTGGACCGCTGGGACTACAACCTGTCCGCCAACCGCCACTCCACCCAGGTGTGGGAGCGCGCCTTCCCCGGCTCCTACGAGCACCTGGAGTACGGCTATCCGCGCAACGACGTGTACTACACGGCGACCGCGGACGACGTCGCCCGCATCCGCCGCGAGCTGGGCGTCCCCGAGGGCCGGACGGCCGTCCTGTACGCGCCGACCCACCGCGACCACCGCAGCGGTTTCGACACCGGCGGCCTGGACCTGGAGGCGTTCTGCGAGGCGGCCGGGGAGGACGTCGTGGTCCTGCTGCGCGCCCACTACTTCTACGACCGGGGCGGCAGGCGCACCAGCGGCCGGGTCATCGACGTCACCGCGCACCGCTCCTCCGAGGACGTGTGCCTGGCCGCCGACGCGCTGGTCACCGACTACTCGTCGATCATGTTCGACTACGCCAACCTCGACCGGCCGATCGTCGTGTACGCCGACGACTGGGACGTCTACCGCGAGACGCGGGGCGTCTACTTCGACCTGACGGCGGCGCCGCCCGGCCCGGTGGCGCGCACGCCCGAGGAGCTGGCGCGCGTCTTCCGCGACGGTTCCTACGCGGGCCGCGAGTCGGCCGCGCTGCGGGCCGCGTTCCGGGAGCGGTTCTGCGAGTTCGACGACGGCCGGGCCGCCGAGCGGGTGGTGCGCCGGGTGCTGCTCGGCGAGCCCCCGGAGGCGATCCCGCCCGTCACGCCGCTCGCCGCACGCGTCCCGGCCCCCGCCGCCGCCACCCTCGTGAGGAGCTGACCCGCCGTGCCCCGTTTCAGCATCGTCCTTCCCTGCTTCAAGGTGCAGGGCTTCCTGCGCGAGTGCCTCGACTCGGTCCTCGGGCAGTGCTACCGGGACATCGAGGTGATCGCCGTGGACGACTGCTCGCCGGACGGCTGCGGCGCCATCCTCGACGAGTACGCGGCCCGCGACACCCGTCTGCGCGTGCTGCACCTGGAGGAGAACGTGGGCCTGGGCCGCGCCCGCAACGCCGGGATGCCGCACGCCACCGGCGACTACCTCTTCTTCCTGGACAGCGACGACACCCTGACCCCGGGCGCGCTGCGCGCGATGGCCGACCGGCTGGAGGAGACCGGCGACCCGGACGTGCTGGTCTTCGACTACGCCCGCACCTACTGGTGGGGCGGCACCCGCCGCAACGTGCTCGCGCACATCCTCGCCGAGACACAGGACGGCACGTTCACGGCGGCGGAGCGCCCGGAGATCCTCGATCTGCTGATGGTGGTGTGGAACAAGGTCTACCGGCGCGACTTCGTCGAGCGGGAGGGCTTCACCTTCCCCCCGGGCTACTACGAGGACACGCCGTGGACCTTCCCGGTGATGCTCACCGCCGGGCGGATCGCGACGCTGGACCGGATCTGCCTGAACTACCGCCAGCGCCGCCAGGGCAACATCCTGTCCACCACCAGCCGCAAGCACTTCGACATCCACGAGCAGTACGCGCGGGTCTTCGCCTACGTGGACTCCCGCCCGGAGCTGGCGCGGTGGCGGCCGTACCTGCACGCCAAGATGGGCGAGCACTGCCTGGACATCCTCGCCAAGCCGGACCGGCTGCCGCCCTCGGACAAGGCCGAGTTCTTCCGCCGCACGACCGAGATGTTCCGCGCCCACCGGCCCGAGGGCGCCCCGGTGCCGGACGGGCTGCGGGTGCTGGAGCACGGTTACGCGGGCTGGGTGCTGTGGCGGCAGTCGGGGCGGGCCCGGCGCGAGCTGGCGCGGCGGGCCGAGCGGGCGCGCGCGGCGGCGGGCGCCCGGCTGGCCCGCGCCCGGTCGGCCGTGGGCCCCCGTCGCCCCCTCGATCCGCACCTGGCCGTGTACTCGGCCTTCTCCCACCGGGGCGTGCTCGGCGACCCGGCGGCGATCTACCACAAGGCCCGGGAGATCGCCCCGCAGCTGCGGGGGGTGTGGGTGCTGCGGGACGAGGAACAGGCGGAGCAGGCGGAGCGGACCGGCCTGCTGCCGCCGGGCACCGACCACGTGATCCTCGGCAGCGCCGCCTACCGGCGGGTGACCGAGCGGGCCACGTTCTTCGTGAACAACGTCAACTGGCCCGGCACCCTGCCCAAGCGCCCCGGCAGCGTCCACGTCCACACCCACCAGGGCACTCCGCTGAAGTACATGGGCGCCGACCTGCTGGACAAGCCCGGCGCCCGGCTCGGCGTCGACGTGCCGCAGATGCTGCGCCGCGCCGACCGCTGGGACTACAGCCTGGTCGCCAACCGGCACTCCGAGCGGGTGTGGGAGCGGGCCTACCCCTGCCACTTCACCTCCCTGCGCACCGGCAGCCCGCGCAACGACGTGCTGGTGGGCGCCGGTCCCGACGCCGGCCGCGAGGTCCGCGCCCGGCTCGGCGTCCCCGACGGCCACACCGTGGTGCTGTACGCGCCGACCCGGCGCGACTACCGCCGGGGCGGGCTGGTCGAGCGGCTGGACCCGGCCCGGTTCGCGCGGGACCTCGGCGCGGGGCACACCCTGATCGTGCGCCTGCACCCCTCCCTGGCCTCCGGCCCGGCCCGCGGCCTCGGCCTGTCGGAGCTGCACCGGCGCGGCATCGTGATCGACGCGACGGACGAGCCGCACGTCGAGGAGGTGATGCTCGCCGCGGACGTGCTGGTCACCGACTACTCCGCCCTGATGTTCGACTACGCCAACCTGGACCGGCCCATCGTCGTCCACGCGGACGACTGGGGGGCGTTCGCGGCGAGCCGGGGCGCCTACTTCGACATCACCGCCGAGGCGCCCGGTCCGGTCACCCGCTCCTACCGCGAGCTCGTGCGGCTGTTCGCCTCCGGGGCGTGGCGCGAGGAGGAGGCGGAACGGGCGCGGGCCGCCTTCCGCGAGCGGTTCTGCGAGTACGACGACGGGCGGGCCGCGGAGCGGGTGGTGCGGACGCTGATGCTGGGCGAGCCGATGACCGGGCCCGCGGGGGTCCCCCGGGCCCGCCGGGTGCCCTTCGCCGACCGCGACCAGCCGGCCTCGCTGTGAGGCCGCGCGCCTGGGTGCTGGTCCTGGCCGCGGTCTTCGCCCTGCTCCAACTGGCGAACGTCACCGGCCGGGACACCCCCGACACCAAGAACTACCT
This sequence comes from Streptomyces harenosi, assembly GCF_011008945.1. Taxonomy (GTDB): domain Bacteria; phylum Actinomycetota; class Actinomycetes; order Streptomycetales; family Streptomycetaceae; genus Streptomyces; species Streptomyces harenosi. The sequence goes on from NZ_WYCT01000159.1 coordinate 10,930, forward strand.
GGCCTACGCCCTGAGCCTGAGCGGCCGGGACAAGCGGGCGGCGGCCGAGGCCACCATCGACTACGTCTGCGACGGCAGGGCGTCCCTGGCGCGCCGCGCGCAGAGCGTGCACGTGGTGCACTTCCACCGGCCCGACCCCACCGCCCGGGTCACCGCCGGCTGCCGGGAGCGCGAGTGGCGGACGGTGGAGACGCGGCTGCGGGCGGGGCAGACCGGCGGGCACACCGTGCCGTTCATGCCGGAGCGCTTCATGCGCATCTTCGAGGTGCGGCCCGGCTACCCGGCGTTCCTCGTGCCGTTCGTCGCCGCGTTCGGCGTGACCTGGGGGCTGTGGGCGGCGAGCGTGGTCATCGCGGCGGCGGGCGGCGTCCTCGCCTTCCTGGTGCTGCGCACCCTGGCGGTGCCGGTGCCGCTCGCCCTGACCGGGCAGGCGCTGTACTACGTGCTGCCGTGCGGGACGACCGCGATGCGCCCGATGACCGAGGGGCTGCTGCTGGCATGGACGCTGGCGGCGCTGTGGGGCGGCGCGCTGGCCCTGCGGGGGCGGCGGCGGGCGGGGCTCGTCCTGGCCGGCGGCTCGCTGGCGGCGCTGTTCGCCGTCAAGCACTCCCAGGCGCTGTTCCTCGGGGTGTGCCTGGCGGCGGCGGGCGCGCTGATCGCCGTACGGCGCCGGCGGCGGGGCCGGCCGGCGGGCCGGGAGGTACCGGCGCTCGCCGCGATCGGGGCGGGCGCCGCGCTCGGGACGGTGGTGCTGGCCCGGCTGCTGCACTACCCGTCGGAGTCCGACAGCCTCCAGGACCTGCTCACCGGTCACTTCGCCCGGCCCGACCGGGAGCACCCGTGGCCGGAGTTCTGGCGGTTGCAGGGCAATTTCTGGGGGGAGTGGCTGCGCCGGCAGGCGTGGCAGCCGCTGTTCGCGGCGGCGCTCGGCGCGGGCGTGTGGGGCGCGCTGCGGCGGCCGGTGTTCGGCGGTTTCCTGGTCGCGGCGGCGGCCACCGGCTTCCTGACCCAGGCCGCGCATCCGGACATCAACATCTGGGGCGAGCGGCTGATCGTCCTGGCGTGGCTGCTGCCGGTGGTCGGGATTCCGCTGCTGCTGGAGCCGGTGGCGCGGGCGCGGGTGCCGGTGCCGGCGCAGGGGCACGCGAGCCGGCCGGAGCCGGTGCGCTGAACCGGCCGTGCGCGCCGCCGTGCGGGTTCACTCGATGAGGTGACGCCCGGTCAAGCCGTGGACACTTTCGGGAACATACGACAAATGTCCGAGATGTCCCCTCTCCCGGCAGTCCGGTGAGCGCCGGCGTCCTCGTCCGGCGGACCGTGCGCGGCGCCACGGCCCTGCGCGGCGGCCGCATCCGGCGCCCCACCCCCTATCAAGTCGCCGGCCTGCTGTTCTGGCTGGTGATGACGGTGGCGTACTGGCGGGTGCCGCTGTGCTGCGACGCCGGCCAGCACGCGGCGGTCGTCGAGCGCCTCAAGGCCGATCTGCTCCACCCCCGCCACCCGATGGCCGACCTGCCGGGCGCCGGCAGCGCGTACTACTCGCCGTACGCGGTGGCGCAGGGCGCGTTCGCCCGGCTGACCGGGCTCGACGGGTGGGCGGTGCTGCGGCTGGCCGGGCCGCTGAACCTGCTCGTGCTGCTGGGCGGCCTGGGCCGGTTCGTGCGGGTGCTGACGCCCCGGCCCTGGGCGCCGGTGCTCGCGCTGGCGGCGATGACGCTGCTGTGGGGCACCGAGCGGGCCTGGTGGAGCGGCTACCTCGGGCTGATGTCGATGACGGGCAACCTGGGCTACCCCTCCGCCTTCGCCATCGGGCTCGCCTTCTGGGCCTGGGCGCTGACCGGGGCGCGGGCGCGGGACGCCGCCCGGCCGCGGTACGCCGGACCGGGCGGGCTGCCCGGCTGGGCGGGTCATGCGGGGCTCGGCCTGCTGTACGGCCTGATCCTGCTGGTGCATCCGATCACGTCGGTGGCGGCGGTGCTGGGCGCCGTGGCGCTGGTCGCCGGGTGGCAGCGCGGATGGCGCCCGGCGGTGGCGGGGCGCTGGGCGCTGACGGCGGTGACGGCCGGGGCGGTGGCGGTGTCCTGGCCGTACTTCGACGTCCTCGCGCTGGCCGGGGACGACAGCGTGGACGCGATGCACCGCACGCTCTACCTGAACCTGCCCGGGCAGTTCTGGCTGGCGCTGCTCGGGCTGCCTGCGCTGTGGCTGCGCGGGCGGCGCTCGGCCCGCGACCCGCTGGTGCTGCTGTTCGTCCTGGAGTGCGCGGCGGTGGCCTACGGCTGGTTCAGCGGCCACTACACCTACGGCCGCATCCTCGGGCTGACGCTGGTGCCTCTGCAGTTCGCCCTGGCCGTGGAGCTCTCCGCGCCCCGGCCCTGGGGCGGCCGCCGGCGGCTGCTGGGCCTGGCGGCGGCCGCGGGGGCGTGCGCCGGGTTCCTCACGGTGCACGCGGGCGCGGTGGTGCCGCCCGCGCTCGACCCGGTCGGCTTCGACCGCCCGCCGCACTGGCCGGCGTACGACTGGGCGGCCCGGCACATCCGGCCGGGCGAGGTGGTGATCACCGACGGGTACTACGCCGTCCACGCCATCGCCGGGTACGGCCCGAACCTCGCGGCGCCCGCCTGGCCGGACCCGGCCCTGGACGAGCGGGAGCGCCGGCGGCGGGCCGCCGACGTCCGCGCCTACCTCGCCCCCGGCTCCACCCGCGCCGAGCGCGCCGCCGTCGTCCGCCGCTACCGCGTGCGCTGGCTGCTGCTGACGCGCTGGCACCCGGTGCCGCAGGAGGCGGTGGTGGTGGCGTGGAGCAGACGGACGGGGGAGGTGCTGGCGCGGGTCGGGGGGTGAGACCGCCGGGTGAGCCGCCCGGCCTACTCGACGACGAGCTCGACCGGGATGTTGCCGCGGGTGGCGTTGGAGTAGGGGCAGACCTGGTGGGCCCGCTCGACCAGCTCGCGGCCGGTGGCCTCGTCCACGCCCTCGGGCAGCTCCACCCGGAGGGTCACGGCGAGCGCGAAGCCCTCGCCCTGCTTGCCGATGCCCACCTCCGCGGTCACCGCGGCGTCACTGACGTCGATCTTCGCCTGCCGTCCGACGAGGCCGAGGGCGCTGCCGAAGCAGGCGGCGTACCCGGCGGCGAACAGCTGCTCCGGGTTGGTGCCCCGTCCGTCGCCGCCCAGCTCGACCGGGGCGCTCAGCGCGAGGTCCAGCTTGCCGTCGGAGCTGACGGCGCGGCCGTCGCGGCCGTGCGTGGCGGTGGCGGCGGCGGTGTAGAGCGCGTCCATGGAAGACCATCCCTCTCGTCAAGGTCGTCGGCGCGGCGGCCGGGGCCGCCTCGTGACCACGAGTAGAGCACACAATTCAATTGTGCACAACTGAATCACGGGCCAGCGCTATCCTGGAGCCATGACCACGCCCGCAGCCGACTGGCTCCGCCTCGACCAGCAGATCTGCTTCTCCCTGAACGCGGCCTCGCGCGCCTTCGGCGGCATCTACCGCGGGCTGCTGAAGGACCTCGGGCTCACCTACCCGCAGTACCTGGTGATGCTGGTGCTCTGGGAGCACGGCGAGCTGCCGGTGAAGAAGCTCGGCGAACATCTGCGCCTGGACTCCGGCACCCTGTCGCCGCTGCTCAAGCGGCTGGAGGCGGCCGGGCTGGTCCGGCGGGAGCGCAGCGCGCACGACGAGCGGTCGGTCCGGGTGCGGCTGACCGGGGAGGGCGAGGCGCTGCGCGAGCGGGCGCTGGAGGTGCCGCGCCGGATCGCCGCCGCCACCGGCTTCGACCTCGACGAGATCCGCGACCTGCGCGCCCGCCTGGACCGGCTCACCGGCGCGCTGGACGCGGCGGCGGCGCTGCCCCAGGACCCCGCGGGCCCCTGACGGGAGGCGCCTGCGGAGGCCGGGGCCGTTCCCGCGCGGGCGGCCGCCGCGCGGCTTACGATCCCTACCGCGAACCGCCGCCGCTCCCGGCGGCAGCCCCGGGAGGCCGTCATGCCCGTGCCGCACCCCCAGGTCGCCGTCGTCGTCATCGGATACGACGACGCGGCCCATGTGAGGGACGCCGTGCGGTCGGCGCTGGCGCAGGGGCCGGCCGTCCGCGAGGTCGTGGCCGTCGACGACGGCTCGACGGACGGCAGCGCCGCGCTGCTCACCCGGCTGGCCGCCGGTGAGCCGCGGCTGCGCGTGATCCGGCGTCCGGCCAACAGCGGGGGCTGCGGCACCCCGCGCAACACCGGGGCGGACGCCGTGACCTCCCCGTACGTGATGTTCCTGGACAGCGACGACGTCCTGCCGCCCGGCGCGGTGGAGGCACTGCTGACGGCGGCACGCGAGGAGCGCGCGCAGGTCGCGAGCGGGCTGTGCGTACGCCGCGAGCTCCCCTCGGGGCGCGAGGTGCCCTGGCAGGCGCCGCTCTACATGAGGCGCGCGGTCGTCGGGCACCCCGCGCGGCAGCCGCGCCTGGTGCGCGACACGCTGTGCGTCAACAAGCTGTACGAGACCGGATTCCTGCGCGCCCACGGCATCCGGTTCCCCGAGGGCCGCCACCCTTACGAGGACGTCGTCTTCACCGCGCGCGTGCTGGCCGCCGGTCCCCGGATCGTCCTCGTCCCGGACCCGGTGTACGTCTGGCACGTCCGCCGGTCCGCCGCACGGCTGTCGATCTCCCTGGACCGCGCCGGCATCGACAACTGGCGGGCGCGCACCCGGGCGTGCCGGACGGCCTGCGAGATCCTGCTGGCCGCCGGGGAGAAGGAGCTCGCGCGGGCGGCCCGCGGCAAGTTCCTCGACCACGAGCTGCGCATGTACGCGCGCGAGCTGGAGCTGCGCGACCCGGCCTACCGGCGCGCCTGGTGGGAGCAGACGCGGGCGCATCTCGCCGGCTACGACGCGGCCGACTGGGCACGCGCCCCGGCCTCGCCGGGAACCCTGCTCGGCCGGGTCGTCCTGGCCTCTCCCGAGCCGCGCGACCTGCCCCGGCTGCGGGAGCTGGCCTCCCGCCCGGCCCGTCTGCTGCCCCCCTACGCCCGCACGCCGGACGGCACGCCCGTCTGGTCGGCCGGCCTGCCCCAGGTCACCCTGGAGCCGCTGCTGACGCGTCCGGTCCACCTCCTCCCGCTCGCCGTCGACGCGGAACTGCGTCCCCGCGCCCGGGGCACCCGGCTGCGGCTGCGCCTGCACGACCTGTACGGGCGCATCGCCGGGTCCGGCGGCCCGCCGGCGGCGCGGGTGGAGTGGCGGCGCCGCGAGGACGGGCGGGCGGCCCCCTGCGGCACGGTGGTCTTCGCGCCGTCGGCCACCGGGGCCTGGTCGGCCGGGACGGGCGTGGACCTCGCGGCGCTGGGGGCCGGCACCTGGGAGCTGTGGCTGTGCCTGCGGTTTCCCGGCGGCGCGACGCGCGAGGTCACGGCGCACGCGGTCACCGGAGCCGGTCGGCCGCGCCGCCGTGCCCTGCCCAGCGCCCGGCACGGCGTACTGCTCCTGCGGCCCTACGCCACGCACTCCGGCGCGCTGGCCCTGCGGGTGGCGCCCGGCGTGCGCGGGGTCACGGACGTGGTGCGCGGCAGGCTCCGGCGGCGGGCGCGCTGATCGGCGTATCGCGCCCCGGCCGGTCCCCGGTCCGGAGCCGGTCCCGCGCCCCGCCCGGCCGGTCCCCGGACCGGAGCCGAC
>NZ_WYCT01000015.1 GCF_011008945.1 Streptomyces harenosi
GGCCACCCCCGGGACGGGGGCCACCCCCGGGACGGGGGCCACCCCCGGGACGGGGGCCGCTCCCGAGGCGAGGGCCGCTCCCGGGACGGGTGCCGCTCCCGGGGCGGGTGCCGCTCCCGGGGCGGGGGCCGCCGTCGAGGAGAGGGCCACCCCCGAGGAGAGGGCCACTCCCGGGGCAAGGGCCGCTCCCGGGGACGGGACGGCTGTCACCGGGGCTGCCGCCGGGCTCGGCGCCGCCGCCGGACTCGGGTCCGCCGTCGGACTCGGGTCTGCCGTGGGGGCGCCGGGGCGCAGCGGTTCGCCGCTCATGTGATGCTCACCTTCCTCGCGAACTTCCGGCCGGCCGGTGCGAGGGCCGCGACCAGGAGTGCGGTGACCGCCGCGCCGGAGCGGGCGGTGAGCGCGGCCTGGAGGGGGATCGTGGCCCGGATGCCGCCGCCGACGGCGCGCTGGGTGAGCGGGGGCGAGGGGTTGAGGGCGGCGTGCAGGTAGGGCCGGGCGGCGGTCGCCGCATAGGCGGCGCCGAGCGCGGCGGTGAGCCGCGCGGGGCCCCGGCCGGTCACGGTCCCCGTGGCGGTCGGTCCTGTCCGGTGCCGCAGGGCGGCGGCGAGCCGGGCGGGGCCCCGCGCGGCAGGCCCCGGCAGGCCGGGGGCGGCTGCTTCCCCTCGGCCTGCCGGGAGTCGGGTGGGGCGGCGCGTCACCAGCCGGGTCAGCAGTCCGGTCGTGACACAGGCCGCCAGGGGGGCCAGGGCCGAGCCGCCGCGGGTCTCCTGGCGGGAGACGGCCGTGACCGCGAGGGTGTGGGTGCCCAGCAGCGCGGCGGACGGCAGCGCGGCGCGGACGCGGCCGGTGGTGGCCGCGGCACCCAGCAGCAGGTCCAGGCCGCGGGCCGCCGCCATGGCCGCGGGGCCGGCCGGTGTGTGCTTCAGGGCGAGGTCGTAGGCCCACACGGTCGCCGCGAGGGGCGTGGCCACGGCGAGGGCCTGACGGCCCGCGCCGGCGGCCAGTGCCAGTCCGGCGCCGGTGAGGGCACAGGCCGCGGTGAGGGCGGCGGACGGGCGGACGCGTCCGGACGGGAGGGGCCGGTGCGGGCGCTCGGCGGCGTCCTCGGCGCGGTCCGCCCAGTCGTTCAGGGCCATACCGGCCTCGTACAGGCACAGGGAGGAACCGATGGCGAGCACGGTGCGGGGATCGGCGTGCCCGCCCGCCGCCGCGGCGCCCGCCAGGGCGTCACCGGGGACGGTGAACAGCGCGGGAAGGCGCAGCAGTTCGGCCCAGGCGAGCGCCCGGGACGCACGCCTCCCGCCGGTTCCGCCGGGTTCGCGAACCCCGGTGATCCCCTCGGTTCCGGCCCCGCCGGTCCCAGGGGTCTCCGTCGTCGTCCCTCCGGCGCCAACAGGTCCATGAGCCCCGGCGGCCCCAGCGATCCCTTGGACCCCAACGGTCTCGATGGTCGTCCCTTGGACCCCAGCGGTCTCTATGGTCGTCCCTTGGACCCCAGCGGTCCCGAGCATCCCTTCGACCCCACGGGCTCCCCCGGCTCCCCCGGGTCCTCCGGGCCCACCGGCTGCCCTGGGTCCACCAGCTCTCCCGGGTCCCCCGGGAGTCCCGGCCTCACCGGTCCAGCCGTTGCCGCCCGTCTCCTCATCGGCCGGGCTCACCGCGGGTCTCCGGTTCCGCCGTCACGCCCCGGCCGCTCACCGGGTCGCCCGCCGGGTCCGTCCCCCGGTGAGCCGCCAGGCGACCCGCCCGACCGCCGCCCCTCACGCCGCTCACCCGCACCACCGTCACGCCGCTCCCCCGCGTGCGTCCCGCGCAGCCGGTCCGCGAAGCGGGTCAGCTCGGCGTACTGCTCCGCGAGGCCGGCCGGCGCGTCGCCCACGGGGTCCTTGAAGTAGAAGCCCAGTGCCCCCAGTGGACCGGACAGGCCCGCCTCCTGGGCGCGGGCGGCCAGCCGGGCGAGGTCCAGCACGAGCGGGGCGGCCAGTGCGGAGTCGCAGCCCTGCCAGATAGTCTGGAGGATCATGCGGGAGCCGAGGAAGCCGTCGAAGGCGATGTGGTCCCAGGCCGTCTTCCAGTCGCCGAGGGCGGGGACGTCGTCGATGTGGACCTCGCCCTCGGGGGTGGTGCCGAGGGTGTCGGCGAGGACGCGTTCCTTGCCGGCGTTCTTCGCCGCCGCGGCGGCCGGGTCCGCGAGGGCGGCGCCGTCGCCGCCGCCGAGGAGGTTGGTGCCGGACCAGGCGCGCACCGTGAGCGCGCGCTGGGCGAACATCGGGCCCAGCACCGAACGCAGCAGTGTCTGTCCCGTCTTGCCGTCGCGTCCGGCGTACGGCAGGCCGCTGGAGGCCGCGTCCTCGGCCAGCGCCGGGTGGTGCAGCCCGGTGGACGGCGTGAAGTTGACGTAGGGGCAGTCGGCGCGCAGGGCCGCCGCCGCGTACAGCGAGCTGGGCGGCAGGGCGCCGCCGGTGGCCGCGGGCTCGGTGGAGGCGACGTTGACGACGACGGCCCGGGTCAGTCCGGAGCGCCGTACGAAGTCGCGGATGTCGGCGGCGAAGGCGGTGATCAGCGCCTCTTCGTCACGGGTGTCGCCGGGTTGCGGGCCGCCGGGGCGGATCTCGCGGTCGGCGGCGGCCAGTTCGGCGTGGACGGCGGCGGGCAGGCCGGGCGGCAGCACGCCGCCGGCGGCGAGCGCCTCCGCCCGTTTGGGCAGGGGGCAGTCCAGGGTGTCGTGGCCGCCGAAGACGAGGGACGCCAGCGGCGGCAGTCCGGTGCCGGCGAAGACGGGCGTCTCGGTGACCATGCCGGCCGGCGGGTGCAGCCCGGCGGTCACGGCGGCGCAGCCCGCCACCACGGTCGTCGCCACGGAGCCCCGCGCTCCGATCAGCCACACACCGGTACGGGAAGCCGAAGGCGAGCGAGAGAGCGATCGGGAAGGCGAAGGAGAAGGAGAAGGCGTGGGGGAGTGAGAAGGAGAAGGGAGAGGGGAGGGGAAAGGGGAAGGGGAGGAAGAAGGGGACGCGGACATGGGCAGCCTCCTTGTCACACGCGTCGTGGATGACCCGGGGAGAGCCCGGGGAAGGCGGCGGGCGGGGGTCCGGCGTCCCCCGCCCGCCGCCGCTCAGTCGCCCTGTGCGGCGGTCGAGGGCAGTTCCTTGATCCGGATGTCGCGGAAGGACACCTGGTCCTCGGCACCGTGGTTCTGGATGCCGATGTGCCCGTCCACGAGGCTCCGGGCCGGATCGGTGTTGGTGTAGTCGTTGATCTTCACGCCGTTGAGCCAGACGCGGAGCCGCTCGCCCTCCACGCGGATCTCGAACGTGTTCCACTCCCCCGGCGGGTTGAGCGCGCGGTCGCGCTTGCCCAGGTCGGCGGAGCGGAAGCCGTAGACGGACCCGGTGGTGCGCTCGGGCACGTCGGTGGCGTCGATCTGGATCTCGTAGCCGTTGTTCACCGCCGACCAGGGGTCGTCGGAGGGCGGGAAGCCCACGAACACGCCCGAGTTGTCGTCACCGGCCGTACGCCAGTCCAGCTTCAGCGAGTACGACCGGAAGCCGCGCTCGGCGTACCAGAGCATGCCCATGCCACCCGAGGAGGTGAGCGTGCCGTCCTCGCCCAGCGTGAACGAGCCGGGGCCCGCCTGCTGCCAGCCCTCCAGGGAGGTGCCGTCGAAGAGCGGCCGGTAGCCGTTCTCCGGTCGGCAGTCGGCCTGGGCGTCGCCGATGGCCCAGCGGATGCCGCCCAGCAGGTGCTCACGGAAGGCCGGTTCGGCGTAGGACTCCTTGGTGTGGCCGCCGCCGGTGTAGAAGGCGCGGCCGCCCTGGTAGTTCTGGCACCAGGCGATCGGGTGGTCGCCGTGCATGGCGCCGCCGGTGTACGACGACTCGTCGAGCGAGGCGAGCACATGGGCCCGCTCCCGGGGGTTGGAGCGGTAGTCGTACCACTCGTCGGTGCGGTCCCAGGTGCGTGCCAGGTGTGCGGTGGCCGGGTGGGCGCGGTCCTCGACCGTCACCGTGGCCGGCTGGACCGCCGGGTGGGACCGGAAGTAGGCGCCGGCCAGGCCGCCGTAGAACTCCCAGTCGTACTCGGTGTCGGCCGCGGCGTGTACGCCGACGTAGGCGCCGCCGCCCCGGATGTAGCCCTCGAAGGCGCGCTGCTGCGCGGCGCCGAGGACGTCACCGGTGGTGGACATGAAGACGACCGCGTCGTAGCGGCGCAGGTTGCGCGGGGTGAACGCGCCCGCGTCCTCGGTGGCGTCCACCCGGAAGCCGCCCGTCCGGCCGAGCTCCTCGATCGCGGCCACGCCCTCGGGGATCGAGTCGTGGCGGAAGCCGGCCGTCTTGGAGAAGACCAGCACCCGCTTGCCGTCGTCCTTGCCGCCGCCGTCCGTCTGTGAGGCGGCCGTGCCCGACACGGTGCCGAGCAGCAGGGCGGCCCCCACGGCGGCGGTCGTCACGCGTCCGGTCGCGCGCATGGTGTCCCCTCCTCTCAGCCGGTGGTGAAGGTGAAGTCGTCCACGTCGAACAGGGCGCCCGTGCCGCTCCCCTTGAAGACCAGGAAGAGCTCGGTGGTGCCGCGCGGTGCCCGGGACAGGCCGGCTTCGACGTCCTGGAAGGTCTCCCAGCCGCCGGTGACCGGTACGGCCGCCTTGCCGAGCAGCGTGCCGGTGGCCGACCCGGCGCGGATCTCCAGGGTGCCGCCGGTCCCGCCGGAGGAGATCCGAGCCGTGACCTTCTTGGCGTTGCTCAGGACGTACGGCGTGAAGGAGATCCAGTCGCCGTGGTGGATGTCACCGACGGTCTTCCCGCCGTGCGCGGTGTCCTTGGTGATCACCGAGACGCCCGAGGAGTCGCCGAAGTGCTCCGCTTGGCGGTGCTTGGGCTGGGTGACGTTCTGGTCGTGGGTGGTCAGCGGGGCCTGGCCACCGCCGCCGTTGTCGGTGTACTCGGCGTCGAAGACGCCGAAGATGTTGGCGTTCTCGTCATGGCCGCCGTCGGCGCTGGTCTGGATGGTGCCGGTGCAGCCGCTGGCCGAGGTGAGCGGGTGGCCGTGGGTGTCGTGGCCGAGGATGAAGCTGACCTTCACCTTGGAGCAGTCGATGGACCGGCCGTCCTCGGGGTCGGTGACCCGCACCTTGAACGGGATGGCGTCGCCGAAGCTGAAGAGCTGACCGTCCTTGGGCAGGTCCAGCGTCACCCGGGGCGCGGTGTTGCCGACGACGATCTGCACGCTGGCGCTGCCGGTGCGGCCGGAGGGGTCCTTCGCCGTCACGGTGGCGGTGTAGGTGCCGTTCTTCCGGTAGCGGTGCGTGGGGTCGGCCTGCGTGGAGGTGGAGCCGTCGCCGAAGTCCCAGACGTAGGTGAGGGCGTCGCCGTCCTGGTCGGTGGTGCCCGCGGAGGAGAAGCTCACCCGCAGCGGCGCCTGGCCGGAGGTCCTGCTCGCGGCGGCCTGGGCGACCGGCGAGTGGCCGTCGGTGGCGTTCTCGATGCGGTACAGGGCGGAGTGCTCGTCGCCGCCGAACCAGGACAGGCCGTAGTCCAGGACGTAGAGCGCCCCGTCGGGCCCGAACTCCATGTCCATCACCTGGGTGCCGGACCAGGGCACGTCGTTGATCGACTGCACGGTGCCGTCGGCGTCGCTGGTGATCCGCTTGATCCAGCGCCGTCCGAACTCCCCGACGAAGAGGTCCCCGTCGTACGCCTCGGGGAACTTCACCGGCGAGTCGAGGTCCGGGTCGTAGTGGTAGACGGGGCCGCCCGCCGGGGACTCGGAGCCGTCGCCGAACTCGGGCACGGACGGCCCGTCGTAGGGGATCCAGGCGGCCTGAGCCGGGGGCAGGTCCGTCAGGCCGGTGTTGTGCGGGGAGTCGTTCTTGGGGGCGGCGCAGTCGAAGGGCTCGCCGGAGGCGCCGGTGGCGAAGTCGTAGTCGATGTAGGCGTCGTTGTCACCGGTGCAGTACGGCCAGCCGAAGTTGCCGGGGCCGGTGACGCGGGCGAACTCGACCTGTCCGGCCGGGCCGCGGTCGGGGTCGGCGGCGCCGGCGTCGGGGCCGTAGTCGCCGACGTAGAGGATGCCGGTCTCCTTGTCGACGTTGAACCGGAACGGGTTGCGGAAGCCCATCGCGTAGATCTCGGGCCGCGTCCTGTCGGTACCGGGCGGGAAGAGGTTGCCCTCCGGGATGGAGTAGGAGCCGTCCGCCTCGACCTTGATGCGCAGGATCTTGCCGCGCAGGTCGTTGGTGTTGCCGGAGGTGCGCTGGGCGTCGAAGGCCGGGTTGCGGTTGGCCCGCTCGTCGATCGGGGTGTAGCCGTCCGACTGGAACGGGTTGGAGTCGTCACCGGTCGACAGGTAGAGGTTGCCCTGCGCGTCGAAGTCGATGTCCCCGCCGACGTGGCAGCACATGCCGCGGGTGGTCGGCACGTCGAGGATCTTCTTCTCGCTGGCGGTGTCGAGGGTGCCGTCCTCCTTCAGCACGAACCGGGAGAGCCGGTTGACGCCCTCGTAGGGGGCGAAGTCGGCGGCGGTGCCGGTCTCGGGGGCGTCCCCCGCGGGAGTGTTCATCGGGGGCGCGTAGTACAGATAGATGTAACGATTCTGCGCGAAGCCGGGGTCGACGCCGACGCCTTGCAGGCCCTCCTCGTCGTGGGAGTACACGTCGAGCTTGCCCGCGAGCCTGGTGGTGCCCGCCGCGTCGGTGAGGCGCAGTTCGCCGTCGCGTGAGGTGTGCAGGACCGAGCGGTCGGGCAGGACGGCCAGCGACATGGGCTCGCCGACCTCCGGCTCGCCCTTGGCGAGGGTGACCTGCTGGAAGTCCTCGGCGGCCGGGGCGTCCGCGGGTGCGGCGCCCGCCTGCGGGGCGGCGAGGGTGAGGGAGGCGCCCGCCAGCAGCGCGCCGGTGAGCAGCGCGACGGCCTGCCGGAACGGTCGCCGGGAGCGGGTGCGGGTTCTGCCGGTGGCGGTGGTGCGATCGGTGGGGTGGGTGCGGTCGTTCCCGTGCACTGATGCCTCCAGGAAAGGGGCCGGTCGTACGGGTCGGGTGCGAGCGGGGATGCGCCGGGGTGCGCGTCACCCCGGTGAGCGGTGAAGGGTGGTCAGTTGCCGAACGCGGCGTCGAAGGAGGCCGACGGCGCCTCGAAGTCGTACGCCCTCAGGCGGGCCAGCGCTTCCGGGGCGCCCTGGAGCCGGTCCATGCCGGCGTCCTCCCACTCCACGGAGATCGGGCCGCGGTAGTCGATGGAGCGCAGCATCCGGAACACGTCCTCCCAGGGGACGTCGCCGTGCCCGGCCGAGACGAAGTCCCAGCCGCGGCGCGGGTCGCCCCACGGCAGATGGGAGCCGAGGCGGCCGTTGCGGCCGTCGAGGCGCTTGCGGGCCTCTTTGCAGTCGACGTGGTAGATCCGGTCGCGGAAGTCCCACAGGAAGCCGACCGGATCGAGGTCCTGCCACACGAAGTGGGAGGGGTCGAAGTTGAGGCCGAAGGCCGGGCGGTGGCCGACGGCCTCCAGCGCGCGCCGGGTGGTCCAGTAGTCGTAGGCGATCTCGCCGGGGTGGACCTCGTGGGCGAACCGCACGCCCTCGGCGTCGAAGACGTCCAGGATCGGGTTCCAGCGGTCGGCGAAGTCCTGGTAGCCGCGCTCGATCATCGACTCGGGGACGGGCGGGAACATGGCGACCAGGTGCCAGATGGCGGAGCCGGTGAAGCCGATGACGGTGTCGACGCCGAGCCGGGCGGCGGCCCGCGCGGTGTCCTTCAGCTCGGCGGCGGCCCGTTGCCGGACCCCCTCGGGCTCGCCGTCGCCCCAGATGCGGGCGGGCAGGATCGCCTGGTGGCGCTCGTCGATGAGGGCGTCGCAGACGGCCTGCCCGACGAGGTGGTTGGAGACGGCCCAGCACTTCAGGCCGTACTTGTCCAGGAGCTGGTGGCGGCCCGCGACGTACGAGGGGTCGGCCAGTGCCTTGTCGACCTCGAAGTGGTCGCCCCAGCAGGCCAGTTCGAGACCGTCGTAGCCGAAGTCGCGGGCCAGGCGGCAGACCTCCTCCAGCGGCAGGTCCGCCCACTGGCCGGTGAACAGCGTGAAGTTGCGCGGCATCCCTATCCGTCTCCCTCTGCGTCTCTCTGCGTGCCCGTGTCCGGCTGTCCGTCAACTCCCCTGTGGTTACCGAGTCTTCGCCACTCCCCGCCCTTCTCTTTCTTCCCTGTCTTCTCCGCCTTCACTGCCCTCACCGTCTCCTCAGACCGCGATGGGCGTGTAGACGGAGTTCTTCCGGGCGCTCTCCTCCACCGCCGCCAGCACGCGCTGCACCTGGAGTCCCTCGGCGAAGGACGGCTCGGGCTGCCGGCCCTCGGCGATGGCGTGCACCAGGTCCCGCGCCTGGTGGACGAAGGTGTGCTCGTAGCCCAGGCCGTGGCCCGGCGGCCACCAGCCGTCCAGGTAGGGGTGGTCGGACTCGGTGACGAGGATGCGGCGGAACCCGGCGTGCGTCCCGGGTTCCGTGCCGTCGTGGTACGACAGCTCGTTCAGGCGCTCCAGGTCGAAGGCGAGGGAGCCGCGTTCGCCGTTGAGCTCGATGCGCAGGGCGTTCTTGCGGCCGGTGGCGTACCGGGTGGCCTCGAAGGAGGCGAGAGCCCCGGAGGGGAAACGGCCGGTGAACAGGGCGGCGTCGTCGACGGTGACCTCCCCGGTGCCGCCGTCGGCCTGGACGGCGGACAGGCCCTGGGCGGTGCGGCCGGGCAGCGGGCGTTCCCGTACGAAGGTCTCGGTGAGGCCCGAGACGCCCGCGAGGTGCTCGCCGGCCAGGTACTGGGCGAGATCGACGATGTGCGCCCCGAGGTCGCCGAGCGAGCCGGAACCGGCCTGCTCCTTGCGCAGCCGCCAGGTCAGCGGCGCGGCGGGGTCGACCAGCCAGTCCTGGAGGTAGGTCACCCGCACGTGCCGGAGCCTGCCGATACGGCCCTCGGCGACCATGCGCCGGGCCAGCGCGGTCGCCGGGACCCGGCGGTAGTTGAAGCCCACCATCGCCAGCTGCCCGCGCGCGTCGGCCTCCCGCGCGGCCCGCACCATCGCCTCGGCCTCCGCCACGGTGTTCGCCAGGGGCTTCTCGCACAGGACGTGCTTGCCCGCGGCGAGCGCGGCCAGCGCGATGTCGGCGTGGCTGTCGCCCGGGGTGCAGATGTCGACGAGGTCGATGTCGTCCCGTTCGACCAGCGCGCGCCAGTCGGTCTCGGCCGACGCCCAGCCGTGCCGGTCGGCCGCCGCGCGGACGGCGGCGGCGTCCCGGCCGCAGATGGCGGTCAGTTCGGGGCGGAGCGGCAGGTCGAAGGCGCGGCCCGCGGTGCGCCAGCCCTGGGAGTGGGCGGCGCCCATGAAGGCGTAGCCGACCATGCCCACGCGCAGCGGCGGCCTGGCGGACCCGGTCGCGACCGCCGGGACGGCGGCGGTGGCGGTCTCGGTGCCCGCGCCGCCGGTGCCGGCCGCGGGGGCGACGGCCGTCCCCGTGGCGCCGGCACCGGCCACCGGGGCGGCGACCGCCGCCGGGGCACCGGCGGCCACCGGGGCGGGAGCCGCCCCCGTGATGTGGCCGGCGGTCACGGTCCCGGCGGCGGCTGCCTCCGCCTCCGCCCCCTCGGGCTGCTGCGGCTGTCCCATGCGGATGTCCTCCTCGTGTCGTGGCGCGGTGGGGGGTGGGCCCGCCCCGCGGTGCCACCCGGCGGATCCGCCCGGTGGGCACGCCGTGCGCGGCGTCCCCTTGTCCGGCGGCCCGCTGCCGGCGGCGCCCTCCCGGCGGTCCCCTCCGGGGCGGCCCCGTACCGACGGGCTGGTCAGGCCCGCGGGGCCGGGCTCCTCACTGGAAGCCGGTGGACATGTACTCGTCGACGTTCTCCTTGTCGACGACGGCCGAGTACAAGGTGATCGACGACGGGATCTCGTGTTCGGCGAGGCCGCTGACGCCCCTGCCCTGGCCCAGGGCGCGGGCGAGGTCGATGGCGGAGGCGGCCATGGTCGGCGGGTACAGGACGGTCGCCTTCAGCACGCCGTCGTCCCGCTTGATGGCCTGGAAGGCGGAGAGCGCGCCCGCGCCGCCGACCATCAGGAAGTCGTCGCGGCCCGCCTGCTCGATGGCGCGCAGGGCGCCGACGCCCTGGTCGTCGTCGTGATTCCACAGCGCGTCGAACCTGGACTGGGCCTGGAGCAGTTGGGCCATCTTGGCCTGCCCGGACTCGACGGTGAAGTCCGCGGCCTGGCGGGCCACCTTCTTGATGTTCGGGTAGTTCTTCAGGGCGTCGTCGAAGCCCTGGGTGCGCTGCCGGGTCAGTTCCAGGTTGTCCAGGCCGGCCAGCTCCACGACACGGGCGTCCGGCTTGTCCTTGAGCTTCTCGCCGATGTAGTGGCCGGCGTTGAGGCCCATGCCGTAGTTGTCGCCGCCGACCCAGCAGCGGTACGCCTGCGGGGTGTTGAAGACCCGGTCCAGGTTGACGACGGGGATGCCGGCCCGCATCGCCTTCAGCCCGACCTGGGTGAGCGCCTTGCCGTCGGCGGGCAGCACCACCAGGACGTCGACCTTCTTGTTGATGAGGGTCTCGATCTGCCCGATCTGCTGGGCGGTGTCGTTGGAGCCCTCGGTGACCTCCAGGGTGACGTCGGAGTACTTCCCGGCCCTCTTCTTGGCCTGGTCGTTGATGGCGTTGAGCCAGCCGTGGTCGGCGAGCGGGCCCGCGTAGCCGATGGTGACCCGCTTGCCGGGCTTGTCGTCGGCCGGCCGGGTGTCCGCGGCCGGCTCCGCGCCGTCGGGGTCGTCGGGCTCGTTGCTGGTGCACCCGGTCAGGACCGCACCGGCGGACACGGCGGCGGCCCCGAAGAGCAGTCCTCTGCGGCTGGTGAAAGGCGACGGCTCTGGCATGGCGGTGAACCCTTTCGTCAGGTCGTGCTCGCGGTACGGCGCTGGACCAGCACGGCGGCGACGATGATCGCGCCCTTGGCGATCTGCTGGACGTCGCTCTGCAGGTTGTTCAGGGCGAAGATGTTGGTGATCGTGGTGAAGATCAGGACGCCGAGCACGGAGCCGACGATGGTGCCGCGCCCTCCGCTCAGCAGCGTTCCGCCGATGATCGCGGCGGCGATGGCGTCGAGTTCGTAGAGGTTGCCGTTGGTGTTCTGGCCGGAGCCGGACAGGACGATCAGCAGGAAGGCGGCGATGCCGCAGCACAGTCCGGACAGCAGGTAGAGGTAGAGCCGCTGGCGGCGCACGTCGATGCCGGCGAGCCGGGCCGCCTCCGCGTTGCCGCCGACCGCGACCGTGCGGCGGCCGAAGGTGGTGCGGTTGAGCAGCAGCCAGCCGGCGAGGGTGACGACCGCGAAGACCAGCACCAGGGGCGGGATGCCGAGGACGTACGCGTCGCGCTCACCGAGGTCGAGGACGCCCTCGACGGTGACGATCTGCGTCTTGCCGTCGGTGATCTGCAGGGCGAGGCCGCGCGCCGAGGCGAACATGGCGAGGGTGGCGATGAACGGGACCATCGCCCCGTAGGCGATGAGCACGCCGTTGACCAGCCCGCAGCCCACCCCGACGACGACCGCGGTGAAGAGGATGCCGCCGAAGCCGTACTCCTGGGTGGCCACCGTGGTCGCCCACACCGAGGCGAGCGCGACGATGGCGCCGACCGACAGGTCGATGCCGCCGGAGACGATGACGAAGGTCATGCCGACGGTGACGACACCGATCACCGACGCCTGGGTGAGGACGAGTTGCAGGTTGCGGGTGTCGAGGAACTCGTCGGGCCGGGTGATGCCGCCGATGAGGACCAGGACGGCGAGCACCCCGAGCAGGGACAGGGTGCGCAGGTCGGCGCGGCCCATCAGGCCCCGCCGGGCGGGCGGGCCGTCCACCGCCGCCGTGTTGCCGGTGCCGCCCCGTGGCGGGGACACGTGCTGCGTCATGACGCCGGGGTTCCTTCCATCACGAGGTCGAGTACGCGGTGTTCGTCGAGTTCGGGGGCGGGCGCCTCGTGCACGACGCGGCCCTCCCGCAGCACCAGCACGCGGTCGGCGAGGCCGAGGACCTCGGGCACCTCGCTGGAGACCAGCAGCACGGCCAGGCCCTCGTCGGCCAGGCGCCGGATCACGGCGTACAGTTCGGCGCGCGCGCCGACGTCGACGCCGCGGGTGGGTTCGTCGAGCAGCAGCACCCGGCAGCCGCGCAGCAGCCAGCGGGCCAGGACGGCCTTTTGCTGGTTGCCGCCGGACAGGGTGCGCACCGGCACGGCAGGGTTGTCGGGCCGGAGCGACAGTTCGCGGGTGGCGGCCCGGGCGGCGCCCCGTTCGGCGCCCCGGTCGATCCAGCCGCCGCGCGCGAAGCGGGACAGGGAGGAGACGGTCACGTTGCGGGTGACGGACTCCAGCATGAGCAGGGCCTGGGCCTTGCGTTCCTCCGGGGCGAGGCCGAGTCCGGCGCGGACGGCCGCCCGTACGCTGCCGGGGCGCAGCGGCCGGCCGCCGACGAGCACCCGGCCGGCGGTGGGCCGGCGCGCGCCGTAGATCGTCTCCAGGATCTCCGACCGGCCGGAGCCGACGAGTCCGGCGAGCCCGAGGATCTCCCCGGGGCGGACCTCCAGGTCGAGGGGGGCGAACTCGCCCTCGCGCGCCAGCCCCCGCACCTGGAGCACCGGGTCCCCGCCGGGCGCTGCCGCCGGCCGCCGGGGGAAGACGTACTCCACGTTCCGGCCCGTCATCAGCGCGACCACCTCGCTGGTCGGTGTGGTCTTCGCGGGCAGCCCGCCGGCGACGGCCCGGCCGTCCTTCAGGACGGTGACCCGGTCGCCGATGCGGCGGATCTCCTCCAGGCGGTGCGAGATGTAGACGACGGCGACGCCGTCGGCGGTGAGGTCGGCGACGATGCGGAAGAGGTTGTCGACCTCCTCGGGGTCGAGCGCGGCGGACGGCTCGTCCATCACGATCAGCCGGACGTCGTGGGAGAGGGCCCGGGCCATCGACACGATCTGCTGCTGCGCGGCCGGCAGGTCGCCGACCGGACGGGCCGGATCGATCTCGGGGTGGCCCAGCCGCTTCAGCAGCGCTGCCGTGGAGGCGCGGGCGGCCTTGCCGCGGACGACGAAGCCGGCGGTGGTCGGCTCGTGGCCGAGGTGGACGTTCTCGGCCACCGACAGGTGCTCCACCAGGTCGAGTTCCTGGTAGATGGTGGCGATGCCCAGGCGCATGGCGGCCACCGGCGAGCGCAGCGTGACGTCTTCGCCGCGCCAGCGGAGGCGGCCGGTGTCGGGCTGGTGGGCGCCGGCCAGGACCTTGATGAGGGTGGACTTCCCGGCGCCGTTCTGGCCGAGCAGGCAGTGCACCTCTCCGGCCTGGACCTCGAGGTCGACACCGTCGAGGGCCCGGACGCCGGGGAAGGACTTGGTGATGCCGGACATGCTGAGCAGCGGTGGTTCTGGTGCCATGTGAGGTCCCCTCGGCGGGCGTGGTGCGGGCCGGTGTCAGGGCGGAGCGGAGCAGGCAGAGCAGAGCGGTACGGTCGGGGCGGAGCGTGACGGAGCAGGGCAGAGCAGGGCAGGGCAGGGCGGTGCGCTGTGCTGTGCGGTGCTGGTGACGTGGTGCTGCTGAGCCGGTTACGCGGGCGAGAACAGGTGGTCGCTGATGAGCCGGGCTCCGCCGATGACTCCGGCGGTGGGGCCCAGCTCCCCGAGGACGATGGGGAGGTTGCCGGTCGCCAGGGGCAGCGACTGGCGGTAGACCTGGGTGCGGATCGCGGCGAGCAGGGTGTGGCCGAGGCCGGTCACCCCGCCGCCGATCACCACCAGGCCCGGGTTGAAGAAGCTGACCAGGCCGGCGATGACCTGGCCGGTGCGGGTGCCGCCCTCGCGGATCAGGTCCAGGGCGGTGGCGTCGCCCGCGGCGGCAGCGGCGGCGACGTCGGCGGCACCGAGGGCCCCGTTCGTCTCCAGCCGGGTCGCCAGCTCCGGGGACAGGCCCTGCTGGGCGGCCTCCGTGGCGTCGCGGGCGAGTGCCGCGCCGCTGAAGTGGGCCTCCAGACAGCCCCGGTTGCCGCAGGCGCAGGGGCGGCCGTCGGGCACGGCCTGGATGTGCCCGATGTCGCCCGCGCTGCCCGTGGTGCCGCGGTGGACGCCGCCGCCGACGACGATGCCGCAGCCGATGCCGGTGCCGATCTTGACGCAGAGGAAGTCGGCGACGGTGCGGGCGACGCCCGCGTGCTGCTCCCCCAGCGCCATGAGGTTCACGTCGTTGTCGACCATGACCGGGCAGCCGAGTTCCTGGCTGAGCGCCTCGCGCACCGGGAAGCCGTCCCAGCCCGGCATGATCGGCGGGGCCACCGGCACGCCCTCGGGGAAGCGGACCGGCCCGGGGACGCCGATACCGGCGCCGTCGAAGCCCTCGGCGAGGCCCGAGGCCCTCAGCTTGGCGGCCATGGACAGTACCTGCTCGAAGACCGCGACCGGTCCCTCGCGGACGTCCATGGGCTGGTTGATGTGCCCGAGGATCTCCAGCTCGGCGTTGGTGACGGCGACGTCGACCGAGGTCGCGCCGATGTCGACGCCGAGGAAGCGCAGCCCGGGGTGGAGCCGGATGTTGTGGGAGCGGCGCCCGCCGCGCGAGGCGGCGAGACCGTCGGCCACGACCAGCCCCGTCTCCAGCAGGCGGTCCACCTCCACGGCCAGTTTGGACCGCGAGAGGTCGACCTGATCGCCGAGCTGGGCGCGGGAGTGGGGGCCGCCGTCGCGCAGCAGCTTCAGCAGCCGGGCCTGGTGGGCGTTGGCGGGTCGCGCGGTCATGCGTCTCACGAGCCCCTCCCCGCCTCAATGGCCTGTGCGCACCGGTTTCCGGCCACCTTCCGTGGCCTGCTTTCGGAGGGGAACGTAGCAGCGGCCGCCGACCGTGGGAAGAAGTCGCGCACGAATTGCCGTCAACTTTCTCCACTGAGAGGACAAAGCGCGGCGGGTGGCACCCCGTCAGGGGCACGGCGCGGGGGCGGAGCGGGACTCGGGAGGCCGCGGGGCGCCGCCGCGGGCGGAGGGAAATCCGCTTGGCGCGCGTCGTGTCCGTGTGTCACCGTCGCGCGGTGTCGTCCTCACGATCGGAACTGGTGGCGTGGCAGTGGGATCTGACGTGGTCGCTCTTCGAGTACCACGCCGAGCGCCTGGGGGAGGCGGACTTCCTGTGGGAGCCGGCTCCGCTGTGCTGGACCATGCGGCGCCGGGCCACGGGAGGGTGGGTGCCGGACTGGGCGGACACCGAGCCCGATCCCGTCCCGGTGCCCACCGTCGGCTGGCTGACCTGGCACATCGGCTGGTGGCTGGGGGTGGCCGCCGACCACGTGGCGGGCCGGACCCCGCGCGACCGCGGTGAGGTCGTGTGGCCGGGCCCCGGCGATCCGGCCGTCGCCTGGCTGCGCGGTCTGCGCGAGGAGTGGTCCGCCGCGGCGCGAGGGCTCACCGACGCGGACCTCGACCGCACCGCGCCGTTTCCCTGGGCGCACGATCCGCAGCACACCGTCGCCCACATGCTGGCCTGGGTGAATGCCGAGCTGATGAAGAACGTGGCCGAGATCGGCCAGCTCCGCCTGCTGAGGGCCGCCTCCGCCCGGTGAGACCACCGGGGCCCGCCGCGCCGCGCCGGGCGCCCCGGCCCTGGGTACCGCTCGGCGTCAGGAGCGCGCGCGCTCGTGGTACGAGCGCCGGGTGTGCTCGGTGTGCTCGCGCATCAGCCGCGTCGCGCGCTGCTCGTCGCGGTCGGCGATCGCCGCGATCAGCTCCCGGTGCTCGATCCAGGACTGCCTGCCGCGCCGGCGGGCGATGGGCGTGTAGTACCAGCGCACCCGGCGGTCGACCTGCTGCGCGAGTTCGGCGAGGACCGCGTTGCCGGCCAGCTCCATCACCTTGGCGTGGAAGCGGGCGTTCAGGGCGACGGCGCCGTCCACGTCGTCGGCGGCCACCGCCCGCTCGCCCGCGGCGCACAGCTCCTCCAGTCCGGCGATGCCCGCGTCGTCCGCGCCGGCGGCGGCGAGCCGGGCGGCCTCGGCCTCCAGCAGCGTACGGACGGTCAGGAGCTGGTCGGCCTCCTCCTCCGTGGGCTCGTGCACGAACGCC
The DNA here is from genome assembly GCF_011008945.1 of Streptomyces harenosi. Taxonomy (GTDB): domain Bacteria; phylum Actinomycetota; class Actinomycetes; order Streptomycetales; family Streptomycetaceae; genus Streptomyces; species Streptomyces harenosi. Next base: position 16,112 of record NZ_WYCT01000015.1, read on the forward strand.
CCCTGGGCGGGCCGGAGATCGACCCACCCCTCGGTGTTCAGCCGTTGCAGCGCCTCGCGGACCGGCTGGCGGGAGACGCCGAGGTGGCCGGCGAGTTCGCTCTCCACCAGGTGCTGGCCGGGCCGCAGGGCGCGGGTGGTGATGAGTTCGAGCAGCGCCTCGTAGACACGGTCGCGCAGGGGGCCGGGGCGTTCGAGTCTGGGTACCGCCCCCTGGGGCAGTCCGGTCGACAGCATCGCGTCCCCTCCCGGGCAGGGCCGTGCGCGGCGGCGGCGACAGCCGGATGACAGTAAAGAAAGTCTAAATTGTCGTTCGTCTACAGTCTACGGTCGCGTCGCACCGCTCTTCCGGGGGCCGGGCCCAGGGCAGGAACGTCGCCCGGCGCCCGGCACCGGGGGCGTCCCGGCGGCCGGGCGGGCGCCGCCCGCTCAGGGGCAGCGCACGACCTGCCCGGCGTAGGACAGGTTGCCGCCGAAGCCGAAGAGCAGCACCGGGTCCCCGGAGGTGATCTCGCCCCGTTCGACCAGCTTGGACAGGGCGAGCGGGATGCTGGCCGCGGAGGTGTTGCCCGACTCGGTGACGTCCCGGGCGACGACGGCGTTGACCGCGCCGAGCCGGTGGGCCAGGGGCTCGATGATGCGCAGGTTGGCCTGGTGCAGGACGACCGCGGCGAGGTCCTCGGGCGCGAGGCCGGACAGCTCGCAGGCCCGGCGGGCCAGCGGCGGCAGCCGGGTGGTGGCCCAGCGGTAGACGGCCTGCCCCTCCTGGGCGAACCGCGGCGGGGTCCCCTCGATGCGCACGGCCCGGCCCATCTCGGGCACCGACCCCCACAGCACCGGGCCGATGCCGGGCTCGCGCCCGTCCGGGCACGGCTCGACGACGGCGGCCCCCGCTCCGTCGCCGACGAGCACGCAGGTGCTGCGGTCGGTCCAGTCGGTGACGTCGGACATCTTGTCGGCGCCGATCACCAGGGCGCGGCGGGCGGCGCCCGCGCGGACGGCGTGGTCGGCGGTGGCCAGGGCGTGGGTGAACCCCGCGCACACGACGTTGACGTCCAGCACCGCGGGCTGCGGCATGCCCAGCCGGGCCGCCACCCGGGCGGCGGTGTTCGGGGAGCGGTCCACGGCGGTGGACGTGGCGACCAGGACGAGGTCCACGTCGGCGGGTGCCAGCCCGGCCGCGGCGAGCGCCTTCCCGGCGGCGTGCGCGGCCAGCTCGTCCACCGGCTCGTCGGGCCCCGCGATCCGGCGGGTGCGGATGCCCACCCGGCTGCGGATCCACTCGTCGCTGGTGTCGACCATGCCCGCCAGGTCCTCGTTGGTGAGCACTCCGGCGGGCTGGTAATGGCCGACGGCGGCGATGCGCGAGCCGTTCATGGACGGATCCCCCTCGTTGCTTCGGTGGCGGGATTCACCAGTCTGATCAGTGACTCACGGGTAGGGCGGCAGGTGAACCGACAGGATTCCCGCGCCCCGCTTGTCGGCTTCCGTCAGGCCCCCGGACACCCGGACGGTCGCTCACCTCACCGGGTGACCGGCCCGCCGTCGGTCCGGGCGGCGCCGCGCCGCCGCCCGGAGGGGTTCGCGGGACGCCGTACGCCGGGCGGCCGTCCCCCGCCGGCGCGGCCGGGGCCCGCCAGGACGGCGGCCCGCGGACCGTACGGGCGGGCCACGGTGCGCGCGTACCCCGGGGGCGGGCTGCCGCGCCGCCCCGCGCGTGCAGGACAATGAGGTCCGGGCCGGTTCGGCCACCGGCGGCGCGTGCGGGCCGGGACCGGACGGAACGGCCTCGGCGGTGGCCACCGGACTGATGGGGACATGGGGACATGGGACGTGTCACGGAACGACGCAAGGTGATCCGGATCCGGGACGGCGCGGTCACCAGCCGTCCGGACACGCTCGTCGCCGAGGAGCCCCTGGAGATCCGGCTGAACGGCAAACCGCTGGCGATCACCATGCGCACCCCCGGCGACGACTTCGCGCTCGCGGCGGGCTTCCTGGTCAGCGAGGGTGTGCTCGCCGAGCGCGGGGAGCTGCGGAACATCGTGTACTGCGCGGGCGCCACCGCCGACGGCTCCAACACCTACAACGTGGTGGACGTGCAGACCGCCCCCGGTGTCGCGCTCCCCGACATCACCCTGGAACGCAACGTCTACACCACCTCCTCCTGCGGCCTGTGCGGCAAGGCGAGCCTGGACGCCGTGCGGACCACGGCCCGCTGGCCCATCGCCGACACTCCCCCGCTGCGCGTCGCGCCGGAGCTGCTGGCCTCCCTGCCCGACCGGCTGCGCTCGGCCCAGCGGGTCTTCGACCGCACCGGCGGCCTGCACGCGGCGGCGCTGTTCACCGAGGACGGGGAGCTGCTGGACATACGGGAGGACGTGGGCCGGCACAACGCGGTCGACAAGCTGGTCGGCCGCGCCCTGCAGAGCGGGGAGCTGCCCCTGTCCCGCACGGTCCTGCTGGTCTCGGGGCGGGCCTCCTTCGAGCTGGCACAGAAGGCGGTGATGGCGGGGGTGCCGGTGCTCGCGGCGGTCTCGGCGCCGTCCTCCCTGGCGGTCGACCTGGCCGCCGAGACGGGGCTGACGCTGGTGGGCTTCCTGCGGGGCAGCTCCATGAACGTGTACGCGGGCCAGGACCGCATCGCCCTGCCGGCCCCGGCCGCCCGGGGCTGACCCCCGCCGGGGCGGGCGGGGCTCCCGGCCGGGCCCGCCGTGCGGACGGGCCCTCCCCACGCGGCCGTCGGCTCGCGCGGGCGGTCCGGGGGGGGCCGTCCGCGTGCCCTGAACGGGGCGCGGACGACACGCGCGCGGTGTTCTTTGTGGCAGGCGCCCGCCCGCTCTAACGTCGGTCGGGCGCGCGCCGGACGCGGGACGTCCCGAAGTCCGGACGGCGATGTCCCGATCCCCGGACCCGCGACCCCCGACCAGAACCCCCGAAGGGCAGGCCGCTCCGTGCCGGTACGACCGCGTACCCGTCCGCTCACCCGTCTCGGGACCACCCTGACCACCCTGACCGCCCTGACCGCCCTGCTCGCGCTCGCCGCGACGGCCGCCTCCCCCGCGGAGCCCCGCACCCGGCCGCCAGGCCGGGCACCGCTGTTCGAGGAGCAGGTCCTCTTCCAGGCCGGCCGGGAGTCCGGTTACGCCTGTTTCCGCATCCCGGCGATCGTGCGGACGACCGCCGGCACGCTCCTGGCCTTCGCCGAGGGCCGGGTCCTCAACTGCGGGGACGCCGCCGACATCGACATCGTCCTCAGGCGCTCCACCGACGGCGGCCGCACCTGGGGCCCGCCGGCGGTCGTCAACGACGGCGGCGGCGACACCCACGGCAACCCGGCGCCGCTCGTGGACCGGGAGACCGGCCGCGTCCTGCTCGCCGAGACGTACAACACCGGGCGGACGGACGCGGCCGGCTGCGGGGTGCCCTGCGACCGCCGGCCCCATCTCCAGTACAGCGACGACGACGGCCTCACCTGGTCGGCGCCGCGCGACCTGAGCGGCGACATCCGCCCCGCCCACTGGAACTCCTGGTACGCCACCGGGCCCGTGCACGGCGTCCAGCTCGCCCGCGGCGCGCACTCCGGGCGCCTGGTGTTCGGCGTCAACGCCGAGACCTGGGACGGCGGCCGGGTCACCGCCAACCACGCGGCGCTGGCCGTCAGCGACGACGGCGGGGAGACCTGGCGGATCGGCGCCACCGACACCTGGCCCGTCCCCGCGGGCGGGCCCTTCCGGCAGAAGCCGTCCGAGCTGACCCTCGCCGAGCTGGCCGACGGCTCCCTGCTGGTCAGCGGCCGGGAACAGGACGGCGCCGACCTCGGCCACCGCACCCAGACCGTCAGCCGGGACGGCGGCGACACCTTCGCCGCACCTTTCCGGGCCCTGCCCGGCTTCGCCACGCCCCAGGTGCAGGGCGCCCTGCTCCGGCTGGGCGACCGCCTGCTGCTGTCCGCCCCGGCCGACCCCGACCGCCGCCGCACCATGGCGGTCCGCTCCTCCTACGACGGCGGCGCCACCTGGGAGAGCGTGGACCGCGCCACCGTCGTCACCCGGGACTGGTCCGGCTACTCCGACCTGGTGGCCCTCGGCGACGAGGGCACCGTGGGGCTGCTGTACGAGGCCGGGAAGGCCGACGCGCGCGACGAGATCCGCTTCGCCCGTTTCACCGAGGACTGGCTGGCTCCGCGCCGCGGCCCCGACCCGGTCACCCCGGACCTCGCGCCGGGCGCCCCGCCCGCGGAGGTCCTCGGCGGCGCCGCGGTCACGGACGGCGTGACGGGTGGCGCGCTCGCCTTCGACGGCGCCGACGACGCCGTACGCCTGCCGTTCCGCGCGGCACTGCCCCTGGGCACGCGGGACTTCACGGCGTCGCTGTGGTTCCGGTACACGGCGGCCCGGGGGGAGCAGCCGCTGCTGTGGATGGGCGGGGTGGGCACCACCCAGCCCCAGGTGTGGCTGCGGGCCGAGCCCGCGCACGACCGCGTCCAGGGCCTGATCACCGCGCGCGACGGCGTCCTGGCCCCGCGGTCGGCGTACGTACGGGCCGCGGGCGCCCGCAACGACGGCCGCTGGCACCACCTGGCGCTGCGTCGCGGCCAGGGCCGGCTGACCCTGTTCGCCGACGGCGCGGAGCTCGCCGCGGTGGCGGACGTGCCCGGCTCGGTCAGCCGTGACTCGCCGTTCGGCGTGCATCTGGGCCGCCGCATGGACGGCCGGGCCTCCTTCGCCGGGGCACTGGACGAGGTACGGGTCTGGGACCGGGCGCTGACCGACGAGGAGATCGCCGGGCTGCGCGGGGCGGGCGCGCCGCAGGGCACCGTCCTGTCGCTGCCGCTGGACACGGTGCGCCCCGGCGGCTGACCTGCCGGTGCCGGGCGTCCCGGCACCGAACGGCGTGGCTCAGCCGGACCGCGTCCCGGTGCCGGCCTCCGCGGGTGTCTCCCGCGGGCTCCGCGCGGGCTCCTCCGCGTCGCCGTCGCGGGCCCGGCGCTTGGCGATCACCGCGCACACCATGAGCTGCATCTGGTGGAAGAGCATCAGCGGCAGCACCGCCAGCGAGGCGTGCGCGCCGAACAGGACGCTGGCCATGGGCAGCCCGGCGGCCAGGGACTTCTTCGAGCCGGCGAACTGGATCGCGATGCGGTCCGCCCGCCCGAAGCCCAGCGCCTTGGCGCCGTACCAGGTCAGGGCGAGCATCACGGCGAGCAGGACCACCTCCACGGCCAGCAGCCCGGCCAGCCGCACCGGGCTCACCTGGTGCCAGATGCCCTGGACCACGCCCTCACTGAAGGCGGTGTAGACCACGAGCAGGATCGACCCGCGGTCGACCAGGCCGAGCCCCTTCCTGTGCCGGGCGACGAAGCCGCCGATCCAGCGCCGCAGCACCTGGCCCGCGACGAACGGCACCAGCAACTGCAGGACGATCTCCAGCAGCGCGTCCGCCGAGAAGCCGCCGCCGGTGCGGCCGAGCAGGGCGGCGGCCAGCAGCGGGGTGACGACGATGCCGACCAGGGAGGAGAAGGAACCCGCGCAGATGGCGGCGGGCACGTTGCCGCGGGCCAGGGAGGTGAAGGCGATCGAGGACTGGATGGTCGACGGGACCAGGGTGAGGAAGAGCAGGCCCTGGTAGAGGGGGTGGGTCAGGAAGACCGGAACCAGGCCGCGCGCCGCCAGGCCCAGCAGCGGGAAGACGACGAAGGTGCAGGCCAGCACGGTGACGTGGAGCCGCCAATGGCGCAGGCCGTCCAGCGCCTCACGGGTGGAGAGCCGGGCCCCGTACAGGAAGAACAGGAACGCGATCGCCGCCGTGGAGGTGCCCGAGACGGCGTCCGCCGCCGTGCCGCGCGCGGGCAGCAGCGCCGCGAGGCCCACCGTCCCGAGCAGCAGCACGATGTACGGGTCGACCGGCATCCAACGGGGCCATCGCAGGCGTTTCACGGTGCTCCACTTGCTCGCTGTCTGGTTCGCGCCCCCGGCAGGACGGTGGCGCCACGGGGGACGGCTCGGGGCCACGGGTCCCCCCTTTCATCGTGCTCCTCGCCCCGGCGATCGGGAATCCCGCACACCGCTCTGACTGTCATCACGTTCCGCGATGACAGGGGGTACCGTGGCCGGCATGTACGACCCCTCCCACCTGCGCACCTTCCTGTCGGTGGCCCAGACCCTGAGTTTCACCCGGGCCGCCCGCCGGCTGGGGGTGCGCCAGTCGACCGTCAGCCAGCACGTGCGGCGCCTGGAGGGCGCCACCGGACGGCAGCTCTTCACCCGGGACACCCACTCGGTGGAGCTGACCGAGGACGGTGAGGCGATGCTGGGGTTCGCGCGCCGCATCCTGGAGGTGCACGAGCAGGCGACGGCGTTCTTCACCGGCCCCCGGCTGCGCGGCCGGCTGCGGTTCGGGGCCTCGGAGGACTTCGTGCTGACCCGGCTGCCGGAGATCCTGGAGGGCTTCCGGCACGACCACCCCGAGGTCGAGCTGGAGCTGACGGTGGAGCTGTCCGGCATCCTGCACGAGCGGCTGGCCGCCGGGAAGCTGGATCTGGTGCTGGCCAAGCGGCGGGCCGAGGACCCGCGCGGGGAGCTGGTCTGGCGCGACCGCCTGGTGTGGATCGGCGCGGAGCGGCTCCGCCTCGATCCCGACCGTCCCGTCCCGCTGATCGTCTACCCGCCGCCCGGCATCACCCGGGCGCTCGCCCTGGAGGCGTTGCAGCGGCAGGGCCGCGCCTGGCGGGTGGCGTGCACCAGCGGCAGCCTCAACGGGCTGATCGCGGCGGCCCGCGCGGGACTCGGCGTGATGGCGCACTCCCGCGGGCTCGTCCCGCCCGGCCTGGTCCCGGTGCCGATGGGCAGGTCGGGGCTGCCGGAGCTCGGCGCGGTCGACTTCGTCCTCCTCCACGGCCGCCACCGCCCCGCCGCCCAGAGCGCGGCGGACGCCCTGGCGACGGCCATCCTGACGGGCGGGCTGCCCAGGCCCCGGGGCACGGGCCCGGCGGTCGTGGCGGGCGGGCCCTGGCCCGCGTCCGGACGGGCCGGGCGGACGGCGCCCGCGCAGGCCGGGAGCGGGCCGCGCAGCGGCCCGCCGGGGTGACGCCCTCCGCCGCCCGCGCGCCCGGTGGGTTCCGGCCGTCCTCGCGGCGCGGCGGGCCGGGCGCTCTTGACGGGGGGACCCGCAGCCCCCATGTTGGCGAGCACCCCGTCAACTGAATACCTCGAGGTGACCCGTGAGAAGCCTCAGATCCCGCGCCGCGCTGTGCGCGGCCACCGCCCTCGCCCTTCTCACCACGGTCCTGGGCCCCGTCTCCTCCCCCGCGGCGGCCGCCCCGCCGGGCGGGCCGGCCTTCGCCGTCCACCCCGCCAGAGCGGCACTCGCCCGGCTGCTGCCCCGCCATGCCGCGCAGTTCCGCCTCGTCCCGGTGAGCCGTCCGCCCTCCGGCGACTACTTCACCGTCTCCGGCCGCGCCGGCCGGATACACGTCCGGGGCACCAGCCCCGCCGTGATCCTCACCGGCGTCAACTGGTACCTGAAGTACACGGCGAAGGTGGACATCGGCTGGCCCGGGAAGAGCACGGCGAAGCTGCCCCGCGTCCTGCCCGCCCCCGCCCCCGCCGTCCGCAAGGACGCGTCGGTACCGCACCGTTTCGCGCTCAACGACACCGACGACGGCTACTCCGGCGCCTACCGCGACTGGGCCTCCTACGAGCGGCAGATCGACCTCCTCGCCCTGCACGGCGTGAACGAGGTGTTCGTGCAGATGGGCGCCGACGCCGTCTACTACGAGACCCTCCAGGAGTTCGGCTACTCCGGGGACGAGCTCGAGAACTGGATCCCCGGCCCGGCGCACCAGCCGTGGTGGCTGATGCAGAACATGTCCGGCTTCGGCGGCCCCGTCACCGAGCGGCTGCTGAAGGACCGCGCGGCCCTCGGCCGCAAGATCGCCGACCGGCTGCGCCTGCTCGGGATGACCCCGGTCCTGCCCGGCTACTACGGCACCGTGCCCCCCGGCTTCACACAGAAGAACCCCACCGGGCCGGTCGTCCCGCAAGGGAGCTGGGTCGGCTTCGAGCGGCCCGACTGGCTCGACCCGCGCAGCGAGGTGTTCCCCCGGGTCGCCGCCTCCTTCTACCGCCACCAGCGCAGGCTGTTCGGCGACTCCACGATGTACAAGATGGACCTGCTGCACGAGGGCGGCCGGCCCGGGAACGTGCCCGTCGCGGACGCCGCCAGAGCGGTGATGAACGCGCTGCAGACCGCGCGTCCCGGGGCCGTCTGGACCCTCATCGGCTGGCAGAAGAACCCCTCGACCGAGATCATCGACGCCGTCGACAAGAGCAGGCTGCTCATCGTCGACGGCCTGTCCGACCGCTACGACGGCCTCGACCGGGAGGCCGCCTGGCACGGCGCGCCGTACGCGTTCGGCACCATCCCCAACTTCGGCGGGCACACCACCATGGGCGCCAACACCGCGGTGTGGACGGAACGCTTCGAGCAGTGGCGCACCAAGCCCGGCAGTGCCCTGGCGGGCATCGCCTACCTTCCGGAGGGCACCGGCGGCAACCCCGTCGCCTACGAGCTGTTCACCGAACTGGCCTGGCGCACCGGCCCGGTGGACCACCGGGCGTGGTTCGCCCAGTACGCCGAGCGCCGTTACGGCGGTGCCGATCCGCACGCCGCCAGGGCCTGGGAACTGCTGCGCACCGGCCCGTACAGCATGCCGTCCGGCACCTGGAGCGAGGCGCAGGACAGCCTCTTCACCGCCCGCCCCCGGCTGACGGCCACCAAGGCGGCGAGCTGGAGCCCCGGCGCCATGCGCTACGACCCGGCCACCGTGCACCGGGCGCTGGCCGAGCTCCTGCGGGTCGCGCCCGCCCTGCGCACCACCGACGCCTACCGCTTCGACCTGGTCGACGTCGCCCGGCAGGCCCTGGCCAACCGCAGCCGCTCCCTGCTTCCGCAGATCAAGGCCGCCTACGACGCCGGGGACCTGCCCCGCTTCCGCGAGCGGGCCGCCGAGTGGATGCGCGATCTCGCCCTCCTGGACGACCTGCTCGCCACCGACGCCCGGTTCCTCCTCGGTCCCTGGCTGGCGGACGCCCGGTCCTGGGGCACCACCGAGGCGGAGCGGGCCGCCGCCGAGTTCGACGCCCGGTCCCTGCTCACCACCTGGGGCCACCGTTCCGGCAGCGACACCGGCGGCCTGCGGGACTACGCCAACCGGGAGTGGTCGGGCCTGGTCTCCGGCTTCTACGCGATGCGCTGGGGCACGTACCTCGACTCCCTCGACACCGCGCTGGCCACCGGGCGGGCGCCGGTCGCCATCGACTGGTTCGCCCTGGAGAACGCCTGGAACCTGCGGCGCGACCACTTCCCCGTGCGTGCTGCGGGCGACCCGGTGGCACGGGCCGCCGCCGCCCTCGACGCGGTCCCCGAGCCCGCCCCGGCCCGGCAGCCGGTCGCGGCCGGGGGGTAGGGGCGGGTCCCCTCCCGCCCGCGCCGCCGCCCCGCACCCTCCCGGGGACGGGGCGGCAGCGGCGATCGGGCTCCCTGCCGGTGGCGCGCCGCCCGCCCGGCGCCGGCGTCACCGCCGGTGCGAGGGCCGGGTGCGGGAGCCGGCCACGGCCGGGACGCTCACCGGAACGCGAGGGGCGGGACCGCCTTCGCCAGGGTCAGCAGACCGCCGTCCAGGCGTAGCTGGAGGGGCACCGGCTCCGCGCACACCGTACGGCGCAGGCGGGCGGGGATGTAGTCCATGGTCGCGAGCCGTTCCGCGTAGTGGAGGAAGCGGTGGCAGCCGACGGCACGCAGCGACGAGCCCCGGGCGGCAGCGGCCACCTCGGACAGGAGGAAGCCGCCGGGTCCCTCCGCCTGGATCACGTCGACGGCGTCGACGTGGCGGTGGCGCACGCGCTCGGGGAAGAAACGCGCGGCGAAGTGCCGGTAGAGGACGTATTCGGAGGCGCCCGTCCACTTGCGGGGGTCGGCGGTGCGCAGGAACGCCTGCCAGAAGGGCGCGCCGTGTGCCTCCTCGGCTCGCCGTACCAGATCGCCCACCACGGTGCGATCGAGAACGATGTGGTGCTGCATCCCGCTGTAGGCGTCCACCGGCAGCCAGCCGGGGACCAGCCGCCCGGCCGCCTCCAGGGCGGTGTGGCGGGCCGGCAGCCGGTGCTCCCGGGTGTGGGGACGCCAGGAGAGCGGATAGCCGTACGGCAGTACGGAGCGCCCCTGGCCGTCGACGAACTCCGTGTCGCGCAGGAAGACGAAGTCCGCGTCCACCACCAGGACGTGCTCCGGTGCGCCCGGGGGAAGGAACGCGAAACACCGCAGCTTCGCCAGTTGCTGGAAGTACCAGGAGGCGGGGGACGGATCCCTGCCCAGGTCCCGAAGGTACCGGCGCACGTCCCGGCTGCCGGGTGTGCGGTGCCCTTCGTCGCACCAGACGACGCGCGCGTCGTCGCCCAGGGACCGCGGCGCCGGACGCCGGGTGACGACCTGCACCAGCGCCACGGGGTTCAGGGAGTGCGCGAGCACCCCCCGTACGCAGAGGTCCAGCCCGGGCATGTCCTTCTCCGCGGCCAGGACGACCACGCCGATCGGCGGCAGTGCGCCGTCTCGGTGGCCCGCGAGTCCCTCACCGGCGACCTCGGGCGCCGGACGGGCCGGGAGGGCGCTGTCTTGCGGTTGCCGCATTCGAGGAAGCATAGGGAACGGCCGGGCGGCCGTGTCCGGGAATCCGGGAATCCCGCCGGTCACCGCCCGCCCGTGGCCGGCCCGGGTTGCCGCGCGGCGGGCGGGGCCCCGCTCCGGCGCCATTGCCGAAGCGGCGACCGCGACCGTTCAATCCGCCGCGGCGTCGCGCGGCAGGTCCCGATCCGCCAGGATCCCGGCGGCGCGGCCCCGGTGTGCGCGGAAACGGCGCAGGTACGACCGTGCCATGGGGCCCGGCGGGACACCCCGGGCGAAGGCACGCATGTTGCGTTCACCCGCGTTGTAGCCGAGCGCGAGGAGTTCGTCGCGGGTGTAGCGGCGTACGTGCCGCTGCGGAAGGCGGCGGTCGAGGTCCTTCAGGTGCAGGGCCGCCGCGTGGATGGCGAAAGCGGGGTCGTCCCGCAGGTCGGACCACCGCCCCGTCAGGCCGTGCCTTCGCCGGACCTGCTCGAACGTGGCGCGGTGCATGTTGGCCACTCCGAAGGACGCCTCGGCCTTCCACCACTGCCACAGCCGCTCCAGCAGCGGATGGTGCGGCTTGTACGCCTCGTTGTGGAGCACCGTCATCACGAGCAGAGGTGACACCCCGGCCTCCGAGGCGCTGCTCACCACGTACGCGGCGTAGTCGGCCGGGTCGTAGCCGCCGGGCCGCAGCGGTGGTGTCCGGGCGTCACCGTGGCCTGTCTGCGCGGCCCCTCGCCCCGGCGCCGTCGTCGATCTGCCCGCCATCCTCATCCGCTTCTCCCCTGCCGACTGACCTCGCCCGGAACACCGGAGCGTCCACCGTCCCGGGGTCCGCATGCCCGCGCGGCCCGGCCTCAATCCCGCATGTGCGCCGTCCCGGCTGCACCGCGTGGGGCGTCCGGACCGGGCGGAAATCACTTGCGGCCGGGGGTGGCGACCGCCCTACGGTTGCTCCCCGTGAGCATCGAGATGCCCTACCGGCCGCTGCCGATCGACCAGTCGGACGTGCGCTACGTCCACGGACCCGATTCCGTTCCGCAGCCGGGCGTGCCCGCCGGCACGACGGTCGCGTTCGACTGGGGGGACAGCGAGGTCTACCCGGGCACCTTCCGGAAGTTCTGGGTCCATGTGCCCGCACGGTACGAACCGGGACAGCCGGCGTCCCTGATGGTGTTCCAGGACGGATGGTGGTACCTGGACCCCGCGGGCGAGGTACGCGGCGCGATCGTCCTGGACAACCTCGTCCACCGCGGCGACATACCCGTCACCATCGGCGTGTTCGTCGATCCGGGCGTCTTCCCCGGCGCGGAGAACCCCAAGAACCGGAACAACGAGTACGACGCCTTCGACGACCGGTACGTCACCTTCCTGCTCACCGAGGTCATCCCGCAGGTCGCGGAGCGCTACACCCTCGCCCGGTCGCCCGAACGGTGGGGCATCTGCGGCGGGAGCAGCGGCGGCAACTGCGCCTTCACCGCCGCCTGGCTGCGCCCGGACACGTTCCGCCGCGTCATCGGGTACCTGTCCAGCTTCGCGCAGATGCCGGACGGCAATCCCTACCCGGACCTCGTCCCCCGCGTCCCCCGCAAGCCGCTGCGCGTCTTCCTGCAAGGCGGCCACCGCGACCTGAGCTGGAACGAGCCGCGGCGGAACTGGCTCGCGGAGAACCTGCGCGTGGCGGCCGCTCTCGCCGAAGCGGGCTACGACTTCCGCTTCGTCCTGGGAGACGGCGGGCACAGCCCCAACCACGGCGGCGTCCTGCTGCCGGACGCGCTGCGCTGGCTGTGGCGGCCCGACGGCGGGTGACACACCCACCCCTGCGCGATCGGCCCTCCTCGCGTCCCGCACGTTGACACGGCGTCGGCCCCCTTCCATCCTGGGAGCGCTCCCACGACCGGTGCCCGCCGCCGGTCCCGCACGATCGTCCCGCCCGCACGCACCGTTCCCGTGCCACCGGCGCGGCACCGTCCTGCCGTCGCGCCGCCACCCGCCCGTCCGGCGGCACGCCGTCCGCGGCCTTGCGCCCGCCCGTGCCGCGGACCCTTGAGGAGGGCCCACGTGCCACCACTGCACCGATCCGGCCGGCCGGCCGTCACCGGCGCCGCCCGCACCGCGAGAACCGGTCGCCACCGCCTCGCGCGCACCGCGGCCGTGCTGGCCGCCGCGTTCGCCCTGCTGCCCCTCGCGGACGCCGCGGGCGCCGCGCCCACCGCGCCCCGGGCGGCCGCCGCCGATGTCGGCGTCCGGGTCAACACCCAGGCGTCGCTGGGCCGGCTGTCCGATGTCGCCCGCGGTGTCAACGCCGCCGTCTGGGACTCCCACATGAACGATCCCGAGGTGGCCACGCTGATGAAGGCGGCCGGCGTCGGAGCGATGCGCTACCCCGGCGGCTCCTACGCGGACATCTACCACTGGCAGACCCACACGGCGCCCGGCGGATACGTCGCCCCCGGCACCGGCTTCGACGCCTTCATGAACACCGTGCGGGCCACCGGGGCGCAGCCGATCCTGATCGCCAACTACGGCTCGGGCACGCCCGAGGAGGCGGCCGGCTGGGTGCGGTACGCGAACGTCACCAAGGACTACGGCGCGAAGTACTGGGAGATCGGCAACGAGATCTACGGCAACGGCCACTACGGCAACGGCTGGGAGCACGACGAGCACGAGGACAAGAGCCCCCGGGAGTACGCCCGCCAGGTCCGCGCCTACGCCGAGGCGATGAAGGCCGTCGACCCGACGATCAAGATCGGCGCGGTCCTCACCACGCCGGGCCACTGGCCGGACGGCGTGGTCGCCGAGGGCGATCCGGGCGACTGGAACCACACCGTGCTCTCGGAGGTCACCGACGTCATCGACTTCGTCAGCGTCCACTGGTACGCGGGCGGTTCCGGCACCACCGCCGAGGACGCCATGGCCCGGCTGTCCGGGCTCCCCGGTGAACTGCGGGAGGTGCGCTCCCAGATCGACCGGTACGCGGGCGCCGACTCGCCGCGCATCGGCATCGCCCTCACCGAGATCAACACCAACACCGGCGGCGCCCGGCTCACCGCCCGGCCCAACGGCCTGTTCGCCGCGGACGCGTTCCTGACGGCCCTGGAGAACGGCGTCTTCACGGTCGAGTGGTGGAACACCCACAACGGGGCCGGCCAGATCACCACCGTCGACGGCGAGACCGACTACGGCGACATGGGGATGCTCTCCAGCGGCGCCTGCACCGGTGACGTCTGCCAGCCGCCGCCGAACACGCCGTTCCACCCGTACTTCGGCATGAAGATGACCCGCGAACTGGGCACCGAGGGCGACACCCTGGTCGCCGCCGCCTCCTCCGGGCAGGACGTCTCCGCACACGCCGTGCACCGTCGCGACGGGCGCCTGAGCGTCCTGCTCATCAACAAGAACCCGGACGCCGAGCGGACCGTGGACCTCGACTACACGGGCTTCACACCGTCCGCCGCCGCCCCCGAGGTGCGCCGCTACGCGCGCGGCGACAGCGACATCACCGGAGTCACCGGCGCGGGTGCGTCCGCCTCCCGGGTCACCGTGCCGCCGTACGCGATGGTCACCGTCACCCTCAGCCCGCAGGCGGGCACCGGCCCCGGTGCCTCGGCGGCGCAGGCCCCGGGCACCCCGCGCCTGGAGGCAGTGACCGACACCACCGCGCGCCTGTCCTGGCCGGCGGCGCAGGGAGCCGCCCGCTATCTGGTCCAGGAGCGCGACGGCGCGCACACCCGGCTGATCGGCGAGACCACCGGTACCTCCGTGACCCTGCGCAACCTGCCCCCGGGCAGCACCCACACGGTCAACGTGCTGGCGGCCGACGCCTCGGGACGGCTCTCCGCCCCGTCCACCCCGCTGACCTTCACCACCGGCACCCCGACGGACGCCGCGTGCGCGGTGACGTACCACCGCGACACCAGTTGGGGCAACGGCTTCGTCGCCACGGTCACCGTCCGGAACCTCTCGGCCACCCCGATCAGCGGCTGGACCCTGGACTGGACCTGGCCGACGGACGGTCAGTCGGTCTCCTCCGGCTGGAACGCCACGTTCCACCAGAGTGGCCGGCAGGTGCGGGTGACCGCTCCGGAGGGTGCGGGTCCGCTCGCCCCGGACGGCGGCTCCGCGGCGTCGTTCGGGTTCGTCGGCGCCAATGACGGGCCCAATCCGCAGCCGACGGTCTTCCGCCTCAACGGCACCGTCTGCTCCGGCGCCTGACGCCCGGCCCGCCGTGGACCGGGTGACCGCCGGCCGGCGCGGCCCCGGCGCCCGCCCGGTCCTGCCACGCGGCCCCGGTGCCCGCCCGGTCCCCGCCGCGCGGCCCGGCCCTTCGCGGCCGGGCCGGCCGCCTGGCCCCCGAACACCTGGCCGTGGCCTTCCGCCGCCGCTGATCGGCATCTTCTGTGAACCGGCGGCCCGGGAGACGCGATCCCGGGCGCCCGGCCGGCGGGTCGGGGCCGGACGCAGACGGGCTTCCGGGCGGGCGGTCCGCATACACAACTTGGCGAATCCATAAAGTAATCGGTTAATTCCAAAGGGTGACCACCCTGCCGCCGGGAACTGGTCCATGCTGCTCCGCGTGACCACTCCGATCACCGGCGCCACCGGATTCCTGGGCTCCAGGCTCCTGCTCGGGCTGCTCGTCCGCCGCGGTCGGCACGTCACCGTACTGGGCAGGGGAACCGCCGCCGAGCTGCGTTCCCGCGTCCTCGCGGTCCTGGAGAGCCTCGCGCGCGGCGGAATCGGCGCACCGGCCCGCTCGCGGCTGCGCTGTGTCGGCGGGGACGTCACGCGGCCGTGGCTCGGCCTGGCGCCCGCCGTGTACGGGCGTCTGGCACGGGAGGCCGAAACGGTCTGGCACTGCGCCGGGGAGATCGCGCTGGCGGGAGAGCGCCAGCGGCGGTTCCGCACCGATGTGCACGGCACCGAGCGGGTCCTGGAGTTCGCCGGGGCCACCGCGCCGGGCTGCCGCCTGGTCCATCCGAGTACCGTGGCCGTGGCGGGCGGGCGCCGCGCGGGCGTGGTCGCCGAGGAGGACCTCACCGACGCGTTCGGCTTCGAGACCCACTACGACGAGTCCGAGTACCGGGCGGAGAGGCTGGTGCGGGACTGGGCGCGGCGGCTGGGCCGGCCGGCCGTCGTCCTGCGGTCCGGCATCGTCGCCTCCGACGCGGCGCACCGGGAGGGGTGGCCGGGGCACCCGCTGCGGGTCCTGGGCGACATGATCGGCGCCGTGGCCCGCAACGGGGCGCCGGGCATCCCCCGCGGGCACGCGCAGCCGCAGTCCCGCCCGCTTCCCGCGCAGCGGCGCCACCGGGGACGCGGAGTTCAACATCGTCCCGGACGGTTACGCCACGGAGGGCTGCGCCCGACGATCAGCCGCATCGGCGTGCCGCCCGGGTGCACGATGTGGCACGTGCGCACGCCGCCGCAGTCCCCGGCGGCGTCGTGGCCGATGGCCGGCAGCGTCGCCGGTCCGGCAGACCGCCTGTACCGGGCACTGAAGGGATGAACCACATGCCGATGCCCCCGACCGATCCCCCCGCCTCCCGCGCCGCTCAGGCGCTGCTGGCCGAGGTGGGCCGTCTGGACAGCGTCGTCGTCGCCTACTCGGGCGGCGTCGGCTCCACGGTGGTGCTCGCCGCCGCGCTGCGGGCCCTGGGCCGGTCCGACACGCTCGCGGCGATCGCGGACTCCCCCGCCCTGGCCCGGGACGAACTGCTGCTCGCCCGGCGGACGGCGGCGGAGCTGGGCGCGGAGCTGGTCGTCCTCCCGACGGACGAGCTCGCCGTGCCCGGGTACCGCGCCAACACCGGTGACCGCTGCTACTTCTGCAAGCGGACCGTGCTGGCCGCGGTGGCGCACCTGGCGGCGGCCCGCGGCTACGCCCATGTGGCGACCGGCACCCATCGCGACGACCACCGGTCCGCGCACCGGCCGGGGCTGCGCGCGGCGCGGGAGCGCGGAGCCGTCGAACCGCTGGCCACCGCGGGTCTGGGCAAGGCACAGGTCCGGGCCGTGGCGCGGGAGTGGGGGCTCGCGGTGGCCGACAAACCGGGCACCCCCTGCCTGGCGTCCAGGATCGCGGTCGGCGTGCCGGTGACCCGGCCGCGGCTGCAACTCGTCGAGCACGCGGAGACGGCCGTACGCGGGTTCCTGTCCGAATGGCGCGCGCCCGTGCGCGATCTGCGGGTCAGGCTCCTGGCCGGAGCCTTCCGCGTCGAAGTCGACGCGGCCGCCCACCGGTGGCTGGCCGGGCGGCCCGAGCGGCAGGCCGAGCTGCTCGACCGGATCGGCCGCACGGTGGGGCTCGACGTCGGCGCCCTCGCGCCGTACCGCCCGGGCTCCGTCAACGGGGCCGCGGCACCCGGGGGTGGCCCGCGATGACGCGGTCTACGTCAACGTCAACCTGATCGCGCTGAACGGCGGGGCGAAGTCCGACTCCGTCGGGCTGGCGAGCTACCGCAGTCTGCGCCACCACAACACGCACACCCTGCGGCACTCGCGCTCCTTCAACGATCCGCCCGACTCCCCCTGCACCACTGAGCCTCCGCCAGCTTGAAGTGGCCGACCACAGGGCTGGCGTGACGGTCTTTGAAGGTACTTACGCTGGTCGTGAGCCGCAGTCCGCGAAGCAGATCGTTCGACGGAACGGCCGGCTCGCCGGTTCTGGTGGGCCGCGCGCTGTCAGGAGCGGTTGCTGTGCAGCGCCTCGCGGTCCCACAGGTGGCGCGGCTGCGTGTGCAGGCGCCAGTAGTGCTCAGCTATGTCGTCGGGGTCGAAGTCGGTGCCGGGGGCGACCGGGCCATCCACGGTGACGCTCGCCGCGTGGACTCCGAAGGAGCCGTACTGCTGATCGAGCAGCGCGATCAAGGTCCGGACGCCCGCCTTGCCAAGGGAAAGGCTCACATACTCCGGCTTGGGCTCGGGCATGCCGCCTGTGACAAGGAACGTTCCGCTCCCCCGTGCTGCCATGGCCGGCGCGAGGCGCGCTGCGGCATTCAGCGCGCCGACCACATTGACCGCCCACGCTTCCATATGATCACGGACCGACAACTCGCCCAGCTCGTCCGCGCGGACGAGCGCGGCGTTGTACACGGCGACCTCCGGTACGCCGTGCTCGCCGACGGCCTGGTCCAGGGCCGCGTCCAACTCGGCCCGGTCGGTGCTGTCGGCCTGCAAGGTAATGATCGGGACGTCGTAGGGAGCGAGCCCGTCCGCGACGACGCGCAGCGTCTGTCCGCCCCTGGCGATCAGCGTGATGGGCATCCCCTCTCTGGCGAACCGACGCGCCACTGCCTGCCCGATCCCCGGTCCCGCACCAATGATCACTGCCCCCGGCATGATCCGGTCCCTCCATTCCGTGACTGGTGATACTGGGGACGGTAAGGCATCACATCGATGTGAAGGTCAAGAAGGGGGACCGGAATGCGCATTGGCGACCTCGCCCGCGAAACGGGAGTGAGCAGGCGGCTGTTGCGCTACTACGAGGAGCAGGATCTGCTCCGCCCCGCACGGTCGGACAACGGCTACCGCGAGTACACGGAGGCGGACGTCGCCATGGTCCGCCACATCCGGGCCATGCTCGCCGCAGGGCTCTCCACCGCAGTCATCGGCAAGGTCGTTCACTGTGTGCGCGACAAGGATGAACTGAGGGTGCCATCCGGCTGCCCGACCTTCATCGGGGAGTTGCGGCGCGAACGCACCCGCATCACCGAGACGATCAGCCAATTGGAGACTTCCCGGCGGCTACTGGACGCCGTCCTCGACACGGCGCCGCGGAACGGTGAAGAAACGACACACGAGACCGCTCTATGAGCCAGGTCGGGTACGTGCCCCTGCATCCGGACCCGCCCGGCACCGGCGCGAGCCTGTCACGGCCGCGCACCGGGGCCCGGCCTGTCGTGGCCGCCTGCCGGCCGCGACCGGTGCCGCCGGTTGCGGGGGCCCGCATCGCCCGGTCGGCACCTCTCCGCGAGCCGCCACCGGACCCCGCCGCCGGCCCACGAACGGCCGGAGCCGTTGTCCGGGGTCAGCGAGGGGACAGGAGGCAGAACTCGTTGCCCTCCGGGTCGGCCAGAACCGTCCAGGAGATCGCGGACTGGTCGATACCGGGGTCGGTGGCGCCCAGGGCCCGCAGTCGGGCAGCCTCTGCGGCCAGGTCGTCACCGGGGTAGGGGCAGACGTCGAGGTGGACGCGGTTCCACACGCTCTTGGTGTCAGGGGTGCGGACGAACTCCAGGTAGGGGCCGACGCCTTGGGCGGAGCGCATGGTCGCGTGGGTGTCGGTGACCTCGTGCACCGTCCAGTCCATCGCCTCGCCCCAGAACCGGGCCATCGCTCGCGGGTCGGCGCAGTCGACCACCACTGCGGCGATCGGTCCGGTGTCCCGGTAGACCGGGCGGGGCTCCAGGACGCAGAACTCGTTGCCCTCCGGGTCGGCCATGACCGTCCAGGGGACGTCGCCCTGACCCACGTCGGCGAGGGTCGCGCCGAGGTCCTTCAGGCGCGCGACCAGCTCCGTCTGGTGGGCGGCCGAGGTGGTGGCCAGATCGACGTGCACCCGGTTCTTGACCGTTTTCGGTTCCGGTCGGGCGACGAGGTCGATGCAGACGGCGGTGGGGTCGGGGTAGGAGAAGCCCACGGGTTCGAGGTTGGTGACGCCCGGTGCCTCGCTGTCGATGCCCCAGCCGGGTGCCTCCGCCCAGAACCGGCCGAGCGCGGCGTCGTCATGGGCCTTCATATTGATCTGCACGAGTCTCGTTGCCATGCGCAGATCCTAGGATCTTGACGCCCGTCGGGGGCTCGCCGGTGTACGGGGTGGCGCCCGGCCTGGTGTGCCCCGGGCGGACACCGGCCCCGCCGCCACAGCGACCTGCCGATACTCGTCCACCGGGCGGACGAACACCCGGTCAGGGCGGCCCGAGGCCCGGCAGCCGCCTGGGTCGAGCCGCGGCCCGCCCGAGTCCCCGAAGCAGGCCATGGCCGCGGGCACGCGGCTGATCGTGCACAACCGGGTCCGGTCGGCGTACCCGGGCGCGCACTCGGCCTCGGCGCCCCGGCGCGTGCGGAGCCCCCGCAGCCGCTCCGGGAACGTATCGATCAGCGAGGCTCCGCCGTTGCCGTCGTACAGCCCCTGCTCTGCATCCCGCCCGGCCGCGACCACGTGGGGCCACGTCGCGCCGCTGTCGCCGCACGATCAGGCCCGGCGGAGAGATCGACCAGGGCCCATCGCCATCCGGAGACATACGCCCATTTCACTTGATATTCCAGCAGCGTTTCGCCATCCGGCCCGGTCGGATACTGAAACGCTGCTGGAGTACCAGGCGTTGTCCGAGCGAGGGCCGGTCACGGGGTGCGTGACTGCGCCGCGCTTTTCCTTTTATATTTCCGGTCTCCGATGAATGGCGGCCAGCCGGTGACACGAGTCACCTGCGGACGACTCGGCTCCACCCGCGATGCCGTTTCGCCCTGGCTGCCGTCCGTCAAGCGAAAGGAACCTCTGTGCAGCTCTTCGCCCGCCGGCCCGCTCCCGGCGCGCCCGGGTCCCACAGCCACCGCCGACGCCGCCATGGCGTGCTCACCGCCGGCCTGGCCGCCATCGCGGGACTGGCCACCACGCTCTCCCCGAGCGCCAGTGCCGCGGAGAACCCCTACGAGCGCGGACCCGCCCCGACCACCGCGAGCATCGAGGCCTCCCGGGGTCCGTACGCCGTCTCCCAGACCTCCGTCTCCTCCCTGTCCGTCACCGGCTTCGGCGGTGGCACGATCTACTACCCGACCAGCACCGCCGACGGCACCTTCGGCGCCGTGGCGATCTCGCCCGGGTACACCGCACGGCAGTCCTCCATCGCCTGGCTCGGGCCGCGACTGGCCTCCCAGGGCTTCGTCGTCTTCACCATCGACACCAACACCACCTCCGACCAGCCCGCCAGCCGCGGTCGCCAGCTCCTGGCCGCGCTGGACTACCTCACCGAGCGCAGCAGCGTCCGCAATCGCATCGACGCCACCCGCCTGGGGGTGATGGGCCACTCCATGGGCGGCGGCGGCGCCCTGGAGGCAGCCAAGAGCCGGCCGTCCCTGCAGGCGGCCATTCCGTTGACCGCGTGGAACCTCGACAAGACCTGGCCCGAGATCCAGACCCCGACCCTGCTCGTCGGGGCGGACGGCGACACCATCGCCCCGGTGTCCTCGCACTCCGAGCCGTTCTACCAGAGCCTGCCGAGTTCGCTCGACCGGGCCTACCTGGAGCTGAACAACGCCTCCCACTTCACGCCGAACAGGTCGAACACCACGATCGCGAAGTACAGCATCAGCTGGCTGAAGCGGTTCATCGACAATGACACCCGCTACGAGCAGTTCCTGTGCCCGCTGCCGCGGCCGAGCCTGACCATCGAGGAGTACCGCGGCACCTGTCCGCACACCTCCTGACCGCGGCCCCGGCCGGGCCCGCCCGCATCCGGCCCGGCCGGTTCCGCCCTGTGCGCACACCGGGGGTCGTGCCCGCCCGCAACCGGCGCCAGGCGCTGCCGCCCTCGTCGGCATCCGCGTCGCCCTCGACGCGCAACGGCGGACCTCGTCCCTGCTCGCACCGGCGGTACGGGCAGGGCTGTCGGGCGTCGGAGGCGGCGGCCGGGGGCTGATGAGTGCGCCGGCTCCCGCGCCGGCCTTCAGCTGAGCTGCTCGGCCAGTCCGACGATGATGCCCTCGGGCCCCCGGACGTAGCAGAGCCGGTAGCTGTCCTCGTACCGTGCCAGCTCGCCGACGAGTGCGGCGCCGTGAGTGCGCAGGCGGGCGACGGTGTCCTCGATGTCGTCGACGGCGAACATGACGCGGTGCGTGCCCAGGACGTTGTGCGGCCGATCACGCGGCCCGGCGCTGATCGCCGCGGGGCTGCGGTACTTCGCCAGCTCGAGTCGGCTGTGCCTGTCCGGGGTCCGGAGCATCGCGATGTCGCAGTGGACGCCGCGCAATCCTGTGCACTGGTCGGCGAAGGGCCCCTCGACCTCCGCCCGGCCCTCCAGTTCCATACCGAGTTCCACGAAGAACGCGATGGCGGCATCCATGTCCTCGACCACGATGCCGACGTTGTCCATCCGCTTGATCGCCATGCCGACTCCTCCTTCTTCCTCATGCCCCGGGGGCGCTGTTGCCTCCGGGACACAGCCGAAGGCGCCTTCCTGACACCCTCCGTCACGAATCCGAGCGAGCGGCCTGCACGGCTCGAACGTCATCGGCACACGCTCAGGGTTCGGCCGCTGTCCTCTGACAACGAGGCAACGAGGCAACGAGGCAACGAGGCAACGAGGCAACGAGGCAACGAGGCAACGAGGCAACGAGGCAACGAGGCAACGAGGCAACGAGGCAACGAGGCAACGAAGCTGAACGGCTTACCGGCGAAGTTGTACCGGTCCGGGCGGCCCTGCTGAGCCATGACACGCCGACTCCTCCCGCTCCCTCGGCCGTCGCGCTCCTGCCGGCCCGCCGACGTCGCCGACCTCCTGGGCCGAGAGAACCGGCCGCCGCAGGGTGTGCGCCCCCGCTGCGGGGTGTGCATCCGCCACCCGTGCAGGGGCGCATGGAGGGGAACACGCGTGCCTTCGTGCCTCCGGTGTGTGCCTTTCCCCCACGGCGCCACGGGCGGATTCTGTTTCTCCCGTCCAGCACGCCAAGGCGGTACCCGTGAGCAGCACCGACGACCCCTCCTCCCCCACGCCCTCCGGTCCTGAGGGACAGCCGCCCGCGCGCCGCCGCGCCTGGCGGGACGCCGGGACGCGGCTGGCCTACGCCGTGGCGATCGTCGGCGCGGTGGCGGCGGCCGTCCTGACCCCGCTCGGCGAGCACGTCGTGAACGTCTTCCTGGACGAGCCGACCTGCCCGGGGGAAGCGTGCGAGGGGAAGAACCCGCAGAACCAGGGGTGCGCCGAGGACGCCCGTACCTTCGAGCCGGCCGACGGCAATCCCGCGCTTCTGCAGTTGCGCTACAGCGAGGAGTGCCAGGCGGTCTGGGGGCGGATCGAGCGCGGCAACCCGGGGGACGTGGTCACGGTGGAGGCCGTCGGCGGCGCCCGGCGCAGTGCCCAGATCGAGTACGGGAACGACAAATTCACCAGCATGGTGCGCGTGGGCGACGGCGAGTTCCAGGTCACGGCCTGCGCGGTCCCCAAGGCCGGCGGCAAGAGCACGTACGAGCACTACTGCATCCACGCCTCCGAGGCGACCGCCTGGCAGTGACCCGTCGGCCGGCCTCCGCCGGCAGCCAAGCAGGTGCACTCGTACGAGTCGATGCCGCGTCGCTGCCCTCGCGCGCAGCGGCGGATCCGTTCTGGTCCAGACCTCTTGACGGATGGTCTGGACCAGAGCACTGTCGTCATCGTCGACTGTCGTGTCATGCCTTCGACACCAGCCGACGGCCCACATCCGTCGGCTCCGCATGTCCCCAGTTCCCACGGCGCCCCACCGGGAGGCCATGCATGGTCCGCCGCACCGTTCGCTCGCTCGCCGCCGCGCTCGCCGCGGCCGTCCTCACCCCGCTCGCGCTCGTCACCGCCCCGGCCGCGTCGGCCGCCCCGGCCGCCGACACCTGCGCCCCGAAACCCAAACCGGCCGGGAAGGTCCTCCAGGGCTACTGGGAGAACTGGGACGGCGCCTCCAACGGCGTCCACCCGCCCTTCGGCTGGACCCCGATCACCGACTCCCGCATCGCCCAGCACGGCTACAACGTGATCAACGCGGCCTTCCCGGTCATCCGCTCCGACGGCACGGCGCTGTGGGAGAACGGCATGGACACGGGCGTGAAGGTCGCCACCCCGGCGGAGATGTGCGCGGCGAAGGCGGCCGGGCAGACGATCCTGCTCTCCATCGGCGGGGCGGCGGCCGGCATCGACCTCAACTCCACCGCCGTCGCCGACCGGTTCATCGAGACGATCGTCCCGATCCTGAAGACGTACAACTTCGACGGCATCGACATCGACATCGAGACCGGGCTGGTCGGCACCGGCAACATCAACCAGCTCTCCCCGTCGCAGTCCAACCTGATCCGCATCATCGACGGCATCCTGAAGCGCATGCCCGACGGTTTCGGCCTGACCATGGCCCCGGAGACCGCCTACGTCACCGGCGGCAGCGTGGTCTACGGGTCGATCTGGGGCGCGTACCTGCCGATCATCAAGAAGTACGCGGACAACGGCCGCCTGTGGTGGCTGAACATGCAGTACTACAACGGCAGCATGTACGGCTGCTCCGGCGACTCCTACGCGGCCGGTACGGTCCAGGGCTTCACCGCGCAGACCGACTGCCTGAACAAGGGCCTGGTCATCCAGGGGACGACGATCCGGGTGCCCTACGACAAGCAGGTCCCGGGCCTGCCCGCCCAGCCGGGCGCCGGAGGGGGCCACATGACCCCGTCCCAGGTCGCCCAGGCGTGGAACCACTACGGCACGAGCCTGAAGGGCCTCATGACGTGGTCCATCAACTGGGACGGCTCGAGGAACTGGACGTTCGGCGACAACGTCAGGGCGCTCCAGGGCCGTTGATCCAGGGAACTCCAGGGCGACCCGCGGCCCGGTCCCCGAGGAAACGCAGGACGCCCCGGGGCCGTGTCGGCCCCGGGGCGCTGCCCCGGGTCAGGCGTGGCGGGACGGAGACGTCACGGCACGAGCTTCAGCAGCCGGTTGGGCGAACCCGTGCCCGGGCTGGTGACCTTGCCGGTGGTCGCGCCGCCGACCAGGGCCGAGGCGACCTGGGACGGCGTGGCGGAGGTGTGGTTGGCCAGGTAGACCGCCGCCGCGCCGGCCACGTGCGGGGCCGCCATCGAGGTGCCGGAGATGGTGTTGGTGGCGGTGTCGCCGGTGTGCCAGCCGGCGGTGATGGAGGAGCCGGGGGCGAAGATGTCCAGGACCGAGCCGTAGTTGGAGTAGCTCGCCCTGGCGTCCGTGCTCGTCGTGGCGCCCACGGTGATGGCCTCGGCGACCCGGGCGGGCGAGAAGGACGAGGCGTTGGCGTTGCTGTTGCCCGCGGCCACCGCGTAGGTGACGCCGCTCGCGATGGAGTTGCGCACGGCGGTGTCCAGGGTGCTGGACACACCGCCGCCGAGCGACAGGTTGGCGACCGAGGGGCCGGAGTGGTTCCTGGTCACCCAGTCGATGCCGGCGATGACTCCGGCGGTGGTGCCGGAGCCGTTGTTGTCCAGCACCCGGACGGCGACGATCTTCGCCTTCTTGGCCACCCCGTAGGTGGTTCCGGCGATGGTGGTGGCCACATGGGTGCCGTGGCCGTTGCCGTCGGAGGCGGTGGTGTCACCGTCGACGGCGTCGTACCCGTAGGCGGCACGACCGCTGATCTGCTGGTGCGTGATGCGGACGCCGGTGTCGATGACGTACGCAGTGACGCCGCTGCCCGCGCTGTCGGGGTAGGTGTAGGTGCCGGACAGCGGGAGCGAGGTCTGGTCGACGCGGTCCAGGCCCCACGGCGCGCTGGTCTGCGTGGTGTCGGTGAGCCGGACCCGCTGGTCCTGCTCGACGGAGGCCACCGCGGGGTCGGCGGCGAGCCGTCTGGCCTCCGCCGCGGAGAGGGTGGCGGTGTAGCCGTTCAGGGCGCTGCCGAACGTCTTCTTCACCGTGCCGCCGTAGTCGTCGACGAGGTCCTTGCCCGCGGCCGAGGACGCCTTGAGCCCGGCGTCCTTCTTGAGCGTCACGATGTAGCTGCCCGGGATCGCCGTGGGGGAACCGGCGGCGAGCACCGTGCCCTCGGCGGGGGCGGCGTGAGCGGGAAGGGCCGTGATGCCACCGGCCAGGGCGGCCGCCGCGGCACCGGCGATCGCGGCGAACCGTATGCTCTTGCTGCGCAGTCGTGCCATTACGAGGTGTTCCTCCTCTAGGCGTCGCGCCTGGGTGGGGCGCGTCTGTGGGGTGGGCGCCCGTGATCGCTCACCCGCTCGGAGCGTTGTGTTCCGCCCCGGCTGACCAGAAGAGTCACGCAAATGAACGTCCGTCACAAGGGAGTTGACCAATAGTCAACAAATTTGCCATGCGCACGACACAAACACGCCCGGCCGGGACCCCGCACTGACCGCCCCCCACACCCTCGACACCGGCAGACGACAGACCTACAGATCGACAGACCGATAGACCGATGGGCCGATAGACCGATGGGCCGATAGACCGATGGGCCGGTAAATCCTTTTACGCGGCACGCCGCGGCGTGGTTGGCTCACGCCCATGACCTGGCTGCCGCACGGCTTCACCCACCCCTCGCACGTCGACATACCCGGCGGCGCGGGCCACCGGCTGCGTCCGATCCGCGGTGCGGACGCGCCGCTCGACTACCCCGCGGTGATGGGCTCACGGGAGCGCCTGTGGTCGGTCTTCGGGGCCGCCTGGGGCTGGCCGGCGGCCACGATGTCGTACGAGGCGAACCTCGCGGACCTGGAGCGGCACGCCGCGGAGATCGAGGCCCACGAGTCGTTCAACTACACCATCGAGAATCCGGACCGCACCGCCCTGCGCGGCTGCGTGTACATCGACCCGCCGCAGAAGCGGGCGGCCGACGCGGAGATCTCCTGGTGGGTGGTGGACGAGGAGGTGGGCGGTGCGCTGGAGCGGGCGCTGGAGGCGTTCGTGCCGCGCTGGATCGCCGAGGACTGGCCGTTCACGCGGCCCCGGTTCATCGGACGGGACCTGACGTGGGAGGAGTGGCTGCGGCTGCCGGACCGCCCGTGAGCGGAAAAGGCCGGGCCGGGGCGGGCCAGGGGCCCGGCTCCGGCACCGTGAGCGCCCCGATGGCCCGGCGACGGTGTCGCCGGGCCATCGGGGTGTGGCGCCGGTCAGTGTCTGCGGGACCAGCCGGCCCCGATTCCCGCCACGTGCAGAGCCAGGGCGGTCAGCCCCAGCAGCATGATGTTCACCGAAGAGAACACGTCATTGGTGCCGATCTCCGCCGCGTTGACCAGAAACGCGATGAAGAACAGCACCGCCGCCACTATGCCGAGCATGGGGTGAGCTCCTCTCACAGGGGATGACTCCCGTATGCCCGGCCATCCCGCTCACAGACGGGCCCGCCGCCCCGGACCCCGGCCCGCCCGTGAGCGACGAACGCAAGCCCGGTTCCGCACCGACCGCCACGGCGGGGCCCACCGGGCGCACACGGCCGGGAACGACTCGTCAGCCGGTGACGACGAGGCCGTCCACCAGCGCTCGGAGCCCGTCCAGATAGGTGTCTTCGGCCGTCAGCGGCGCCCAGCGCTCGGCGAGGCCCGCCAAGCGCGGCAGCTCGCCCGGGTCGAGATCGCCGAAGACGCGCTCCCGATAGGTGGGCCGGTCGTGGTCCGCGCGCCGCCGGGCCGCCGTGGCGCGGACCACGATCTCCCCGGCGGTGTAGTACCAGATCGCCCGGTACCCGTGGACGGCACGCTCGGGGGTCAGTCCGCACGCGATCAGACCGTCGACGATCTGCTCGACGAACCACAGGGCGGAAGCGGACATCAGATCGTCGGCGGTCAGGACCTCCACGATCCAGGGACAGGCGGCGAGCGCCTCGTGAATCGCGGCGGCGGCGACGACGACCCGCTCCCGGGGCGCGGCGGGCAGCCGGGGGCGGTGCAGCGTCCGCGCGGCGTAGTCGTCCAGCAGCAGGACGAGGAGTTCCTCCTTGTTGCGGACGTGGTGGTAGAGCGCCATCGGCGTGCTGCCGATCTCCGCGGCCAGCCGCCGCATGGTCAGCCGGTCCACACCTTCCTCGGCCACGATGCGGCGGGCCGCCCCGACGACCTCCTCGCGGGAGATGCGGGGAGGTCTGCCAGGGGCTTTGCGCGGTGCGGGCGGTTGCGGCATGTCCCCATGATTCCCCAGGCGTCGACAACGGCGCCCCCCTGGGCTACTTTCCTTACATGTATAAAAACTCACGGGGGCGACCCGGAGTGGTACTGGCGGCATCCGCCGTCACCCAGTTCGTCGTCGCCCTGGACATGTCGGTGGTCAACGTCGCCTTACCCGCGATCCGCACCGCGCTGGGATTCGCACCGCTCGACCTCTCGTGGGTCGTGCACGTCTACGCGCTCACGTTCGGCGGGTTCCTGCTGCTGGGCGGGCGCGCCTGCGATCTGTACGGCCGGCGCCGGCTGTTCGTGCTGGGGCTGGCCGTCTTCGGGCTGTGCTCGCTGGCGGGCGGGCTGGCCCAGGCCCCCTGGCAGTTGATCGCCGCCCGCGCCGGGCAGGGGCTCGGCGCCGCCGCGGCCGCGCCCGCCGCACTGGCCTTGCTCACCACGTCGTTCGCCGAGGGCCCCCGGCGGATCCGCGCGCTCGGGGTGTGGAGCGCCATGAACGCCGCAGGCGGCGCGCTGGGCGTACTGGCGGGCGGGTTGCTGACCCAATACGCGGGCTGGCGCTGGGTCATGCTGATCAATCTGCCCATCGTGGCGGCGGCGCTCGCGCTGGTCCCCGCGGGCGTACCCGCCGGAACACCACCCGTCCGGCGCGAGAAACCGGACGCGCTGGGGGCCGTCCTGGCGACCGGCGGAATCGGGCTGCTGGTGCTGGGCGTGGTCCGCACCGACGCCCTCGGATGGACCTCCCCGGCCACGGTGGCGACACTCGCCGCCGCGATCCTGCTGCTGGCCGCCTTCGTCGTCACCGAATCACACGCCCCGGCACCGCTGCTCCGCCTCGGCCTGCTGCGCAGCCGCTGGGTCGCCGGCGCGAACGTCCTGGTCTTCCTGGCCGCCGCCGGGCAGTTCACGGCGTTCTACTTCGTCTGCCTCTATATGCAGCAGGTGCTGGGGATGAGCGCCGCCGCCACCGGCGCCGCGTTCCTGCCCTTCTCCGCCGGCCTGGTAGCGGGCACCCTCGTCGCCACCCGCGTGACCGCGGCCCGCTCCCCCCGCGCATCCCTGGTGCCCGGCGGTCTGCTGGCCACCGCCGGCCTGACCTGGTTCGCCTTCATCAGCCCCGGCGGCGGCTTCCTCACCGACGTACTCGGGCCCTCCCTCCTCACCAGCGTCGGCGCCGGGCTGGTCCTGGCCCCGGTCACCGCCGCCGCGACCACCGGCATCGCTCCCCACGAGGCCGGCATGGCCTCCGCCGTCCTCAACAGCTCCCGCCAACTGGGCGGCTGCGTCGGCCTGGCCGCCCTGGCCACCGTCGCCGCACACCGCACCGGTGAGGCCACCGACCCCGCGGCACTCAACGACGGATACGCCCTCGGCCTGGCCGTCACCGCCACCCTCTTCCTGTTCGCGACGGTCGTGGCGATCGGCGTACTGCCCCGCCGCCGGGCCACCGCCCCCGCCCCGCTC